>JAITIW010000009.1 GCA_031279255.1 Puniceicoccales bacterium
TATCCTCAACATCAGGGTCGCCTTGGGCTTGGCAAGTACAAAGCTCAAGGGGAGGTACTGATCTATGCACCGGATGACTTTTAAATTCGAGGCCTCGATTCACCTCATGTTGGCTGTTGACTTTTATATTTACCGCCTTTGCCCGGAGACCCTAAACGAAGGTTTTCGTTTAGGGTCTCCGGGCCGCTCGCACAGCGAGCCAGAGCCCGAAGGGCTCAAAGGCGGTAAACTCTCCCGTCATTCAGAAACGGTCTTCATATCCGATTTCAAATTCCCACATAGGGACGTTTTATGTATTTCGCAGGGCATGGCGCAGCAGTACTTCTGTCGAAGCCTGTTCGCCAATCTGTTGAGAAGCCTTCAAGATCGTCTTCTCCGCTTCCTGCGCCTTATAACCCAATGTCATTAGGGCAGTAATGGCATCCTGTATCGGCGACGAGGAGGATGGATGGTCCTGCTCGGCCACTTCTGGATACAACTTTTTCGCCGCGTCGGAAAGTTCGATAACAATGCGTTCCGCTGTTTTTTTTCCAATACCCGGGATCTGCGACAGGAGTGAGGTATTACGCTGGGCAATGGCCTGTCGGAGGACATTTTTTTCGAGACGACTCAAGATGGAGATCGCCAACTTGGCTCCCACACCGGAAACTTTTGCGATGAGGAGTCGAAAGAGCTGACGATCTTCCGGATCAAGAAATCCATATAAATCTTGAGAATCTGCACGATAAACAGGGTGGATATGGAGCTGGATACTCTGGCCTGGTTTGGGTAGCTTTTCATTGACGTTCAAGGGGACATGAACCTCATAGCCGACGCCATGGACATTGATGATGCAGTGAAATGGCGATTGCTCCTGCAAAATACCCTCTAGGTAAACGATCATGATCGGTGCAGATTGATCATTTTTATCCACCACGACAATAAAATTCCTTACCTCTTGCTTGCCGATGGGAACTATAACCATTGTCGTACTAAAACAAGACTTCGGCTTAAAGAGAAAATGAAGAAGAAGCATTCGGAGACCTGGGAATTCTCATGCCATTGACCTAGAAATTCCAATGCCATTTCCGTCCGTCTGGGAGATCTGCTGCCTTTCGAGCCTTTCAGGCTCGCCGGCTACGCCGGCCGCGAGGAGAGCGATGAAAGAATTTCATCGATTTTCTCGCAAAGGCAACGGGAACATAAAGATCCCCATCACCTCGAAGACTTACGCATCCACAAGATAAGCTACAGCCAAGAATCGGCAAAAAATGTCCATATATTAACGACGCATTCAAACGACCTTAAATGTTGGCCTTATGACTGACAGCCGGCGTAGATGGCACTGGAGCCCAATTCCTCCTCGATACGCAGCAGTTGATTATATTTACAAATGCGATCGGTACGGCTCATGGAACCGGTCTTGATCTGCCCGGCATGAGTCCCTACGGCAATATCCGCAATTGTCGTATCCTCCGTCTCTCCTGAACGATGGGAAATGACGGACTTATACCCCGCTTTTTTCGCCAATTCGACACAATCCAATGTTTCCGTCAGCGAACCGATTTGATTGACCTTGATGAGAATGGCATTGGCAATATTTTTTTCGATTCCCTTTTGTAATTCCTTTGGATTCGTGACGAAAAGATCATCGCCGACGAGCTGAATTCGAGAAAGCTTTTCCGTAAAAACCTTCCAGCCATCCCAGTCATTTTCGCCCAAACCATCTTCGATGGAACAGATGGGATACCGATCGATGAGCTTTTGGTAAAAACGGATCAAGCTGTCGGCATTATGCTTGGAATGATCTGATTTTTTGAAAATATAGCAGCCCTCCTGGGTATCGAAGAATTCGGACGCCGCCACATCGAGTGCGATGCGAATGTCGGTATCCGGCTTATAGCCTGCCCGTTCGATGGCCTCGACCATTACTTCCAATGCGGCCTCATTGGAAGGTAAATTCGGAGCAAATCCGCCCTCATCCCCTACGGCTGTGGACAATTTCTTTTCCTTCAGGACCGCCTTGAGGGCATGAAAGGTCTCGGCTCCCATGCGTATAGCTTCGTGAAAACTGGCAGCATGATGTGGCACAATCATGAATTCCTGAATATCGATGGGAGCATCTGAATGGGCACCACCATTGAGGACATTCATCATCGGAATGGGCAGTAGCTTGGCATTGACACCACCGATGTAGCGATAGAGTGGCAAATCAAATGAATTCGCTGCCGCTTTGGCCACCGCCAAGGAGACCCCCAGGATCGCATTCGCTCCCAATTTGGATTTCGTAAAAGTCCCATCTAAATTTATCATGTGGTGGTCGATGGCATCCTGATCGTAGGCATCCTTTCCGATCAAAGTCGGCGCGATGATGGTGTTGACATTATGGACGGCCGCCAAAACGCCCTTTCCGCCAAAACGTTTACGGGAATCGATCCCCTGCGGCAAACCCTTTCCATCGGTCGCGACATCCCGAAGCTCGATGGCTTCACGTTCACCCGTACTGGCCCCTGAAGGTACCGCCGCTCGACCCACACTCCCGTCACTGAGGTAGACATCTACTTCTACCGTCGGATATCCACGAGAATCCAGAACCTCTCGTGCCAAAACTTTTTCAATAGGACTACACATAATCACATCAGATAAAAGGCGGCTATTGAATGAAAAGAAAGTCAGGACACAAGTTCCGATTCATGAAAAAGGCAAAACAGCTTCAATGACTATTTCGTGACATTATTTTGTGGCTATTCAAAGCCCTACTCTACGGTGACCGATTTGGCTAAGTTGCGTGGTTTATCCACATCACAGCCGCGCCGTAAGGCCATATGATAGGCAAAAAATTGTGCCGGAATAGTGGCGAGAATCGGTTGCAATGCCGGGTGCGTTTTGGGAATGATGACAAATGCTTCGCTTTCGCTAGGATCCATAGGGATCTCTCCCGTCGCCACCATAATAATCGGGCCATTGCGCGCGCGAATTTCCTGAATATTGGAAAGTGTTTTGGGAAAGATCGCCGCCTGTGTGGCGAAGATAACTGTAGGACACTCTTTGGAAACAAGGGCAATGGGGCCATGTTTCATTTCCGCCGAAGGATATCCTTGAGCATAGACATAGGCGATCTCCTTCAATTTAAGTGCCCCTTCCAGCGCGACAGGAAACAGCGTTTGGCGTCCCAGAAATAGAAACTGTTCACTTTGATAATAACGCTGCGCTATTTCCGATATCTGTTGTTCCAAAAGGAGAGTTTCCTCTATCTTTTGTGGCAATTCCTGCAGAGCTTGGATAAAGGATACCCCTTCCGTATAATCCATATGACGCAACCGGCCCAGGTAGACGGCCAACATCGCGAGGATACAGAGTTGTGACGTAAATGCCTTTGTCGACGCGACACCGATCTCGGGTCCGGCATGTTGATAAATACCACAATCGGTCTCCCGCGAGATCGTAGACCCTACGACATTGGTGATGCCCACCACCGGATAGCCCCTTCGTTTTGCTTCCGCAAGGGCCGCTAAAGTATCGAGTGTCTCACCGGATTGACTCACGACGACGACGAGGGTGCGTTTTGAAAGCGGTGCATTGCGATAGCGAAATTCCGAAGCATATTCCACTTCGACCGGAATGTGTGCATAATGTTCGATGAGATATTCCGCTTCCAGGCAAGCATGCCAGGCACTGCCACAGGCGCAGAATACAATACGATCGATTTCGTTCCACCGATTGCCCAGTGGCGCAAGACCTCCGAATCGCGGCGAACTGAAATCATCTGAAATATGTCCTCGTATGGCATTGACTATGACCTGGGCTTGTTCATAAATTTCCTTATGCATGTAATGCTCGTGCTGACCTCGCTCGGCTTCTTCTGGCGACCAGTCGATCGTGCATACCTCGGCCGATACGTTCTCCGACTGAAGTGTACAGATCTGTAAATCATCGCTCGACATAAGCGCTATTTCGCGATCCCGTAGGTAGATGACCTGTGAAGTATAGGTCACGATGGCGGCCGCATCACTGGCCACAATATGCTCATTATCTCCAATTCCAATCAGGAGCGGAGATCCATTCCGTGCCGCCAAGAGATGGTTTGGACAATCTTGGCACAGCACAGCCAGACCATAGGTCCCTTGCACATGTCGCAATGCCTCTTGAACGGCCTGTAAAAACGACGCCGGTTCTGTCGTCGCCTGTTGCTGGTAATAAAACTCTATCAGATTGGCTAAGATTTCCGTATCAGTATCCGAGTAAAAGGCGTAATCTTTTTCTAAGAGAAAAGATTTAAGGGTCTTGAAATTCTCGATCACACCGTTGTGGACCAACAGGAAATCGCCGTGATAGCTACGATGAGGATGAGCGTTGAGTACAGAAACAGCACCATGAGTAGCCCAGCGCGTATGGCCGATGCCCACATGACTGTCACTTTGACGCGGCTCGAAACACTCCAGAAGAGCGGCCACACGACCGACATTTCGGTAGAGCTCAAATGTATCATCAGCCTTTATAAGACCGATACCGGCGGAATCGTAGCCTCTGTATTCCAGATGCTGAAGTCCTTCAAAAATAAGCGGTGCCGCTGGACGACGACCCACATAACCGACAATGCCACACATAATGTATTATGGCTGTGCGTTTTGCCAAAATTTTGGCAAGAATTTTCACCTCGATCGGCTCATTTTTACAAATTATTTAAAAATAACTCCAAACACCCTTAAACCAAATTTACGAGCTTGAAAAAGGGTCAAAATTCATTTCCTGCGCATCAGGATATTAATATTTTGATATGAAAAGAACAGATTTATCGAAGGTAGTGGGCCCGATGTGCTTAGGAGCGATGCTCATCGTCCTTTCGGGTTGCGATAAGACGGACGCAACCCTGGGAGGTGGCGCTTTGGGGACGGCGGCCGGTGCCGGCATCGGCTATGCGATCGATGGCGGTGCCGGTGGCGCTGTCCTGGGGGGCGTCCTAGGAGGACTTACCGGCGCTGCCATTGGGCACCATGTCGGTGAAGATGAAAATGCGGCTACCAAACAGCAGCAATCGGCAGAGGCCTATTATCGTCAACAAAAAATACAGGATGAAGCGGAAGCCCGCCATCGTGAAGCAGAAGCCCGTCGCCAGAAGGAAGCGGAAATGCGGAATCTAGAGCAAGAGGTTCAGAGGGAACGCCTGGAACTCGAACGGGAACGCATCCGTCGCGAGCGAGAACAGCTCAACAAGAAAAATTAGTAATCCTTCTTTATCCCGTCTTAAGAACTCATTGTCCTTAACCCTGAAAGTCCTAAGCGGTATTTCTCTAAGATATTAAGATGAAAGATGATATTTTGTGGGACGCTGAAAGACTGGGAATATATATTCATGCTTACAACGAAATCGAGATGGGATTCAGGAATAGGATGTTGATGGTAGGCCATGACTTTTCCCTTAAGATTCATCTCATATAGTGGCTTCAATGCTCCGCTCTTGGCATTTTACATTTAGCAAGAGAGCCCTTTTCATCTCTTCCCTGGTCTGCCTGCTCTACGCCTTCATTGCCTGGAAACTCTATACCTATACTGTCCTCAAAAAATGCCAATACGCTCCTTTTGTTGACAACGCACACAAGATATCTCGCGGGCGCGGGACACGGCGTGGAGCCATTCTCGATCGACATGGTGTCCTACTGGCCATGACGCAACAGATAATCGAGGTAGGTGTGGATCCCTTTGCCCTATGCACCGAGAAGGATCAAGATCGATGGCCGGAACTCGCTAAATTGCTCGATCTTCCCCTCGATGACCTCAAAGCCGCCATGACAAAACACGACATCCTCGTCAAGGGCAAAGAAGTCAAGGTTCGCTGGAAAAAACTCGGTATCCTGAAAGAAGAAAGTACTTATGAGGCCTTATTGAACCTACGGATCAAAGGAGTCTATGGATTGAGGCGTTCGGAACGCATTTACCCATCGGGACACATCGCCAGCCATGTGGTCGGCTTCGTCAACCAAGAAGATGTGGCCGTATCGGGAATCGAACACTACATGGATTTTTTCCTAAAAGGCCATGAGGGGTACTTAAGTTCCGAATGCGATGGTCGTCGTAGCGAACTCATGCAATTCCGGCAGCTGGACATTCAGGCACAAAATGGAGCCAATGTCATTCTGAGCTTGGATATGTTTCTGCAAAATGCCGTCGAAACTTTACTGGATCGTTGGGATCAACGCTATCATCCTCAATGGATGAGTGTCTTGGTCAGCGATGCTATTACAGGAGAACTCTTAGCACTCGGCAATCGGCCTTCTTTCGATCCCAATGCTTATGCCCAAGCCAGCCTGGATGATCTGCGAAACCGAGCCGTTACGGATGCCTACGAACCTGGATCTGTGTTCAAGATCGTCCCTATTTCGCTGGGAATGGAATGGAAAGTGGTGGATCCGAAACAGATCTTCGATTGTTCCTCACCAGAAATAGAACACAATGGTCGGTATTATGCTCTGCCAAAGGATCACCGTCCGATGGGCAAATTGACACTCTTGGAAGTACTATCCCGTTCCAGCAATCGCGGTGTTGCGCAGGTCGCCTTGAAGATTGGTGCTCGTAGACTTTACAAAGGCGTACAACTCTTTGGCTTTGACGAAAAGCCAGGCTATGGATTCGATGGCGAACAGAAGGGCACTCTACATCCTCCATCCCAGTGGGATCGCCTAACCATCACGCGTTTGCCTATGGGCCATGCCATCAGCGCGACGCCCCTTCAGGTTCATCAGGCCATGGGTGTTTTAGCCAGCGGCGGTTTTCTATTGCGCCCTCAGATTCTCATCTCCGTCCGCGAGGCATCTGGGGACGAAATGTTGCATACCACGCCGGAGATCAAGCGCCGAATTCTATCGCCATCGACTGTCCATACTGTGACAGGTGCCTTACACGATAAAGATAAAATGCGTCTCCTGGGTGTACGCTGTGCCGGTAAGTCAGGAACAACGCAAAAAATCATCGATGGGCGTTATTCAAGCGAACATCATGTGGCTTCCTTCAGCGGATTTTTTCCGATCGAAAATCCACAAGTGGTCATTACGGTCGTGGTCGACGACGCCCAAGTGGAAAACGGCATTGCCTGGGGTTCACGTATCGCGTTCCCATTTTTCAAAAAACTGGCTAAAAAAATCATCCGCCATCAGAAGATAGCTCCATCATTATGAAATCTCAACCTTCGTATCGAAAGATTTCTATAGAATAGAAATTTTTCCAAAAAAACGGACTTGACAGAAAAGTCACCTTCTATTCCTAATTTCCCCATCTATGAGAAATAAGGTACTTCTTCCCGGTCTTTGCGCTACGTTATTCCTATCAGAGGCTTTGGCTGTCACATGGGGCAAATGGAGTCAGGAACATGATGACACATGGTTGGCTACCAACTTCAGTCGGGGTGATAAAATCAGCAAAACTTATTGTTCCTATCGACGTCCTGGTGGGGATCCTATTGAAGCCAAGCCATATGCCCATTTGCGCTTTGCAATTATAAATCCTAGTCAGCTATGTCTTCCAGCCAGCAGTGATAATTTATATCACCTCGGCGGATATTTCTCACTTCCAGAAGAAATTAAAGCATGGCTCTGGCGCCTAGGGGCCGTCATTGAAACTGAAGATCAAATTGAGTTCGCACGTCCATTATCCGTCACTTATGCGATGTACCTAGGCATATCACCTCATGGAAGTCCACAGCTCTTATGGCACTGTAAAACGTTGAGCTCTTGTTTGGCCGCCATTAAACGCATTCCGTTTTTGGGAAGCCGTGAATTCGATTTTGCTTCCAAAGCCGATCAGAATGAGGACAGCAAACGTCCTTTAGTAGCTTCGCTTCCGAATGGTTTCTTTCTGAGAAAGATGCATAGCAATGGACTTAATCCACAAGAAACGCCCTGGTGGACGGCAGAAATTACGAGACCTGTTGACACCACCGGCGGCGCAACCATCTTAGTGCATGACACTGGTATGGTCGAGGTCATTGTCGAAGTATTTTCTTCTAAAATACGTAAAACATTCGAAAATCTGGTGGCTCAGTCTAATATCGATATCGGTATGGCGATTGATGCTATGCTGCACCCATATATTGTCAGCCGAAAAGTCATCGATCATCTCTATACACCCGGAGAGCACCGAAACATTGCTCCTGCGTATCTTAAGCTCCTCATTGAGGAAAACAGGATTGCAGACCTTCAAGCTATAATAAGTAAAGGAAACGATAATGTTGACATCGACATCCCTGGCATTGCCCCAAGTCTTTCCGGTGAAGGTAC
The DNA here is from genome assembly GCA_031279255.1 of Puniceicoccales bacterium. Lineage (GTDB taxonomy): Bacteria > Verrucomicrobiota > Verrucomicrobiia > Opitutales > JAIRLG01 > JAIRLG01. Next base: position 8,250 of record JAITIW010000009.1, read on the forward strand.
TACTACAGTGCTTCATCTAGCAGTCCACCGAAATCATTTAGAAACAGTGGAGCTGTTACTGGAGAAAACGAGCCTCCGCGATAAGATTAATGAACATGATACGAGCTTTAGGCAAACACCACTTGAGATGGCATTTACCAGAGAAGCTCCGTTTACCCAAGAAGAGAAACCCATGGTGAAATTACTCCGAAAATATGGAGCCAAAGGTAGCCCTTCTGCTGGTGGATCCTCGGGTAAATAATTTTATAATATTCCCTGCTCTTCAGTGTCTATTAGCGAAATTTCAATTCTGTCTCGTATATGACCTTTTAGCGGAAAGCTTTCACATGTTATTTCGATCATTATCCACTAACGAATCGTTGTTTCATCATCATTTCAGCATTATCTTGGAATTTTAAAAAATATATAAAATTAAGATTGACAAAAGACTCGTCCTTAAGCAATTCTCACCTCTTAGTATTTTTTTATGAAAAAAAATCTTACCCATTCCTATGTTTGTTGTGTCGCGCTATTATCCTTATCCGCAGCTGAAGCTGCTCCGTGGGATTTCCCATGGAGGGAAGATGACAATGATGGTATTTTAAAATGCCAATTTTCACCTGATTCTGGCACAATGAGAGTTATTCCTACATTTGGCCAAACGAGAGGTCGCTTCCTTTTAAGTGGTCGAGTAACTTCTCTTACGACTGTCGCCGAATTACGATTCCAAACCATAGAACCTATGAAGCTAACCTTTTCAAGTGATAAATTAACTCTTCCGGATGGTTCTGCCGTCGATCAAAGATCACTCGCCGGACACCTCTCGCTTCGAGAGGAAGTTCAAGAGTCATTACAAGCTTTGAGTGTTGTAGAGAGAGAATTTCCAAATCTTACCGTTTCCCAAAAATTATCTGTCTCCTATGCGATACACGTCATGCCTAATGACTCATCGGATAATGATTTCGTTTTTGTCTTAGATAGCGAGAGTAGGCCCGAACGTCCAAAACGAGTCACATTTTTGTCACTCTCTTCTCATGTTCGGGTTACGATCGCCGGCCAAGAACTTCAAGATCAAGATAGAATTGAGTTAGGAGTATCTTCATCTTCGGACAGGTTTCCTCTAACGATAAGCCTAGTTCCGGAAGCTATTGCACAAGGACACGCTTGGCGGGAAATGCAAAATCAGGGCTTCGATGCTAGTTTTGCGTTCGCCACTGTCTTGACATTTCCGGAGGACATTGAAGTACTAGTCAATGTATTTATTCCTCATCACGAGGGATTTCCTCTAGACTTGGGATTAAGCAAGCGCATATGCGATTACGCGCTTAGGCCCTTTCTCGTACGGCCGAGTATAGCATTTGATCCAGTGCTATCTGTTGAGGTTGCTGAAATTCATGAATTTGCTGTTAATAACGAAATTGCAACGATGCAGGCGTTATTTTACAGAGCCTCCGGGCTAGCTTCTGTCGCCATTTCTCCTAGAATATTTTTCGAAGTGGTGAGTTACGGCAGCTGCGATATGCTAAAACTACTCTTAAAACATGGCGTCGATGCCAATGCTCGTCCAAACGGAGAAAGGCTCATGCCGCTTCAAGTAGCCACAAGACTCCAAGAGCCAATGAAAATAAAGTTATTACAGGAACATGGCGCTCATGCCCCCAATGAAGATGATGATTCCGGACGCGTTTCTGATGATTCGCCTCCCGCATTCCCATTTGACCAACCAGCCATAATGCCTGTAATTTGTGAAGAAGAAGAGGAAGAAGAGGAGGAACCAGAACCACCTGTTGTGCTTACTGTAATCCAAGAAGAAGAGGAAGAAGAGGAGGAACCAGAACCACCTGTTGTGCTTACTGTAATCCAAGAAGAAGAGGAAGAAGAGGAAGAAGAGGAGGAACCAGAACCACCTGTTGTGCTTACTGTAATCCAAGAGGAAGAGGAGGAGGCGGAGGAAGAATGAACTACCGGAGCTACCTGCCCAGCTCCTAGAGCCAGGAAAGAAATGAAGAAAACGGAGTTGGCCACTTTGTCATGCCCGTCGTGAAAGAAAGGGAATAAGTCATAATTTTGGCACAGGCCTAGGGTCTATGAAGTTGTCCCGTTACGACGAGGTGAGTTGAAGGTAGAGGAAATTCAATAAAATCAGAATACATAAAATATACGAGGCAGGGTGAATCCTGCCTTTTCATTTTGCCATTTTACAAAGAGCTGGCCCAAATTCAGAACTAATTTTCTTAGCCAATCATCTCGATTGGCGATTTTCCTTGCTCAAAAAATAAGTGCTCTTTAGACTGAGAGCCGGTGGCTTTTTAATATTCTAACAGTTTTATGACAACAAAACATTACATCTACGAATTTGGCGAAAGAACAGATGGAGACGCATCCATGCGGGCTATCCTGGGTGGGAAAGGTGCGAACTTAGCCGAAATGGCACGCATCCAACTACCAGTTCCACCAGGTTTTACCATCACGACAGAGGTCTGTGCAGCCTACAATCAACAGGGGAAGCGCCTACCGGACGAGATTTGGTCAAGTGTGCTAACGGCCGTCAACAACATCGAGCAGCAACAGGGGAAATTGTTTGGCGATATCGACAATCCCCTACTATTCTCCGTACGTTCCGGAGCTCGTGAATCGATGCCCGGGATGATGGATACCATTCTCAACCTAGGCCTCAATGACCAAACGGTCGTTGGATTGAAAAACTGCACACAAAATGGTCGGTTTGCTTACGATTGCTATCGGCGTTTTATCCAAATGTACGGCGATGTGGTGATGGGTGTACAGGCCAAAGGCGAACACGATCCCGATCCATTTGACGCCGTTATGGGCCAGCTAAAGCAAGAACTGGGTATCCAGCAGGATCCGGATTTAACGGAAGAAAATCTCGAGGAACTCATTCTTCGCTACAAGAAACTCATTCTTCAGTATGCGGGGAAAGAATTTCCGCAGGATGTTCATGAGCAACTACGAGGGGCCATCGGAGCCGTTTTTGAATCCTGGGAGAACGAACGGGCTGTCATTTATCGCCGCAAATACAACATTCCATCGGAATGGGGAACTGCTGTCAATGTGCAGTCGATGGTCTTTGGGAATCAGGGCAATCGCTGTGCGACCGGCGTAGCTTTCACGCGCAATCCCGCTACCGGTGAGAAACAATTCTATGGGGAATACCTCATCAATGCCCAGGGTGAGGACGTGGTAGCCGGCATTCGTACGCCCAATCCCATCGCCACTATGGAGAAGGAAATGCCGGAAAGTTATGCCTCACTCGTCGAAGTGTGTCAAAAATTAGAAAAACATTTTCGCGACATGCAGGACTTCGAATTCACCATCGAGCAGGGAAAACTCTACATGCTCCAGACACGCAATGGTAAACGTACCGGACTGGCGGCGATCCGCATCGCCGTTGAGATGGTGGATGAAGGAAAAATTTCCCAAGAGGAGGCACTGTTGCGCATTCCGGCTGATTCGATTTCCAGTCTATTGGTTCCGGTCTTTGACGAAAATCATAAAAAAGCGATGAAACCAATAGGTCATGGGCTAGCGGCTGGGCCGGGAGCCGCTTCGGGGAAAATCTATTTTTCTGCCAAGAAAGCAGAAGAAATGCATGCCAAGGGCGAACGCGTCATCCTCTGCCGGACAGAAACATCGCCGGAAGATATCCGTGGGATGTTGGCCTCCGAAGGTATTCTGACCAGCCGCGGAGGAGTAAGTTCTCATGCGGCCCTTGTGGCACGCCAGATGGGAAAAGTCTGTGTCTGCGGCGCTACAGCACTCGAGATTCATTACGAGACCAAAACGATACGATGCGGCACAACGACCCTCCACGAGGGAGATTTTATATCCATCGATGGCAGCGCTGGAGAGGTATTTGCCGGATCCATTGGAACGGCTCCGTCGGAAGTCAATCGCGTCCTATCGGGCCAAATGAGCGCCGGAGAGAGCTATACTTATCGGCTCTTCAATACCATCATGACCTGGTCGGACAAAAGACGTTATCTGGGCGTCCGCGCCAATGCCGATACGCCACAACAGGCGACTGAAGCTTTTGCCTTAGGCGCCGAAGGCATTGGTCTATGCCGGACAGAACATATGTTTTTTGAAGGCCAGAGGATCGACTTCATGCGCGAGATGATTCTCGCCGAAACAATGGAGGAACGTCAAGCGGCATTGGCCAAGTTGAAGCCGCTTCAACGCAAAGATTTTGAGGAAATTTTCCGCGCGATGAAAGGACGGGCCGTGACGATTCGCCTACTCGATCCGCCATTACATGAATTCTTGCCCCATGATGCCGAGACCATACAATCCCTATCTAAAAACTCTCATATTCCGGCAGAGACCATACGCTCTCGTGTCGAAGCGTTGCATGAGCAGAATCCCATGCTGGGGCATCGCGGCTGTCGTTTGGGCATTTCTTTTCCGGAAATTACCGAGATGCAAGCCCGTGCTGTATTTGAGGCGGCTGCTCAGGTCCTTTCGGAAGGAATTCCTGTCGTGCCAGAAGTCATGGTTCCACTCGTGGGCTTTGCGGGTGAATTCCAACACCAGATCACCCGTATCCATGCCATAGCCCAGTGTGTCATGCGTGAGACAAAATGTGACATAGCGTATACCGTTGGCACGATGATCGAATTGCCACGCGCGGCCCTCATCGCCGATACCATCGCTCAAAATGCGCAGTTCTTTAGCTTTGGGACGAATGATCTGACACAGACGACCTTGGGGATGAGTCGCGATGATTCTGGGACATTTTTGCCCCATTATATCGAGGAGGAAATTGTACATCGCAATCCCTTCGCGACCTTGGATACGGAAGGTGTTGGTCAGTTGATGCGCATGGCCGTCGAGCGTGGGCGTTCGACGAAACAGGATCTCAAAATTGGTATTTGTGGCGAACACGGAGGTGATCCGGATACCATTCAGTTCTGCCACAGCATTGGATTGAACTATGTCAGTTGCTCACCTAATCGTGTGCCCATCGCGCGTTTAGCGGCAGCTCAAGCAGTTCTGAAGACATCATAGATTATTCTTAATCTGGGATAATCCATTGTCGAAATAGAGCATAGTGAGTTTTTTGCGAATTTTGGGGCAACTTTTGGAAATGGTGATCGGATTTGATCCGTTTATTTTGCCGCCGCCTTTGCAAGCCCTTCGGGCTTATGCCGGCTACGCCGGCATTGTCGGAAAGAGAGAAAAAAGTATTTTTTTCTCTCTTTTCGACGCAAAGGCGGCGGAAGCCAAATGACTCCCATATTCAAAAAATCCACAAAAGTCACAATGAAAAACCATGAGAGACTAAGCTATCCGGCCGCAGAAATATTTACTATTAAAATACAAAAAAAAGAAAAAAGTTATTCCCATTGGCGCTATTGGCATAAAAATTGCTACTATACTTAGCGATAACATTCAACAAAAGGACTCTTATGACAAAAGTACTCGGTATCGATTTAGGAACAACGAATTCCTGCATGGCAGTAATGGAAGCAGGGAAAGCTGTGGTTATTCCTAATTCCGAAGGGGCTCGCACGACACCATCCGTAGTGGCCTTCACTAAAACCGGCGAAAGGATAGTCGGACAAGCGGCCAAGCGACAGGCGATCACGAACCCCAAAAACACGATCTTTTCGGCCAAGCGCTTGATCGGTCGAAAATTTAAAGAAATTCAAGAAGAGATCAAGGCCCTACCCTACAAAGTGGTAGAAGGGAAAAATGGTGACGCCTGGATCGAATGCGAAGCCAACGGCAAGACAGAGCGTTTTTCTCCCGAACAGATCTCATCGATGATCTTGGCAAAACTAAAAGCCGATGCCGAGACATATCTAGGCGAAAGTGTCAAACAAGCCGTCATTACTGTTCCGGCCTATTTCAATGACGCGCAACGTCAGGCCACCAAGGACGCCGGTACCATCGCTGGCTTGGAAGTGCTTCGCATTATCAATGAACCGACAGCGGCCTCACTCGCCTATGGCCTCGATAAGAAAAGCGAAGAGAAAATTGCCGTCTACGACTTAGGAGGTGGAACCTTTGACGTCTCTGTTCTGGAGATCGGCGATGGTGTCTTTGAGGTGAAAGCCACCAACGGCGATACCCATCTCGGTGGCGATGACTGGGATAAATGCATCATCGATTGGCTCGCAGATGAATTTAAAAAAGAAAATGGCATCGACCTTCGGCAGGATCCGATGGCCCATCAGCGTCTCAAAGAAGAGGCCGAAAAAGCAAAAATCGCGCTGTCATCGACGCAGCAAACGGAGATCAATTTGCCCTTCATCACAGCGGATTCCAATGGCCCCAAGCACCTCAACGTGACCCTGACGCGTGCCCAATTGGAAAAGATCTGCGATCATCTCTATCAGAGGACAATTCAGCCTTCCTTAAATTGTTTAAAGGATGCCGGATTGACAAAAAATGATATCCATGAACTCGTTCTGGTCGGTGGCATGACACGTTCCGCAAAAGTGATCGAAACGGCTCATGAAATCGCCGGTAAAGAGCCACATCAGGGCGTCAATCCCGATGAAGTGGTGGCCGTAGGAGCGGCTATTCAAGGCGGTGTCCTGAAGGGCGACGTCACCGATGTGCTCCTTCTCGATGTCACTCCATTGACATTAGGCATCGAAACTGCCGGTGGTGTTTCAACACCGATGATCGAGCGCAATACGACGATTCCTACCAAGAAGACACAGGTATTTTCCACCTATGCGGATAATCAGACTGCCGTCGATGTTCGCGTCCTGCAGGGAGAGCGCCCGATGGCCTGTGACAACAAAGTCCTAGGCGATTTTCGACTCGATGGCCTGCCCATTGCTCCACGAGGCGTTCCGCAAATCGAAGTGACCTTCGACATCGATGCCAATGGCATTCTCAAGGTAAGCGCGAGGGATAAGGGGACCGGAAAGGATCAACATATCACCATTACCGGCGCTTCAGGTCTCTCCGAAGAAGAAGTGGAGCGGCTGCGGAAAGAAGCGGATCAGTTCGCCGAAGAAGATCGGAAGCGAAAAGAGCAAGTTGAAGTACGCAATATGCTGGATTCTACCCTCTACCAAACCGAGAAACAGCTCAAGGAAATGGGCGACAAATTATCGGAAGAAAAGCGCAAAGCAGCGGAGACTGCCATTGAGGAATCCAAAAAAGTATTCGAAAATAAGGACGCATCGACGGAGGAATTGAAGTCTGCCTACGAAAAAGTGGTGACGAAATTCCAGGAAATGGCCCGTGAGTTGTACTCGAAAGCCGAGGATACTCAACATACAACCTCACCCGATTCATCTTCGAACGCTACAGCAGACTCCGGTGATACGGTCAAAACTGACCCCGGCAAAGTGGTCGATGCCGATTTCGAGGTCGTCGATGAGAAGAAGTAAAGTTTTTACACCCTATTTGTTTAACCCAAAATTGATAATTGATGAGACTATGAATATAAAACCCTTAGGAAATCGTCTCCTCGTCAAGCAAGTCGAGGAGAAGGAACAGGTCAAAGGCGGGATCATTATTCCGGATGCCGCTAAAGAAAAGTCACAAGAAGCTACGGTCGTGGCACTTGGAACCGGCGGTCGTGATGAACATGGTCATGAAATCACGTTCGAAGTAAAAGTTGGCGATCGCGTTCTGATCAGCAAGTACGGCGGAACAGAAGTCAAATACAACAACGAAACCTATATGCTCTTACGTCAGGACGACGTCATGGCCGTCTTTGCGTGTTGCCAAGGTTCCAATTGCAATGCCTAACGTCATTCATTTCGTTTAACTCAAAATTTATTACAACTATGACAAAACAACTTATATTTGATGAAGCAGCTCGCAAAAAAGTTCTAGATGGTGTTTCTGCATTAGCAAAAGCCGTGAAGGTTACCTTAGGCCCGAAGGGACGTAATGTCTTGATCGAGAAGAAGTTTGGCGCTCCGACCATTACCAAGGACGGTGTGACAGTGGCCAAAGAGATCGAGCTGAAAGACCCTTATGAAAATATCGGTGCCCAGATGGTGCGTGAGGTTGCCTCCAAGACCTCCAACAGCGCCGGCGACGGCACGACCACGGCCACAGTTCTGGCTGAATCCATCTATCGCGAGGGATTGAAAAATGTTACAGCAGGCGTGAATCCCATTTTCTTGAAACGCGGTATCGATAAAGCGGTCGAAGTGGCGGTGAAGGAACTTCAAAAAACTTCCAAAAAGGTCGAGACTTCCGAAGAAATTCGCCAAGTCGCAACGGTATCGGCCAATTGGGATACCGAGATCGGACGCATGATCGCCGAGGCCATGGAGAAGGTCGGGAAAGACGGAACCATTACTGTCGAAGAGGCGAAGAGTATCGAAACGTCTCTGGATGTCGTCGAGGGAATGCAATTCGACAAAGGTTATACGAGCCCTTATTTCATCACCAATCCCGATGGACAGGAATGCGTATTGGAGAATCCCTACATCCTCATCTATGAGAAGAAGATCAGTTCGCTCAATGACCTCCTGCCGCTTCTGCAGAGTGTTGCCCAAAGCGGTAAACCCTTCATGATCATCGCCGAAGATGTCGAAGGTGAAGCCCTGGCGGCCCTCGTCGTCAACAAGATCCGCGGAACACTCCATGTCTGTGCTGTGAAAGCTCCTGGATTTGGAGATCGGCGCAAGGCGATGCTCGAAGATATTGCCATCTTGACCGGTGGACGCTTTATTACGGAAGACTTGGGGATTAAACTCGAAAGTGTGACGCTCAATGACCTCGGCCATGCCAAACGCGTGACAATCGAAAAAGAAAATACGACCATCATCGAAGGTGCTGGCAAATCGGAAGATATTCAGGCACGGATTAAGCTCATTCGTCATCAGATTGAGGAATCCACTTCTGATTACGACAAGGAAAAGCTTCAGGAACGTCTGGCAAAGCTTTCCGGCGGAGTGGCGGTCATCAGCATCGGCGCAGCGACGGAACCCGAGATGAAGGAAAAGAAAGATCGCGTAGAAGATGCCCTTCATGCGACCCGTGCAGCTGTAGAAGAAGGTATTTCGGCCGGAGGTAGTGTCGCTCTACTCCGTACGGCACAGGCCATCGACACGATGAAATTAGAAGGTGACGAAGCCGTTGGCGCTGCGATCGTACGCCGTGCCATCGAAGCTCCTTTACGCCAGCTCTGCGAAAATGCAGGCGTGGAAGGCGCCCTGATCGTCAAGGAAGTGCTGAAGGGCGATGGACACTACGGCTATAACGTCGCGACCGGAAAGTTCGAAGATCTGGTTGCTTCCGGTGTGGTTGATCCGACAAAAGTCAGCCGCACGGCGTTGCAAAATGCCGCTTCCGTGGCCGGGCTTCTGCTCACAACCGAATGCATCATCGCTGAGCTCCCGGAGGAGAAAGCTTCCTGTGCGCATGCAGGTGCCGGTGGCATGGGTGGCGGTATGGGCGACATGATGTAAGCCACGAGCTTTCCTTCTATCACCCATAGAAAGCTTCTATTCTATCATACAAAAAAAGCCTTCTTCGGAAGGCCTTTTTTCATTTTCCCGGGAAACGACCCATGGGAAGTTTTTGAGAAAAAGTGTAAAATTTTTACAAATTGTATACAAAAACAGGTGTTTCTCTAAAAAAACACTCTAGATCATAAACGTTGAAATTTTTCTAAACAGGCTATAAAAGCCAAGTGGAGAATTAATGTCCCCACTAATTCAACAAAGGTTATCTCCTATGATCAAAATAAGAAAA
>JAITIW010000015.1 GCA_031279255.1 Puniceicoccales bacterium
TGGCTCAGAGGTAGGAGCAATAGTACTCTGAGGGAGATTTGCGGAAGTTTCTATCGGTACTTCTGGAGGACGCGATCCCGCGGACCTGGAAGCGATACCGCTCGAAGGATTTTCGTGAGGTGCTGCCGGTACATTTGAAGGATTCGGCACTATGACATTAATACGCATACCGCGCAGGGGAGTTTGGGGTACAACAGTGTTAGTAGAATTAGGTGCCTCAAGCGCCTGTTGAACCTTCTCCTGCTTGAATCCCAGGCAATGCTTCACCGTCGAGAACCAGGCCTGGATTCCAGAAAACCATTTCCCTTTACCACTATAAGTCTGCTCGACTTGCGCCTTTACCGCACTAAATGAACTACTACCTAATTTTTCAAGTCCCATCCCATGCTCCTGACGAAAAGGATAAAAGATATTTTCATCATGACAAGGTAAAAATTTTCAGCTGATTCCATATTTCCCATGGCCGAAGCAGATCAGAAGATTTTTTTAGACCGAACAATTTAGTAACTGGATAAAAATAACAGGATTGAAAGTTTCTGAAAATAAACCTCATTAAATTATGTCCACTTGGGCCAAAGATTCCATAAGGCTGAATTTTATGAAACATTTTTATCTCACGACGGCGATTGACTATGCCAATGGCAAGCCTCATATGGGGCATGCCTATGAGAAAATATTAGCCGATGTCATCGCCCGCTATCAGCGGCTCTGCGGCCAGAAGGTACATTTTTTAACGGGGCTCGATGAACATGGCCAAAAGGTTCAGCAAACCGCTGAGAAAGAAGGTATCACGCCTCAACAGCTCTGTGATCATGTGATCCTTGATTTCAAAAATATGTGCGATTTGCTTCACATCTCATATAATGACTATATTCGGACGACAGAAAGACGACATCGGGCCGTTGTTCGCGATGTACTGCAGAAACTTTTTGAAAAGGGCGATATCTACTTGTCGGAATACCGTGGGTTTTATTGCCCTCGCTTGGAGCAATTTTTGCAGAAAAAGGATAAGGTCAAGGGCCGGTGGCCAGAGGAATTGGGCGAAATTATTGAAATTTCGGAAAGCAATTACTTCTTTCGCTTGAGCTCCTATCGCCCCTGGTTGATCTCGTATATCGAAGAACATCCGAATTTTATCTTTCCGCGTTTCCGTGCCAGACAGGTCTTGGAATTTTTAAAAACAGAAGTAAATGATCTCTGTATTTCTCGCCCACAGGAACGCCTTGCATGGGGAATTCCTCTGCCATTCGATGAGCGCTATGTTACCTATGTGTGGTTCGATGCGCTTCTGAACTATGTTTCGGCCATAGGTTATGGTGAGGAGCGTTTTGAAGATTACTGGCCCGCGAATTTCCACATTATCGGTAAGGATATTTTAACACCAGCCCATGCGGTCTATTGGCCCTGCATGTTGAAAGCTATGGGACTGGAAATGCCAAAGACATTATTGGTGCACGGTTGGTGGTTGGCGTCGGGCGAAAAGATGTCAAAGAGCGTGGGTAATGTGATTCGACCGCTCGATTATGTACGCCACTACGGTGCCGATGCATTTCGTTACTTTGTCATGCGCGAGATGATGATCGGACAGGATTGTGATTTTTCGCATGAGCGCTTCGTAGCACGTTACAATGGTGATCTTGGGAATGACCTCGGAAATCTTGTAAGCCGCTTGCTCCATATGTTACAGCGTTACAGTCATAGGATTATCCCTCAGATGGAGCTTCGAGAGACAGAGGAACGAGTTTTGCAGCAACAATGGCAGGATATTTCACAAAAGGTCTCGAAGTTTTATCGAGAATTGGCGATTCCTATGGCACTGGAATCGCTTTGGGAAATGGTACGTTCTTTGAATCGCTTCGCAGAGATTCGAGCTCCGTGGCAATTGGCAAAGTCTTCAGATGGTAGAGATAAAAAGAAACTGGAGACGACATTAGCTATTATGGCCGAAGGCCTGCGCCTCGTAGCGACGGCACTGCAGCCCGTCATGCCAAAAGTTTCACAATTCATATGTTATGCTTTGGGTGTTTCTTTGGCAGAAGATTCCGATTTGAGCCAGGATCTTGTGTGGTCTCATCGGCTTGTTGGGCATCGTGTGGAGGGCCCAATGGTATTATTCCCGAGAGTAAAAATGTGAGAATGGTGATTCCAGGCCTTAGGAGTATTTGCTCTGTTTTCTCTGCCGCCTTTGAGCCCTTCGGGCTCTAGCCCGCTACGCGGGCTGCGATAAGAGAAAAAATGCAAAGCGTGAGCTTTCATTTTTTTCTTAGCGCAAAGGCGGTGGCGGTGAAATGAAAGCTCCCACTTTACATGTTTCTATAAAAAATAGAAGAAAAATACCCTTTAAAACTGATGAAATTGCCCCGATGGGAAAAATCTTAAATATTGCTACCAGGTATTAACAGATTATTCCGAACTTGGAGCAATATCCCCTCTTTCTTCCCTATCGCGAAAAACCGAATTCTGATGATGTCTTCTACAGAGCTCCAGATAATTTTGTTGTGCTTCTGCGACATGGTCAGGTTCTCCGTTAACCATATTTCGAATAGCCTGGATGAGTGCAGTCATGGCATCTAATCTTTCTATACATTGTGTAAAAGACTCTCTCGCTATTACAAAACGATTCAAGCAACAATCCCATGTATCTTCTATCAAAACTCGTCCTGCTGGTGGAATACCGAAGCGTTCATTCCTTATGAGTTCTCTTACAAATACCTCCGCAAAACATAAGGTTCCATGTCCACCATGGCCCAATAGCCATTTCACATCATCGACTCCCCATAAAACCAGCTGTAATGGATCAGCAATAGCCTCCGGTGCCCCTTCTCCTTCATTCTCTTCACCATTTCCTTCCACATGAGCCGGAAGGGAAGAGCACGAAATACAAAAAACACCCACTATCCCTAACCAATATTTCCCATCCATAACAGGAGATTCCATGAATAGGATCAGTTCTGTCAATGTGGAATTTATGTAGTTTTTGTGTACAAAAAAAGCAGCCCTTTGGGAAGAAGGGCCACTTTGGGCATATTCAATACGCTCTGTACTTCAATGGCCTCTTGAAGTACTCCATCCCTGCGGGGCGCGTATATCCCAGCATGCTTTACAATATAAATCGTAAATGGCAGTCGAGGCTTGAGATAGGCTATCACTCAGTGTACGGCGAGGATGACCTCCCTGTGTAGTAGGGATACGGGTTAATGGATCATTATCCCAAGCTTCGAGTCTGTCATTCCATTCCTGAAGCACGGCTTCTGCTCTTTCGTATACTCCAACGGAATGTAAATCATCGAGAGTCAGCTCCGTTTTGTGCTGAAGTATGGGACCAAGATGGTAGTTCACTATCTCATTATGGGTATGCATGATCTCCTGTAGAATCATTTCCATGGTTATTGGGTCTGCGAAAGCGGGTACTTGAGACCATAAGCAAGCGCTGCCCATGGCACAGCAAAACAATAATTTTTTTATCATAATATCCGATTTGTTAGGATAGCCACACCGCATGGCTAAGACACTGCAGTGTGGAAAAGATGAAAGTATAGTCAATGGATAGATGAAATTTTTCTATTAATTTATCCATAATTCACGTTTTTGAAAATTTCTTTTTCGCCTGCCTTTTTACCGCCTTTGAGCCCTTCGGGCTCTGGCCCGCTACGCGGGCGGCGATAAGAGAAAAAATGCAAAGCGTGAGCTTTCATTTTTTTCTTAGCGCAAAGGCGGTGGGCAGAAACTGACGCTCCGACGCCTGAAAATGGTCGCTTAAGGATAAAAGGTGGAGCCAAATCGTTGCTTTGGCCAAAAGGCGGGGCGGAAAATTGGGTGGTTGGATAGGGACGATGCTCCCAAAAATATTGGGTGGTCAGATAATACCGACACTCCCAAAATCGCGCACGGAGAAATATGCCTCAAATTATGGTTTACAGCATGGGAACAAAGTTCATAAGCATACTCCTGTATGTCATCTGAAAAAGTCATCTCTCTCTCGAAAGCTAGCTTTCCCTCCACACTTCAAGCACTCCAGAAGCCGATGGTGGTCGACTTTTGGGCTCCATGGTGTGGGCCATGCCGCATTTTGTCAGGCTTGATCGATGAAATGGCTGAAGCACATCCAGAATGGGTAGTGGCCAAGGTCAATATCGATGAAGAGCCTGGGTTGGCGGAACAATATGATGTGATGGCGATTCCGACGCTCATATTTTTCAATGCCAAGGGCGAAGTCGTAGATCATTCCGTAGGCGGTATCACAAAGCATGATTTGATCACCAAACTCGAGAAAGCGGCTCAGAATTGACATTTTATCGAAAAAGCGATTTGTTTTTCCCTTGAAAAACTCTTTTTTATTTTTATTCCATGCAGTCAAATATTCCATTGAAACAAAATCCTTTGTTAGGCATCATATGGTTCATCCTGAGCCTGGTCATCTGTTCCGGTAATGATGTGCTGACCAAATACCTCGGCGATGATTTCCATCCCTTTCAAGTGGTTTTCATGAGATTTTTCTTCGGGACATTGAGCCTCATGCCGTGGATGTTGACCAAGAAAAGAAAAGCTTTTCATACGCAACGCATGGGATTTTATGTCATACGCGGAGCATTGTTGCTAGGTGGATTGGCGCTCTGGTGCTACGGCCTCAAGACGACGCCCATTGCGGTGGCATCGTCGATTGATTTCATCATTCCCATTTTGACGATGCTCTTAGCCATACCGCTGTTGCGCGAAAACATTTCGAAAGAGCGCTGGGTGGCCGCCATTGTGGGATTTATAGGTGTTTGGATCGTCATGAATCCAGGCAAAGATATGTTTCCATTCTTTCCGGCTATGCTCATGATCCTTGCCGCTATTATGTTCGCATTGCTGGACATTTTAAATAAAAAGTATCTTTTGGAAGAGGGCGTTTTGACGATGCTCTTTTATACGGCGTTATGGACGATGTTATTATCCATAGGGCCTGCTGTACATGTTTGGGTTCCGATCCCTCCACCGTCGATCTTGCTCTTCTTGGCATTGGGTTGTGGCGCCAATCTCATCCTGTATTGCATTCTAAAATCTTTTGAACAGGCCGAAGTATCAGCGGTGGTTCCTTTTCGCTACCTGGAACTCATCATAGCGGCTGTTTTTGGTTATCTTTTCTTTCGGGAAGGCGTATCGCTGCACATGCTTTTTGGGGCCGGTATTATTGCTCTGAGCTCATTTTATTTGGCTCGTGAGGAAACGCGCGAAGTGCATCCTTCCGGATGTTCCTGTTGTTGAGGAAAATTCTGTTGTCCGGGAAAATGTGTTTTGGATGATGGATTTGTAAAGCTTGCGGAATAGATAAGATTTGATGTAATTTTCAAGGAGAGCTCAGCCGCTTTTGAGAGCTAGAGGGTATCGTTAAATGAAGGATTGATAAAGGAAAAAAGAGGGAATGGAAAAAAAGATACATAGGAGGCATGACCTAGCAGATGAATTGTGGAATGAAATAAAAAGATTGTTGCCTGATTTTGACGACACCCTCTAGGGAAATGGCCATGATGGTGCTTTCTTTTTTGCTATTTCTTTTACATTCTTGACTCCAAAGGCTCCTCGAATATCCTAAAAATGTGAAGGATAAGGAGGAAACGACACAGCATATCGTTACCGTTGACGGTAAGGTCTATGCGGTGGATGATGCTAGGAATTTTCTGGAACTTTGTTTGAGAAATGATATCCGAATTCCTCACCTCTGTAACCGCGAAGGTCTCAGTGTCGAGGCCATGTGTGGGCTTTGTTTTGTGGAGCAGAAAATTCAAAAAAAATGGGTTCCGGTCCTGGCCTGTGCCTTGGTCCCGCAGTCGGGTATTGAGATCAGGACGCAATCAAAAAATATCGATGCTTTGCGTCAGCTAAGTGCGATGAATCTTCTCAGGATACATCGCGTGCGATGCTATAATTGTCGGGAAGATGGAAAATGTTTTTTACAAAAAGTTTATCACCAAATACCTTCGGGCCTTACGCCGGAATTGACGCCGGAGGAGATACTGAATCCCAAGATAGTGGCTTTGGGAAAAAATACGCTCTGTATCGATCGCCAGAAATGTATCGGTTGTGGTCTGTGCGTTCGCTATGTGCAAGAAGTTTTAGGAGAAGATTGGCTATCGATCGAGACATTGGAGCATGGATTTCGTCGTATCGATATTTATCCAGGTGTGTATATCCCTCCGGGAAAGAACGCTCCTTTGATAGAACTCTGTCCGGTTCATGCTCTATCGGATAACCGAAAACGACGGATAAAAGTCTATCACGATCATAAAATAGATCATGGAATTTCCATTGTTGCTGATAATATTCCGAGGGGTGATTTATGGCATCAACGGCATCAATTGATCATGGGGCCCGCGAAACGAGACGATACGCCATTTGAACTGCAGGACCAAAAAGTTCGAAAGGAGTGGTCTCGATCTAGCGATCAAAAAAAGGGCAGGATTCTCTGTCCTTTGGCGCATGGGGAAAGAATCGATACGACATCATGGCTGTTTCAAGTCCTTTCGGCCATAAGTGCTTCCCGGAGCCTCGGCATTGTGATCTCTCGAAATCTATGCCTGGAGGATCTCCTCTTGATCAGTCGATGGTGTGGCTATCGTAAACCTGGAAAGATTTTTTTCTTGGAAGATGTTTCTCCCAAAGAAAGGCGCTATCCGTCGTATTATACGATGAGCGATCGCATCTTCTCCTCTTTTATCTTGGGTGGTGAAGAGGCTGTTACCAAAAATATTTCGAAAATAAATCAGGATATTGAGGCGCAAAAGATAGATGCTCTTTGGCTGTTCCAGGATACTCTCCCGGCCGGACTTGATAAAAAAATGCTCTGCCTCGTTCCGACGATCTATATGGGGCCATCTGTCAATGCCACTGGCGAACTCTGTGATTTTGTCTTACCGACAATGTCATCTGATGAAAGAAGTGGATGGATATTGGGTACAGATTACATCTTGCGTGCTTTTCAGGCTGAAAAGATGGCGCCGGAGAATGTCTACGAAGAATGGAAATGGATTGCGATGATGATCAATCTCTACTGCGATTTTGATAGAGAAGATCAGAAAAAGTACATGACGAGGGCAGATTTATGGAGAGAATTGCAAATTCAGTATCCGGCTCTAAGGACCATCTCTCATGATGCTTTACCCTCGGAAGGTATCTCTTTAAAAGAGAATATCAGCTCGTTGGGGCGCAACAAGAGTCCATAGGCTACTTGCCTTAGTTGTTGTCGTTAAATGGAAAGGTGGATAAAGGAGAAAAGAGAGACAGAGAGGGAGAATGGATAAAAGGACACATAGGAGACATGACCTATCAGATGAATTGTGGAACAAGGCGAAAAGATTGTTGCCTGATTTTGACGACATCCTCTAGTGACCTATGCTGAAAATATACTGAAGTTTGTCTTGCGCCATGGTCGCTTGGTTTTAGAAGAAAGAGTGTGCCGTCATCACTTGAGCAATTGAAACAATGGAGTGTGGTCGTCGCCGATACCGGTGATTTTGAACAGATTCAGCAATTTCGTCCGCAGGATGCCACTACGAATCCCACGTTGATTTTAAAAGCTTCTCAGCAGGAAATATATCGAGAATTTTGTCGATCGGTGACGCAGGGGGCACTAAATATAAGGGAAGCCGTGCAGCAGTTATTGCTTCATTTCGGTTTGGAAATTTTAAAGCTCATTCCGGGACGGGTTTCGATCGAAGTGGATGCTCGACTTTCGTTCGATACCAATGGCATGATCGACGATGCGAAGCAATTGATAACGTATTTTTCTCAGCATGGAATCGATCGTGAGAGGATTTTGATCAAAATAGCCGCCACATGGGAAGGAATTCTAGCCGCTCAGGCACTTGAAAAGGAAGGTATTTCTACAAATCTTACGCTCGTTTTTTCATTGGCCCAAGCCATGATTTGCGGTCGAGCTAAGGTCCGGCTCATCTCGCCATTTGTGGGAAGGATTTTAGATTGGCATCAGCAGCATTCGGATGTTGTCTATGACAGCGAATCCGATCCAGGCGTTTTGTCAGTACGTCAGATTTTTGATCATTATAAAAAGCAGGGTTATGGGACGCAGATCATGGCCGCAAGTTTTCGCAATGTGGGAGAAATTTTGGCATTGGCCGGTTGCGATTTATTGACCATCAGTCCCAAATTTTTGCTGGAATTGCAAAAAAGTGATGCGACAGTATCCCGTCGCTTATCGGTTCCTGACCGTCCACTAGAGTCTTCGGATCCGCTGGAATGGAAGGAATCTGAATTTCGTCTGTGGATCGTGAATGATGCAATGGCATGTGAGAAATTATATGAGGGCATTCGGCAATTTTGCCGTGATGCGGAAGCTTTGGAGGAACTTATTCAGAGAGGATTCTGAGGATTGAGAGTTTTGGAAAAGGAGAAAAGCATTGGAGATCTGTTTATTTTTCACTGCCTTTGGATTCCGAAGGAATCGCCCACGAAGTGGGCCTCAAGAAGCAAATGAAAATTTGCTTCTTGCAAAGGCAGTGAAAGGTCTGGAATAGGGAAAAAAAACATTGTGAGAACTTGGCATGAATGAGATAAAGGAGTGTGAGCATTTTCAGGGAGCGGATAGATTTTTCGACACCTGTAAGCAATTGAGAGGCAAAAAAGTCGGAATTATCGGCCATACCCAGATCGATGGCGATGCGGTCGGGGCGCAAGTGGCACTTTTCGAAATTTTGAAAAGAGAAGGTTGTGAGGCCTTTCTCATCGAGACAGAACCCGGCATTCCAGAACATCTGGAACCTCTTTATGGGAAATACAAGACTTATCAGCCGCAGCAGGTGCAGGTGGATGAATGGTGCGTCGTGGATTGCAGTCAAGCCTCCCGGTGTGGAGATTTTTTTGAGACCATTCGACCATTTTTACTAATCGATCACCACATCTCGGGATCTCCCTTTGCTGTTCATAATTTTATTCATCCTGAGGCGGCGGCGGCGTGTGAAATCTTGGCGGATTATCTCTATCAGTTACAATATCCCCTGTCGATCACCATGGCCAATGCACTGTATGCAGGTCTCATCATGGATACGGGGAATTACTGTTATAACTCCACCAGAGCTTCAACCTTACGCCTGGGGGCCTATCTGATCGATCAAGGCGTTCAGGCCCACAATGTCGCCTCTTGGGTATACAATAACGAACCGCGAAAAAAATTTCTTCTGTTGGAACGTTTTTTCCACTCGTGGAAATTCTATGCGGAGGGAAAGATTTGCTTTGGATTTCTCCACGATGAGGATTATGAGGCAACCGGTACCGACATGGCCGATGTCGAGGGTTTTGTCAATTATCCTCGTTCCTTACACGGAGTTCGTATTGCCGGCCTGGTGCAGGAATTGGCGGGGCTGATCAAGGTCAGTTTGCGATCGGATGAACCGGCTCTGCGCCTAGATCAAGTGATACAGCCGTTTCATGGCGGTGGACATGTCTGCGCAGTGGCCTTTAAGACTACCGATGTGCTCGAGAGTTTTTGGGATGATCTGATAAATGCCTTGCAAGAACGCCTGAAAGTGGTTGAAGAAGGCGTCTTGCTTTATGAGAGCTAGAACAAATGCCGATGATTGGGAAGGTATCTTACTCGTCCACAAGCCGATCGGTATGACATCGCATGATGTTGTGGTGCATTTGAGGCGCCATTTAGGGCTTAAAAAGATAGGGCATGCCGGTACCTTGGACCCGATGGCTTCCGGTCTTCTCATCATGTTGATCGGAAAAGCCACGAAGGCTTCCCATTATTTTTCCAGTAAGGACAAGATTTATCAAGGAATTTTTCAATTGGGCATCACAACGGACACGCAGGATTCCGATGGGCAGGTTGTGGATATGAAGCCTGTTCCGGACTTGTCGGAAGGTGATTTAAAAGAATATATGGCGCATTTTGTGGGAGACCAATACCAGCTCCCTCCGATGTATTCCGCTAAAAAGATTCATGGTAAACCGCTCTACAAGATGGCGCGTAAGGGATTGGAAGTGGAGCGCGAACGTCGTTTTGTCCACGTATATTCCTTTGATCTGATTGCCTATCGTCCGCCTATGGTGGAATTCCGCCTTGTTTGCTCTAAGGGCACTTATGTCCGTACGATGGCCCATGATGTCGGACGACAATTGGGTTGTGGGGCACATCTGACGCAATTATGTCGGACACGTAGTGGTGAATTTGATCTGGAACAGGCATTAACGTTGGAGGTCCTAGAAACCATGCCGCTTACATCTGTATACCAGAGCCTCATTCCGCTCCATAAGGCTGTGCCTCTATCTCTATGATGAAAATTATCCGGACACAAGGGGATGAGCCTTGTCATTTGCCATCATTACAGCCAGTTTTTCTCGCCATTGGTGTATTCGATGGCGTTCATTTGGGGCATCAGCATATCATTCGTCATACCGTTGAATACGCTCAACAAATGACGGGTATAGCGGCCATCTATACCTTTTCGCCACATCCTAGTTGCGTCGTCGGAACGGCCAAGTCGCTTATTTTTCCCTTGGAAGTGAAGTACGAACGTATGGCTTCCTTAGGGATTGATGTCATGATCGAGCAGCGATTCGATGCTCAATTTTCTCAACTTTCAGGAGAAAAATTTATCCAACTACTGCAGAAAAAAATCCTGACGTTGCGCGGAATATGTGTTGGAGAAGATTTTAAGTTTGGAATGTTTCGTTCAGAAGATACGCATTCTCTAGATGTTTTGGCTCAAAAAGCTCACATGGAGGTACATATCCTCTCATCATTGTGTTTTAAGGATGATTTCCGCATCAGCAGCACGAGAATTCGTCAAGCCATTGCCGATGGCCATATGGAATTTACGAATGATCTCCTGGGGATGCCCTATGAAGTCCATGGAATATTGGTTCCGAATGAAGATATAGAACAGGGCTTTGGCTACTCCTTTCGTCTCCATTGGCAGCCGGAATTGAGACCATGTAGCGGTTTATATTACGTAGATTATGAAAGCCATGATGCCCGCGATTCTACTATAAAAACAGGGAATGGCATATGCTATTACCCTGATGATGGTGCGTTGGATGATTTGTGTTATATTTGTCCCTTGGAAGACATAAAGTTGTCTCCTGGCGATGAGATTAAGGTCCGTTGTTTGCATTTTGCCAAAAAACCAGAAAAAAGTTTCGTTCAAGGGGTGGAAAAAATAATATCAGAGGCCGATAAGAAGTCAGCTGAAGAGTATTTTTCAAAAAAGTCTTCCCATGGCCATTGATTTTAAAAGCGAGCTCAATGAAGAACAATACGCGGCGGTTTCCTCGTCCGCTCGATCGTTGCTGATCTTGGCCGGTGCCGGTACGGGAAAGACGAGGACATTGACCTACCGAGTGGCATGGTTATTGAGCCAAGGGGTGGCTCCAGAAAACATTTTGCTCCTGACATTTACCAACAAAGCGGCCAGGGAAATGCTTACGCGCGTGGAAATCTTGACCCACTATACCCGTGACCACTTCTGGGGTGGTACTTTTCATCATATCGCTCAACGCTTGATTCGGCCGAATGCCACTTTACTGGGCTTGCAGACGAACTTTGGTATTTTGGATGAATCGGATGCGCTGCAGCTCTTTACGGAATCTATCCGGCAAGTGTCGCCGGAATTTTTAAAAAATAAAAATGTCCCGAAGCCAAAAGTTTTGCTCGAGAGTATCGATTACGCGCGCAATGCACATCGCCATTTGGAGGAAGCTTTGGCGATCCGATGGACAGAAGATGATCTCGCGCTCAGCGATCTCTTGGCATTTTTCAAAAAATACCAATCCCAAAAACAGGAACAGTCGGTTCTGGACTATAATGATCTCCTGGAATGGGCCGTGCGGCTCTTGAAAGAACATCCGGATATTGCCCATTATTATAATCAGCGTTTTCGGCATATTTTAATCGATGAGTATCAGGATACCAATGATTTGCAGGGGCAGTTGATCCATTTTTTGGCTGCTGATCATCAGATATTTGCCGTTGGGGACGATGCCCAGTGTATTTACAATTGGCGCGGTGCCAATATCGAGAACATTCATCGTTTTGCGGAAAAACATCCTCAGGCCAGTATTTGCAAGATCACACTCAATTACCGAAGCACGCCGGAAATCCTTCGTCTAGCCAATGCTATTCCTGTTACCAACAAGCAGATTTTTCGCAAAGAACTTCATGCGACGAGGGCTTCGCATAAAAAACCATTTTGGGTACACGTGACAGATTTTAGGCAGCAGGCGAAGTTTATTGTGAAGCGTTTGCAAGGGCTGATCGATGAAGGTTATCATCTGTCGGATGTGGCGGTATTGTATCGGGCGCATTATCAATCCATGGAACTGCAGATGGAACTCACGAAAGCGCAGATAGCTTATACGGTCACCAGCGGTGTGCGCTTTTTTGAACAGGTCCATATTCGCGATTTAATCGCCATGTTGCGCGCTATTTATAATCGACATGATCGTTGTGCCTGGATGCGTATCCTCAGTCGTTTGCCGAAAGTAGGGGAGAAGACAGCCGATCGTATTTTGGGAAAAATAGAGGAAGATGTGGCCAAAAGCGGCCGCGATTTTTGGGAAATTTTAGAAGATAATTTTTCATTAGAGCTCTGTCCACAGGAGGCACGTATCCACTGGATTACTCTAGTGCGATCCCTCCTCAAGGCCCATCGTCATTTGCCAAAAAATTCTTCGCAAGAAGAACCTGCTAGCGCTATCGACCTTTTTGCTTATGCGACGGCCCAGCAAAAAAATTCCTCCATTGTAAAAACAGAAGACGCATCGCCACAAATGCTCCTTTCTATACTTTGGGAAGATGAATATCGCGATTATGTACGTCGTAATTTTTCCAACCATTCCTCTCGTTCGGATGACGTGACGGCGCTCTTAAATTTTTCAGAACGTTTCGAAAATGTCGGAGATTTTTTGCTCCAAGTGTCACTTTTACAGTCGGAGGAAACCGAGACAGATGAGGATAAAGAAACGCTGAGTTTAACGACGATTCACCAGGCAAAGGGATTGGAATTTCCTGTGGTTTTCATCATCAGCCTCAGTGACGGCCTTTTCCCCTTAAAGCGTGCGTTGGAGGAAGAGGCATCGATTCAAGAAGAACGGCGTCTGTTCTATGTGGCGGTCACTCGTGCCAAAGATGAGCTCTATCTCTGTTGCCCACGGTGGGCAGCTCCGCGAAATGCCGGTGGCTACCTACCATCGCAAAAACCAAGCCGTTTCCTGGAAGAATTGTCTCATGATACTTATGAAACCCTGTATTTTCAATTTCCTCCTTCATCTTTACGGGTATTGGGAAGAAAATAATATCGAGCTAAGTTATTAGGTCGGAATTGGATGCAATATCTTTAAACAGCCGTGATATTACGTATGTGCCTTGAAATTTATGTAGCCCATATGTGCTTAAAGAGCTAAAAAGCTTTTCTTTCGTGTTATTTTCAATAGATTGGTGTTAGGGTGAGATAATTCTTAAAAAAGGCTTGCTATGAAAATATTTAGAGTGTAAAAGGATCTTATGGTGAAAAATCTATTGAAATTATCGATGGTGCTGAGCCTAGGCGCGATCTGTACGGAATTAGACCTAAGGGCAGCCCATGAGCAATGGCGTCAGGTTGATGATATCTGGTGGTTAAACCAGGATCCTAATCCTAATAGCAGGAATCCTGTTCTCTTTCCGGAGTATAAACAAGCTCCACCTGTGGCTGTGGTGATGTTTCCTCCATATGAAGGTATAATTTCCGTTCATAATGCTCTCGGATATACTTCGCTTCCACGGCCTGTGCAGGAAGAGCTTCAACGCCTTGGTTTCGTTTCTCTTGAGGGGGATAACATCGTTGTTTCGCGTAAATTATCGATCAGTTATGTGGTACAACAAGCTCAAGCTACTCCGGGTGCTGATAGACCTCTTTTGTGGCGCTTAGGTAGTGCCATGGTACGAGAAGGAGATGCTTGGCATTGCCGCAAAATCGACATAGGAACGCCTTTCCAATTAAGAAACCAAGCGGCCGTTAAATTTTTAGCTCTTGAAGGTTCTGGGCATGTAGGATTCTCACTGGCAGCCGATCAGCCGATACCTGGCAAACCTTCATCATTACAAGTCCGCTCGTTGCCGAACGGTTGGGTATTGAGAAATTTTCCTCAAAAAGGAGGCACAGAAGAATGGTTTGCAATCCAAATTCCTGAAAGGAATGGAAAAGATATAGGTTTCTATGCTTTTGTGGTGCCGAAAATGGCACCAGATAGCGGTGATCCTATATATGTCTCGGCGGAAATTATTCCTGCAATGATTCCAAAAACTCCCGATGAAATCGAACAGATCCTCCGTAATTTTTCGAATCCGGATAATGTCTGCTATAAAAAGATGGAGAGAAGACCAAGTATACCACATTGGCCGTCGATGACAGTTCTTCCGTTATTTTCGAAGTCGAATCCTCCTTCTCCAGGAAGTGAATCATTGGCGAATCTATCTCCTAATACACAAGGGGCATTGAAGGATTTTAATAAAAATCTCATTCAACCCATTATTCCTCGCTTAAGTGTTGCGTCCGAAGCAACGTATTACGGAGGTGCTCAGATTGTGGATCTATCTTTCCCAAGGATACGGGAAGAATATCAGAGAATTTTAGAGCAAAAAAAG
>JAITIW010000041.1 GCA_031279255.1 Puniceicoccales bacterium
ACATTGCGCGAAACTGCTGGAAGCGGTGAGGCGGCGGTGCTCCAAAGGCTACTAGCCAACGCCAATGATACACAACGGGCTGAATTGCTCCGTACGGACTTTGGAAATGGCTGGACGGCACTGTATATCGCAGCAGCGAAAGGCCATGACGCGGTCGTGAAAGCCTTACTAAGCGAACCCGTCACCAGAGATCAAATAACTGACCAGTTGAATGCCAAAAATAAAGATGGCTGGACGGCACTGCATATCGCAGCGGAGTATGGCCGTATCGCGGTCGTGAAAGCCTTACTAAGCAGTTTAGGTAACGAAAAGAGAAGACAAGCTCAGCTAGAAACCAAAGACAGATATGGCCGGATAGCGCTGCATCTCGCAGCGCAGAATGGCCATATCGCGGTTGTTGAAGCCCTGCTAAAACCTGAGCGTGTAGTACTTCAAGAGGGAAGTGCCGTTTCTCAACTGAAGGCTCAAGATGAAGATGGTTGGACGCCACTGCATTATCTTTTTGCTTGTGAAGCAAAAGATGAAACTGCCAGGCGAACTAGAGTGGGTACGGCTTGTACTCTACTAAATGCGTATAAAGAAAACGGAATAGATATCGCAACTACACTTCAGAATAACGCCCTTAAAAAATGCGGTAATATTTGGAAAGAAATTGTTTCGACAATCTTAAGTAACGAAGCTTTTATGGAAATCGCTGGGAAAGTGTTAGACTTTTCAGGATGGCTCAATGGATTGAAAGACTTCATCCGAAATACAGATCTTGAAACATGGGGAGGCATTGTTCAAAAGTCAGAGAATGACTGTCGAGATCTTTTCACTGTCTTAGCTTTTTTAAAAGATGAACATAGTATCAATGTCGAAGCGCTTGCTGCAGGCCTTTTGAGGGATTATGGTTTTGAGCCTGAAAACTTTTTAGAGCTTCTAGGAGGTCGCGGAGTACCTATCGAATCTTCCTGTCCCTTTGAACATCTTTTAGTTTTTTTAAAAGAATATAGCCAAACTCCTGATCAGCATCTTGCTGACTTCTTGCGAATAAGAAACGTCGATGTTGAGCGCCTCTTCTTAGGTATTTTGCGACAAGGCGGCATCAATATTGGAATTTTCTTAAACTTTTTAAAAGAAAGAGACATTGATATGAAGTACCTCTTCGACCTTGTGCGAGGGTGTGGTATTGATACCGATGGACTCCGGCCTTTATTGCAAGATTATGGCGTGGATGTGGGTGCCCTTCTTGCGGAAAGCGCAAATAAAGGCGCAACTGGCAAATAAGGATCCTTGGGAAAGGTTAAGAAGAAGATGCGAAGCTCTACAAATAGGCGATGATAGTGAGGGATACCGGCGTGGAATTTAGATTTTGGGAATTTCGACGAGAAGTTGAGATTCGAGACCAGGGAAGCGCTCGGAAAATAGTGTGCTCGGTGGCGTGTTGCGCAGCAATTGCTTGACCATTCCCATTTTCGCGTCGAGATTGTCGACGAGGGAAACAAAGACCGCTTCCGGCGTAGCGGGTCGAACCGCCGCTCCCCATTCCGGTTCTCCTTGGTGGCTGATGACGATATGTTCCAATCGTTCAACGAGGTCAGTGTCTAATTTATTCTGTAAAGCGGCTCTTCGTACGAGGCGATAGCCCAGGACGATATGTCCCTGCAGTATCCCCAATTTTGTCCGGGATGGTACCACATCACGAGTATACTCCAGAACTTTCCCAATGTCGTGTACGAGCATCCCGGCGATGGCGAGATCAGCATGAACTTCGGGGTAAAGTGGCAGAAGCGCCATCCCGGAACGCACCACATGAACCGTATGCTCCAGGAGGCCAGAGCTGTAGGCATGATGCATGGAAATGGCAGCCGGACTGAGCAACCAATCGTCATCCAGTTCCGTAAGTGCTGAGCGAACAGTTTCCTTCAAAGGACCATATTGAATCATCTCGACATATTTCCAAAGTTCTTGAGCGAGCTGCTCGCGTGTCTCCTCAGGGCCTTCGGTCAGGGCCATTTGCCAATGGCCATCGGCAATTTCCTTTTCCGAAAGCACGGTGACAGAAAATAGCTCTGGGCTGAAACTACCTTGGTAATAGCGATTCATTCCATCGATCCGCAGAATATCGCCCGCTTTGTGTGTTTTAAAAAAGTTGAAATTCTGATGATTTTCGAAGCACGTGCAGTCGAAGGATCCCCATTTGTCTCCTAGCGCTATTTTAAGGTATTCGCTTCCGTTTCTCGCATGCCGCGTCTCCACTTTTTTCAGCATCAAGATGCTCACAAAGCGAGCTTCTTTTTCTTCGCCTACCGCTTTAAGTTCTCGGGTGTCCCAAAAGTGCATGTTGTCAGTAAAGTGAGTATTTTATCAAGGGAAAGATTTTTAGTTGAGGAATGGCAGTTTAGGATCCATTTTCAAGACGCAATGCCTGAGCTGGAGAAATTTTTGAGGCTCTCCAGGCTGGAATAAGTCCGGCTAAAATACAAATAACGTTGGCGAAAAGGAAAATCGAGACGATGTCATGGATTTCGTAGTGTACTGGCAAATGCGTGTATGGGTTCATAAGAATCGAGCCGTGTGAAGCCGAAAGGCAGAATGTGAAAGCTGACATGATGAGATCTCTTATGGCTAAAATTCCTCCACCGAGGAGAAATCCCACAACACTCCCCACTAATCCGATGATAAATCCTTGGATGCAAAAACAGAGCGCAATTTCGTGCGATGTGGCTCCTAATGCCTGAAGTAGTCCAATTTCACGAGTTTTTTTCACGACGTTAAATACTAAAGCACATGAAAAAGAAAAAGCAGCTATGATGAGGACGAAGAGCAGGACAAAAAACATCATATTTTTTTCGAGACGTAAAGCCGAGAGTAATTCCTGATGATTTTCGATCCAACTGGACGCGCGGTAGGGTTCTGTCAGATGCGAATTGAGTTGAGCGGCGTAGGCAATAGGGTCTATCTTGGACTGCAGGTGGAGAATATAACCGTGAACCGCTTCTCCTAATCCATAAAGCTCCTGCATGAGTTTCAGTGAGCAGAGAATCGATAGAGATGATGCCGTTCCTTCCGGATCTTTAACGATACCCGCGATGCGCAGTTCTCGGGGAAGTAAGATATTGCCTTCCTTGAGTTCTTCCAGCGCGAGGGGAGAATAGAGTTCGACAGTATCTTCCACGGCGATGCCTAATTTGTCCGCGAGATGCGAGGATATGAAGATGGAATCGTCATCATACAATTCGAAATCGCCGCATAGGAGATGTCGCCTGACATAGGAACGAATCACATCACCTTTGGGCCAATCGACGCCCTGAATAATGGGAAAAATCGGCCGGTCTTCGAACTTCAGCATGACAATACCACTGGCATAGGGCATGAAGGATCGGATTTCCGTTTGGGAGGATAAGAATTGCGTGAGCTCATCGGAGAGCGGTAGTACAGAACCGTTGCCGATTTGAATATCGCCTTGGAATTCGACAATTTTTCTTCGGATTTCGAACTGAAAGCCATTCATGACACTCATGACGATGAAGAGCACGGCAATGCCGATGGCGACACCGGCAATGGCAGCGAATGAAAAAAAAGATATGCGGCGCTGAGTTGGAAAGAGCTGTTTAAGAGAAAAATAGAAGTACCAGCTCATGAGGGAAAATTTTGAGATGTGCTATATCCATAAATCTGGATGCCCCATTCGTTAGCTTTGGCGAGCACATTTTTTTTATGGAGAATGAGCGTTCTTTCGGCTTCTAATGCAGCGTATAGGATATTACTTTGGCGCATGTGCTCCAATGTTTTCATGCCAAAGACAGGAACATCAAATCGAAAATCTTGTGCTGATTTGGAACTTTTGACAAAGAGTTTGGGTTTTGCCGAGAACCGTCCGGCATATTGCAACATGGCATCTGTTCCATCGAAACTTTCCACACATAAAACCGTTCCTTCGCACACTACTACGCCCTGACCTATGTCGAGATTTGCGATTTCTTGAGCGATGTGAATGCCATGCTCTAAAACATAAGAAGACAATTCCCATGAGGCTTGTGTCATGATTCCTTTAGGAGCTAGGTCCTCTTCCATGAAACTTCTGGCATCCAAAATATGAATTCCGAGTGCTTCAATCTCATCAGCGATGGCACCGAAGATGGTGGCGGCGTTTTTGCGTCGTAATTTCCGGAGCAGGCAGAATGCCTTAAGGTCTAGATGAAGGCCTTGAAATAGCTTCTGGGGCCGAATTTGACCAGCACTGATGACGTGAGTGACGGAAGCTTTTTTCAATACTTTGAGAATTTTCCCAAGATGACCAATAGGCAGAAAAGTACGGCTATGGAATGGGAAGGAATCAAGAAATTCTTTATCGAATGCTTCGTCCAACGCCACGAGATGAATTTGAATGCCGAGAGCCTGCATACGCCGAGCGCAGAGCTGAGGATATTCTCCACTTCCGGCTAATAACGCGACGTATTCCGGCAATGGTGCATCACCTGAGCGGAGCCAAAGAGGGAAATGATCTTTAGGACTCACAGTTTTTGATAGTTTTTAGCATCATAGCGAATGCGAGTGTGTAAGGCACTGAGCAATATCGAAGAGAGCGCCTTTCGCAGTTTGTTGATATCCCGTAGTGTCAATGGACATTCATCGAATTGATGCATGTCGATACGTTCCTGAATGATATCGGTGACAAGCGCTTCGATGTCTTGCAGGGAAGAATGTCTTTCAAGTTCAAGTGTTCTGCTGACCGCTTCGATGGCATCGGTTAAGCAAATAATAGCCGCTTCTTTTGTCTGCGGTTTAGGCCCATCGTAGCGAAATATTTCCTCGTCTAAGAAGGATTCATGAGTTCCTCTTTGCTGGATTTTGGCTTTTTCATGGAAAAATCGAATAAAAGAATCTCCGTGATGTTGTTGGATAATATCTAAAATAGGTCTTGGAAGTTTGGCTTTTTTCCCAAGTATAATGCCTTCTCGAACGTGATTCCTGATAATTATTGCGCTAATTTCTGGTTTTTTGCCTTCGTGAAAATTTTTTTCGGCGTGTTGATTTTCGATGAAATATTCTGGTCTTGTCGTTTTCCCTATGTCATGGTAAAGCGCCGCCGTTTTGCAGAGAATCGGATTAGCGTCCACTATGGTAGCTAGCTGTTCAGCGATGTCCGACATCATGACACTATGGTGATAAGTGCCAGGAGCATTGACTTGTAGCTGTTGTATGAGGGGATGATTGTAGTCATAGAGCTCAAAAATCTTGATATCACTGTAGCGACGAAAGATGTACTCCAATATGGGTAGGCAAAATATGGTCAGTAAACCGGATAAAATACCTGAAGCAACAGGAGCTATGAATAACTCCATCCAGGGTATGTGTTGAGCATCTCCTATGAGTGGTGGTTCGAGGAAAAATAACCCTATGGCGAAAATGAATCCGGAGAAGAGTCCGGCACGTAGGATATGGAGCCGCAAATAGGCGGAACGACATAATAAAATGGCTATAAAGGAAACAGAGGAACAAATGAAAAAAAAATAGGTTCCATGCCCAATCATGAGGGCATAAAATATACTTGTTAGTATACAACAATAAGCTCCGAGCTGAACTTGCGCAAGGAGGGTGATAAGCATAGTTCCGGTGACGAATGGCATTAAACGTAACAATACGCGAGTAGCCGCTGCATTCCCTTGCCAGAACGGAAGCTCCGTTAATTGGAGCAAAATGCGGATAAGTAGGAGATTTGAGAACAGTACAGTTAATAAGATGGTGATACTTTTTTTCGACTTGCACGATGGAAGAGATGAAAAAGATATGGCGAGCCAACTGAAGAGTACGATGATGAGCGTTTCGATGAAATTCTGGAGCTGTTCTTCATCCCTCCAGGATATATTCTGTCGATCATCCCGTAAGGCTTCATAATAAGCAACAAGTTTTTCGTGATCTTCTTCTGAGATGATGGTTTCTTCGGTGAGTAATGTGGCTCCTTTATGGATATTCTGGCGGACTTTAGGAATGGTAACGAGAATTTGCTGCCACCTTTCTTCGTTAGCAATCACATCGAAAACGAGATTGGGCCGTATTCCAAGCTTCATGATACGGAATAAAGCCTGAATTGTTTCCATTTCCATGTCCATAGAAAGTAGATGAATGCGTAAATAACGCATAGCATTCTCTACGGAACGCGTATTGATGTCTTCCAGTCTTCCTTTAAGATTTTTATCCGTGTTAGCAGAATTCTTAAACAACAGATCCTGTTCATGATCTGGAAAGACTCCATCACGAGTAATTTCTTGTAGAACTTTAAGGGATTCCTGAAAGACATGGAAACGCTCCTCTTTGGTCATGGTCTTAAATATGACAGAGACGTCGACCCAATCGATTTTTAGTTGATGTTGACGATTGAAATTCTCTATAAAGCGCTGTGATAGGCTAGAAGCATTCTCATCGAGAAAAATTTCACTGAGAAGAGTATCAAGAAAGCTGTTTAGTGCCTGGATATCTTGCTTAAAGGTTTCGAAATATGTCGTGTCGATTTTATAGATCGGTATCAGTTGGCTACGTCTTTCGGCGATAAGGCGTTCTGTTTCGGCCATGCTGACATAGGAGAAAGGTACTTGGGCTGTAAGGGATGAGTGAACCTTTTGACCGGGAAGAAACTGGAAATTTAGTGATGATGTTTTTCCCAAAAAACAGATCGCAGTGAGGATAAAAGAAACTACAATGATCCACAATGTAATGCGTAGATATTTGGGAAGAGCGAAGTATCGTAATACAGAAGCCATCTGTTCTTTAAGATGACTATACGGCGCATATTTTGTTTTTTCGGCGAAAAACCCCTTAAATTTATGTCCAAAACGACGCATAGCGATATAATGGAGAGAAGAGAAAAAGTATCTTTTGAAAAGCTTCTTTCGATCTTTAGGAAATTTTCAGAATATTAAAAGCGTTTTTGAATGTCCTGAAAAGGAATTTCGTAATAAGTGGGTTTCCCATGAGCTGTCATAAGAGGTTGTTGACATGATAGGAGTCGTTCAGCCATGGCCTCAATTTCAGGTAGAGTCGATTCTGAGATAGAGATATGGGGATAGTGTTTACAGAGAGAGTGTTCATAACTTTCCGGATCGCGTGTTGCATCTTCTGAAATCCAGAGGCATTGGGCATAAGTAGCGGCCTTGTCGGGATCCATCCAGGACGGGATTCCGCTTATGATGCATTCTTCTCGAGCATTGAGATGGCAATCCCATTCATGTTCCTGGAGGAGATGGAGGCAGCGCTTGTGTCTGTCTTCATCTTCAGTTGGTGGGATGACGATGGGGATGAGTAATTCCTGGCGAGTCTTCGGCTCCAGCGTTTTTCGCCGTAATTCTTCATAAAAAATGCGCTCCTGGGCAGCTCGATAATGAAGAATTATTAGACCATTGAGCGATTCGAAAAGGGCATAAATCGATCGGAGTGTTCCGATAAATTTCCAACGGGATGATGTGCTTTCATGGCCTTCCATGAGGGCTGATGGCTGAGCATAAAGCGGAATCGATTGAAAAGGAACCTGGGTTTCTCTCAGTGTTAAAGCATGCGGGAAAGGAATGCCGCCTGAATGATGTTGCCGATAAGAAATATCTCCAGAAGCCACAGGTATTATGGATTTATCCCCTGGCTCATAATGTGGATGAAAGGATGAATTTGGAAGATGATGACCGATGGAATCATTTTGGGAAGATTCTTCAAAACTGCGATTTGCGGATACCGATGCGTGTTGAGGTAAAGCTCGATGGAGCATGGCATTTAAAATTTGCCGCAGAGAGCGTTCATTGCGGAAGCGCACTTCCTTTTTCTGGGGATGTACATTGATATCGACAAGCGATGGATCTAGCGAAATATTGAGGAAGGCTACGGGATTACGTCCCACAGGTAGGTGTTCGTGATAGGCTTCGGATATTACGGTTTGCAGAAAACGACTGATAACCCATCGCCGGTTGATAAAAATCCAGATGGTCTTGTGATGAAAATGGCTGTTTCCAGGCTTCAGAAGAGCGCCTTGAATACTCACATCTTCCTCTTGATCACCTATGTCGAAAAGTTCTTCGGCGAAATTGGCTTCGAATAGATCGGCGCAGCGTTGAGACCAGAGCGATTGAGCCGGCGACACAAAAAGCTTCCGATGGCCATCGAATACTTCAAAGTATACCTGTTGTTGTACCAAAGCAGAAGCCAGCAGGATTTGTTGTATATGCCAAGATTCGGTGGTATCACTTTTGAGAAAACGCCGTCGGGCTGGGACATTGGCAAAAAGATCCGTAACGGTGATGCAGGTACCCTTGCTTCGACTGCAAACTTTGTGGTGAAGGCATGTTCCGTTGTGGTAGAGAACTTCTGTCCCATGAGGGTCATCATCGTTTTTTGTCTGAAGAAGTACCTTGGCTACACTGGCAATCGATGGCAATGCCTCTCCTCGGAAGCCGAAGCTCTGCAGCTGCTGCAAATCTTGGATGTCGACCAATTTGCTCGTAGCGTGGCGTTGAAAGGCCAATTGAGCATCTTCGGCACTCATGCCTATGCCATTGTCCTCAACGGAGAGAAAAGTTTTTCCACCTTTCTGGTAATGGACGGTGACATGATCAGCATCGGCATCGAGGCTGTTTTCAACTAGTTCCTTAATAACAGCGGCCGGCCGTTCAATAACTTCACCAGCAGCGATTTGATTGGCGATATGAATAGGTAGCACCTGGATCTTGTTCATGGAAGCTCAAATTCGAAAGCGCCTTAGTTTGGAAATCTTTTTAAAAATAAAAACTCTATTTTATCTCGTTGGTAATGGCAAGCCGCGACGCAGACTTTTCATTCACTTTAGAGTATGTCACTCAAATAAAAGATTAACAAGGAGAAGAAGAAAAAAAAGAGGGAATGGAAAGAGGACACATAGGAGACACGAGATATCCGATGAACTGTGGAATAAGATGGAAAGATTGCTACCTGATTTTGACGACATCCTCTAGAAAGTTTCTACCTTTTTTTAGAGTTTAACTGCAGAACATTTCCTTGAGAGTCACTGAGAAAACAAATTTAAATAGTTTCCCCTAAAAGTTCCCCAAATGGCTTTGGACAGAAATTTAAAAATATCAAGACCGGCGGCGTTGGAATTTGTTTTGAAATTTTTCGACACGGCCGGCCGTATCGACGAGTCGTTTTTCACCCGTATAAGCCGGATGCGAATCAGATGTCACGTCGCGGTAGATCAGATC
>JAITIW010000051.1 GCA_031279255.1 Puniceicoccales bacterium
AGGATCTAAAGTTTTAGAAGATAGGCTTACTTGACTATCAGGAGAAAGAGAAATGATTGGAGTGTCATGATCGGAAAGTACTGGCGCTTGCACGAGTTTCCATTCATCTTTATGGGCTAGTAATGTAAACACTTGGGTGAATATAGAGATGCGGTTCGCTATTTCCGGATGAGAGGAAGCATTAGCGCCAGATGGGAATGAGGGCGTGTAGACTTTCTGAATGGCTTCCCAATTAGGACTTTCAGCAGAACGTAGTGCATTTAATGTTTCCGGAGAAATTTCCTGAGGAGGATGAAGGCCGATGACAACGGAAAGTCGTTCACTGTTTCGTTCGCGAGTGAAAGCCAAGAGCATCCACGGAGAGGCATCGATGATGAGTTGGTGTGGATTTTTTCGAGTCGCGAGTATCCAAGGGGATGGAAATGATCGCTTTTGCAAGGCATTGGTTCCGCCGGGGGCAATATCGCTATCGGGGTATAGGTGCGCATTCCATGCGAAAAGAGTAAATGTGTCATAGGAAGTATTATTGGGGAAAATTAATGATATTGATGCTGGATTAGCTGGAAGGAGAAAATCCCATCCGATGATGTCAATCCGCAAGGAACGTGATAATTTCAAGGAATGATCTAGCTGTGGCTCAAGAACCCCTAAGCGGAGCAACATGTCGTGACCAGGAAGGGCCTGGAATGCTGAAGAGGCCTCCTGGGGTATGGCGGTTCCTTGGCCAAGGTTGCACAGTGTTTCCACGAATACAGGATTTTTATCTTTGAGTCGAATGATCTGTTCCAGTGGAGAGTGAGTGTCAGAGGAGCTGCGGGAGTCGCCTTTAGGGGGATCAGAATAAAGTACCGAAGCCGTTACGGAAGCAACCGCCGCTATTGCGAGCTGCAAAACTCTCCTCCCATATTCCATACCCATTCCAGGAAGTTAGGATAAGTAAAAAATCTAAAAATGCAATTTTTTTAAAAAAAATGTGAACTTCAGGAAATTTTCTCGTAAAAACGTAGCTTGACGAAGATGAATTGTATCCCGATATAATGAACCTATCATGATCTCGTCATCGTTAGAACTTCGAAAAGCGCTTGTGACCGGAGCTGGCCGCGGTATTGGGGAAGCGATTGCCCAGGCATTGGCACAGCAAGGTGCCTATGTCATATGTGTCAGCCGTACGGCCGCCAATTGCGAACGCGTCGCCCAGACGATTTGCGAACAGGGCGGAAGAGCAGAAGCGATAGCCGTCGATGTGACCGATCGAGCAGCAGTAAAGGCGACTTGTGAGGATATTCTGAAGCGCCTAGAAGGTGTGGATATTCTCGTCAACAATGCCGGTATTTTGCGCAATGCGTTGATGGTACAGATGTCCTATGAAGATTGGGATGACGTCATTCAGGCCAACCTGACCAGTGCCTTTTTGTGGACAAAGGGTTTGCTTTACGCCATGGCGAGAAAACGCTGGGGGCGTATGATCAACATATCTTCCGTTGTTGGGAAAATAGGTGGTATCGGCCAGGCGAATTATGCCGCTGCTAAAGCCGGCTTGATGGGCTTTACAAAATCCGTCGCAAGAGAGGTCGCTTCCCGTGGTATCTGCGTCAATGCGATTGCTCCGGGATTCATCGAGACCGATATGACGCGGTCTATTCAGGAGAAATGGGCCGAAGAATTTGTAAAAATGATTCCCATGAAACGCGTAGGTTCTGTACAGGATATCGCAGCATTAGTGGCCTTTTTATGTTCCGATGCAGCGGCTTACATCACAGGACAAGTCTTGACAGTGGATGGCGGAATGACCATGTAGTCAAAGCGAAGCATCGCCTTCTCTTTTTTTCAGGACATGGAAATTATAAAAAAAGTCAGTTTTTTTCGCCATCAGCGCCTATGGATTGCTGGCGGCTTTCTTTTTGTCCTGACGTTGGTCTGTTTTATATTGCCGTTTTTTCTTCCCTATCGCTACGATGAGCAAAATATTACTCTGGGGGCTGTGGCACCGAGTTTGAAGCATTTTTTCGGAACCGATATGTTGGGTCGTGATCTCTGCGCCAGGGTCTTATATGGCGGCCGTATCTCCCTTTCGATCGGAGCTGTGGCGACATTTACGGCCTTATTCATTGGAACACTATATGGTTCCATTTCAGGTTACATAGGTGGTAACACCGATATGTTGATGATGCGTTTTGTCGACATCCTCTATCCCTTGCCATTGACACTTTTCGTGATCTTACTCATGATGATCGTGGGCCGCAATATTTGGGCCTTATTCTTGGCGATTGGTGCCATTGAGTGGCTAACGCCGGCACGAATCGTCCGGGCAGAGGTGAGTATTCTGCGCGATCAAGGTTTTGTGCAAAGTTCTCGTTTACTGGGCCAGAACACGTGGAATATTCTGCGCCTGCACATTTATCCTAATTTATTGGATACCTTACTCGTCTACGGTACGCTGACGCTTCCCAATATCATGATTCTTGAGTCCTTTTTGAGTTTTTTGGGACTCGGTGTTCAAGCGCCACAGAGTTCTTGGGGTGTACTGATTTCCGACGGCGTGCAGTTCATTGGGATTTATCCATGGATGCTCTTAATTCCCAGTCTTTTTTTTGTGACGACGCTCATAGCGCTTAATTTTTTTGGCGATGGGCTGAGGGATTATTACATGCGTCAGCGATCTTAAGGGTGTTCCTTTCGTCGTTGACAGTCGATGCGGAGCCTCTAGTTTGCGATTTTACTCGAGGGTCGGTAGCTCAATGGTAGAGCAGTGGCCTTTTAAGCCATTGGTTCTGGGTTCGAGCCCCAGTCGACCCACCAGGAAAGTGGCCGACTTAGCTCAGTTGGTAGAGCACCCGCCTTGTAAGCGGACGGTCGTCAGTTCAATTCTGACAGTCGGCTCCAGAGAAATTGAGACAGTGCCGGGATAGCTCAGCTGGTAGAGCAACGCATTCGTAATGCGTGGGTCGTGAGTTCGAATCTCATTCCCGGCTCCAGAGTGATGATTTATTTTAGAATCAAAATTTTCTCGACCTTGTGAGTGGCATAGTTTTTTAAGATAAAATAAATGTCTTGTTCAGTGAAAGGTTTTCAGAAGAGATGTGGTACATGGGGAGAGTCTCAAGCGGCGGTGTTGCTGGAAGGCAAAGGCTTTCGGGTGATACATCGCAACTGGCGTCATGCCCATGAGGAGATCGATCTCATCGCGTGCGATGGAGAAATTGTCGTCTTTGTCGAAGTACGTGTACGTAGAAATCGAGCATTAGTTCCGGGATTCGAAAGCCTCACAAAAAGAAAACGCGG
Source organism: Puniceicoccales bacterium (assembly GCA_031279255.1). Classification (GTDB taxonomy): domain Bacteria; phylum Verrucomicrobiota; class Verrucomicrobiia; order Opitutales; family JAIRLG01; genus JAIRLG01. The sequence goes on from JAITIW010000051.1 coordinate 3,283, forward strand.
AGCATTGAAACGGGCCGCTTTGGCATTTTTGGAACAATATCCAGAGGTACAATTCTATCGCTGGGATGTCGTAGAATATCGCATTGCGGATGCGCAATGTCGGCACTACGATGCGATGCATTACGAGAATGCTCTGACGATGGAGTGAAGCTGTAGAGTTTCTTTGAAACAGAGAGCTTTTCAAATAGCTGATGACCTCATCCTTCCTTTTGGGGAGTATGAAAACTTTGTATAGGGGTTCATGTTGGGCTTCCTTGTTCCATTTGCCGCCTTTGCGGGAAGGTAAAAATGAAAGCTCTTGCTTTGCATTTTTTTTCTTCCCGCAGCTCGCGTAGCGAGCGGGAGCCCAAAGGGCTCAAAGGCGGCAAATATGTCCATCGGACGGAGACGGTGCTTGAAAATGCCAGCTATATAATGGATTTATAAGGAAATAGTTATTTTGAGAGGAAAGTATGAGATACTTGAGTTTAAAAGATTTATCGGCAGAAGAATTTCGTCATTTTGAAATGAATCTAATGTCTCCTAAAACACGACTATGCCAATCTTCCCAGTAATAAATGTGATAAAAAGAATTTGCACTCTAGGCTAGGGATATCTAGCTTATTGGTCCTATACGGCATTTTGAGGAATTTTCATGCCATTACCCATCGATTTACGAGAACATATCGAACAGTTGCGATTGCGAATGCAGTCATTAAGAAATTTCTTGCATGTCGATCGAGTACAGCAGAGCCTAGTCAAAGCCGAGGAAGAGATGGCTTCACCTACTTTCTGGAACAATCCATCAACCGCGCAGGAATTCATCGAAAAGTTACAGCAAGAACGTTCCTCTATCGCTGGGTTTTGCTCGTTGAATGAGCGCCTGGATGATATGCTGGTGCTGGCAGAATTGCTGGAATCGGAACCAGAAACATCGGCAGAAGTCGAACATCATCTGGAAGAAATGCGGAAGGATTGCGATCGTTTACTTCAGGAAATGGATACTTTGGAGATCGCTTCCTTTCTGAATCAGCCGCATGATCGCTGCAATGCGTTTCTGATGATTCATGCGGGAGCCGGCGGGACAGAGTCGTGTGATTGGGCCGATATGCTCCTGCGGATGTATCAGCGATGGTGCGAGCGGCGTGGGTTTGATGTGGAAGTTCAGGAAATTCAGGCCGGTGAAGAGGCCGGATTCAGTCGCGTCAGTTTAAGGATTGTCGGAACCTATGCCTATGGTTATGCCAAAGCCGAACGCGGTGTCCATCGTCTCGTGCGCATCAGTCCATTTGATGCCAACAAACGCCGCCATACGTCATTTTGTTCCGTCGACGTCGTTGCCGAAATAGAAGATGATACCGAAGTGGAAATCCGCGAAGAGGATCTGCGCATCGATACCTATCGTTCCAGCGGCAAGGGCGGACAGCATGTCAATAAGACGGAATCCGCCATTCGCATTACGCATCTTCCGACAGGCATAGTCGTGACCTGCCAAAATGAGCGTTCCCAGTTCAAGAACAAGGCATTAGCGATGAAAACCCTTCGGTCGCGTCTTTACGAGCGCCTAGAGGACGAGAAGCGCAGCGCCATGGAAAAATTTTACGGCGAAAAGGGAGAGATCGGTTGGGGTTATCAGATCCGCAGCTATGTCCTACAGCCCTATCAAATGGTAAAGGATTTGCGCACCGGTTTCGAAACGAGTAATGTTTCAGGCGTGATGGATGGCGACCTGGATGGTTTTATCGCAGCGTGGTTGCGGGCCGGTTGTCCCCGGGCGCGCCAGTGAGGAGTGAGTTAATGCGCATTGTCTCTTGGAATGTTAATGGCTTTCGCGCTGTTTTGAAAAAGCGATTTTTGGAACAGTTATCCGATTTGGCAGCCGATATTCTCTGTTTACAGGAGACGAAGGCTTCGCGCGAAGTAATGGGAGACCTTTTGCCATCACTGGACATTCCTTATGAGATTCGGAGTTTTCATTCGGCAGAACGCAGGGGTTATTCGGGAGTGGCGATTTTTTCTCAAAAAAGACCGGAGAGAATCTCTGTCCCTATTGATCTTGAATCGTGTACCGAGCCGCACGAGGGAAGAGTTTTGGTCTGTGAATATGAAAATTTTTATGTCGTGAACCTCTATGTGCCGAATTCCGGAGATGCTTTGAGACGTTTAGGTTTCCGTCAGCACATTTGGGATCCCCAATGCGCTACATTTTTACAAAAACTTTCTCGGCAGAAACCGGTTATTGTCTGTGGAGATTTTAATGTAGCGCATCAGGAAATTGACCTAGCACGGCCGGATCAAAATCATGAAAATGCCGGATTCACTGATTCGGAACGAGAAGGTTTTTCTCATATTTTAAAAAAAGGATTTTTGGATACGTTTCGTGTGCTCTATCCCGATACGAGAGAGGCTTATACCTGGTGGTCGATGAGAACCGCTGCCCGTACGAGGAATATCGGCTGGAGAATTGATTACGTCTTGATCAGCGAATGCCTACGTTCTTCACTGCGTAATGCCTTCATCTTAAAAGATATAGCCGGTTCAGATCATGTTCCTGTTGGTATTGACATCGATGTGTATTGACAGGTTACTCTTTTAACGTACCATAGATAACCCGTTTGGGAAGTTTGGAGAAGGAGTTTCTTTGACATTTACTTTCTTAAGGGGGGACAAAAATGGAACGAAAACTTATAGGCTTCTTGAGTGTTAGCATTTTCTTTGTTATCTTCGTCTGTCTTATCGATGGAGCACCTTCATCCATACCTGTCGATGACGATTCATCCAGTGAAGGTGTCGTTGATGCTGCGTCGCTTTCTGAGGCTGAAAAGGCCTTTTCGGAAGAAGGCGACGTGGTATTGGTTGCTGGTGAAGGTACTCTGAAAGAGTCGCTAATACCGGCCAGTACAGTAACTACGGAGGATGATTTATCCAGTGAAGATATCATCGATACTGCATCGCATTCTGAAGCTGTAGAGACTGAAGAACTTCCGATAGGAGCTGACGCGGTACCGGTTGCTACTGAGGGTATTTTGAAACAGCCGCTGATACCAGTCGACACAGCATCGACGGCGTCGTCGCACAAGCAGCTCCGGATAGCTGTTTTTCTGTGGCGTGGCGAAACAGATGCCGAACGATCATTTTATCAAAAACTTAAGGAATTAGGTCATGATGTGGTTTATGACGTCTTTGATACGCATCAGAGCTTAAAGGAGGCATTTAATATTTTGGACAACAAATTCGATGCGAAGCGGTATCACTATGTCTATACCTTCGGAAGTCAATTAACGCTCATTTTAAAGCGGCATTTGCGGAATGAAGTCCCATTGATATTCAACGCTGTGAGTTTCCCGGAAGAGACAGGATTAGTCGTGGGATTAGAACAGACACGGGAAAATATCACGGGATTTAGGCTCAACATCACAGGTGCCAATGCCTCAGGAGTCAGTGCCGTGAGCGACATCAAAGTCCAGTTAGAACATGCCAGAATGCTGTTCCCATTTGAACGTCTGTGCGTATGGATCAATCCACAGGACTTAGGTTCCGTAGAAAGTTTGAAGCAGATAGAAAGCCTGGGATCGGAATTTCAGTTGCAGGTTTTCAGTTACAAAATAACCAATGCTGATGCACTGCAGAATGCGTTAAAGCTTCTCCGTGAGGGAAATTTTCCGATTAAATGCGATGCCATCTGGATTCCTTCCGCTTCATTGTTCGTCGAGAAAGCGGAAATGATAGGACAAACTCTGCCAGACTTGAAAATACCTGTTATTGCCGAGTCGCAGATTTTAACGGAACAAGGAGCCTTGATTTCGACAGCTCCTGATCATACGCAGACCGGTATACGTTTGGCGGAAATTGTGGATCAAAATCGAAAAGGGAGAGATCTGCAGTTCATTCCTGTCAAATGTCCTGAGCCGGGAGTCCATATCAACAAGACGATGCTTCGAAAACTTTCCATATCGATTGCCGATAAGCCTGATGATTTTTTGAAGCGAATTCATTATGTGCAAACAGTGGCTCCTGTGGAAGAAACCGAGAAATCTTCTGCAGTGGTTGATGTGGAGACTTTTTCATGACGAAATCTCAGAAATGCTGATAAAAATTTAGTACGAATCGTGGTTTCATCGGGATGAGTATGATGAATTTCCCTAAGTTTTGCAAATTAAGCGTTTATTGCGCCTGTTCGAGAAAATCTCTGTGCACAGAATGCTCTGAAATTTTCTTGAAAAAAACCATGCATGTTAAAGACATTAGTCGCTGTTTTAGGTATAAAGTTGGGTATTCTATAACTCTGGCCTAATGTTGGTTTACGTATACATCTATCCGATACTAAATCACCCTCTGTCGTAAAAGAAATATGTTGTCGAGCGTGTGTAGTATTATTAGCTCTTGCCCAATTTTCTCTGCCGACGAAATCATCAATGACGCCGTTCCCATGTCCAAGAGTATTCCAGCAAATGGAGGACCAATTATTCTTAGCCGCAACAGCATGGGCGAACATGCCACCCATAGAGTGGCCTCCCATGACAGGCACATAACGTATATTTGGGTCAGCACGACCATTTTCTTGGAGTGCTCTAAAAGCAGAAGTCACTTTATCGATTTCTCCTTTTATAACTTTCTCTGCCTGACGTAGATTTTCAGGGACGCCGTTGCACATATTTCGGACAGATGCGAGAGCTTGTCTGGCCGTGTTGCCGCTACCAACGCCATAGGAAAAAACAAAAAGTGGGACGATCTTTAAATCTGGATTCCGTCGATCTTCTTCGGGGAGAGTTTCCAGGTTGATGCCGAATGCTGCTGCATTTAGCTGAGATAAAGGACTACCTTGGAAAATTTCCCCCACATAAGTGTTATCTTCGCTTCGGAAACATCTTGCTCCTGGCCTAGGGCAATATCCTCTTGAAGCTTCCTGAATAAAATTTCCATATTCTGATGTGAGTCCGTTCCATTGGTCGATGGGGATGATTTCGCGTTCGTCATGTGCTGCTTGAACGTGACCGTAATTTAAAGCTTCATAAGCGTATTCTAGAACAGTGGGTGAAATGTGATCAATATTATCTGTGGATGCTCCGGGATGGAAAAGGGTTGTCGTTATGAGTTCTGCTACTCCACCTTCCAAAAGATGAGTTTTTAAATTGGCTGGCATATCTTTTAGCCATTGTCGGGTATCATCGACAGAGATGCTTGAAGCCATGAGTAAGATACCCATACGAGCTTTCGGCTCGAGTGTACCACTAAGGATTTGATCGGTCCAAAGTTCTTTGAAAGAGGCAAAAATTTCATGACGTTCGTGATCAGAGAGTTCTGCCCTTGAAAAATCTTGTGCCATTTGGTTAGTGATATTTTCTGCAACATCGACAGTACTTTCCTGTGCAGATCTTCCGGTAAGAGAATGAAGGAAATTGGTAATAGCTCCCAAAATTTTAGACCAAAGGCCGGACCTGTCCAGTGGGGCATGGCCTAGGTTTTGCAGTTCTCCAACGAACCTCTGAACAGCGGAACTGATTCCCTGACTGGCTGCCGATGAGTCGCCAGAGCTTCGCAAAGCAGTGGCGATGGTTAGAGAGAGTGTATCGGCGATTAATTCACTATCATTTTGTTGAAGGCCAGCTCGGTTTAATACGTGTATTAATCCATTTCTGCAACTAGCGACAAGCTCGTCAGGGTTTGGTGGAGCTGGCGGAGCAGCCGTAGCTTCATGTACTCCACTGAATCTAGTAGCATCAGTCATACCGCAATCAGTATACCTATTTCTGCTTATCTATCAAGGTCTCTTCTCAGCGAACTTTGCTGCGGAGCTGTAGTTTATGGCGCAGGAGGTTAAAGAAATCGATGTCGTCGAAATAAATTATGGAGAGTCTCTTGGCGGATCGTGTGATGTTTAAGGAACTCGCGTGGGCTGGGAGGTCGATCATCCATCCATCATGGGCGATGAGGACTTGTTCCGGTGGCCATGAAATCATGAGCTGTGTCGATGGCGGTAGGATGAGGCTGCGGTCGCTGAGAGAATGCGGAGAAATGGCCGTCAGGAGAATGGCATCCAGGTGAGGGTGCAGTAGAGGCCCCCGGGCCGAGAGATTATAAGCCGTCGAGCCAGTCGGTGTGGCTACAATAAGACCATCGGACGAGTATTCGTTGATCATTTGACCATCGGCGGATGCTTGCAAGTCGACGAGATGCGTCGGATGGATACTTTTGATGACGATGTCGTTGAGTGATGAGAAGTGAAGGGATTCACAATGTCCATCGAGGATGCTGCGGGGAGAGATGTGGTAGTGGCCATCATGGAGTCGGCGAAGTCCCTCTTCAATGGGAAGGGAAAACGTCGTCAGAAATCCTAATTTCCCGCTGTTGATCCCTAAAATTGGGATATCATGCGCGTGAGCGAAATCAGCGACGCTGAGAAATGTCCCATCACCGCCGATGGTAATGATCAGATCAGTCGGTAGCGGAATGGTCTCTCGTTCGATGGTATGTGGAAAGTAAACAACGGTTAGTCCTATGGACTGCGCGCTTGCCAGGACAGCCTCAAGGCATTCTGGGACGCCGGGTTTCTTTTCATTGATGATGACGGTGATGTGACGGATGGGTTTCATGTGAGAAATTGAAGAAAAGTTCTATTGCGAAGTTTGCAACAGAGACGACGATCGTAGTAGACAGAGATACTGGTTACGGGAATGCATTCAATGGTTTTGGTGACTTGGGTTACCGCCTTTGCGCCAAGACAAAATGAAAACTTTCATTTTGCCTTGGCGCAGCTCGCAGAGCGAGCAAGAGCCCGAAGAGCTCAAAGGCGGTAAATATACCATTGAGAGAGAAGTGATGCTTGAAGATCGCTTTAAATGTGGAAACTTTCGCACTCTTCCATGAACAAAAAATCATTTGTGTTACGTCGATAATACTGTAACGTCTCCCGATATGTCTTGTAGTATAAAAATATACATCCAGGGATTATTCGTGAAGAGAATGGAAAGATTTTGAAAACTATCCCTATGCGAAGAGACTCCACAAGAAGACGAAATATTCCACAATAGCTCTTCCCGGGCAGAAGTGTTGTATAGGTTGAATCTTTGACGAAGGACTATAGGAAATTCTGTACTATGGATGGGATGTTGGATTCATTCTTGATTTTAAAACGGATTCTCGCAGCTTGTTGTTCTGGGGCCTCATGGGGGAGTAGCTCAGTGGATAGAGCAGCGGTCTTCTAAACCGAAGGTCGAGGGTTCGATTCCCTCTTCCCCCGCCAGCTAAAATTCAGCTGTGAGTATCTTGAGAAGTGACAAAATTTTCTTCATCATAGAGAACGACGCAGGTTTGTGAGAGTAAATCGTGTAGGCAACGGCGTTGTGTCTGCGGCAAGAAAAATGGCAAACCATCGAGGAAAAGTAATGGCAGTGGTGAGGAAAGGGCGATGGACTTTATCCAGGAACGGAGAACATGTTGCCACAGATGAGGAGGGTTCATATCAGCTCTGCTAGAAACACTCCGTATGGAAAAAATAGCTTTCCCGAGAGTCCTTCCCTGCCAAAATCCTTCACTCAAGCCGAAATAGATCCATGTCAGTAGAAAATTTATTTTGATTCCACTCCACATCATGAAAAGAAATCCGGATGCGTCCGTCGTAGGCACCATGGCATGTTGTTGAAAATCCTTCAGGAGATTTTGCCAGCTGTCGTGAAAATAGGAAGGAAAGATCCAGAATACCAAAAGACTTACCGAGATACTGTGGATCAGGAATAGATCCAGAGAGAGTGCCGTGAAACGCCGAAGAAATCGAGCAGTTTCATAAGAGGGAAGATGAGAGAGGCTGGAGTTGTCCATTGTGTTCTAGAAATTGAAAATGCTGAACTTTGTTGATGTCGAAAAGAGCTTTTTGCAAAAAGTGTTGAGGAGATGTAGCAGTAGGGGAATGGAGCTTTTTGTCAGTTAAAATTTTCATATCCATCGAGACGCGGGAAAAGGGAAGCGGCAGGTAGAACTTGTCCCAGGTACGAAGCCGTATGGCGTGGTGAAAATGAATACCGATGGCGACAATGGCCGTATGGGTCGTTTCTGAAAGCCAGAGCGTTCCTTCCTTGATGCTATAACGTGGCCCTCGGGGGCCGTCGGGCGTAATAGCGATACTGGCTCCATCGTGAATCAAGTGGACACAATCGCGCAATGCCGATGGTCCACCGCGTCGACTGGAACCACGAACGGAAGGAATCCCCAGCTGTTCATAGATCGCAGAGAGCCATGCGCCGTCTTTACTGGGACTGACCAGGCCGTAGATGGGGTGCGCCTTGTGGCACATTTCATAGAGCCGCGTGATGGGAAATAAACGATTATGCCAAAAGATAAAAATTTTGGGCGAAGATTTTTCATGGAGAAATTTTTTGAGGCGTGCGGTTCCGCGAAGGCGTAGGGATTTAAACCAGAGGCGAAGTAGGCATAGGAAAGGAACCAGGAAGAATTTTTGCTTAAAGGATAAATGCTGTGTGTCCCTTCCTTTTGACATGATAAAGTGCTGAATTATCGTTTCCTGTAAATATGGCGAGTTAAATTCGCTTCATGAAGTGTCGTGATGAGATTGAAAAAGGAGGTTTAGGTGAGGCCTTTTAGACGAGAAGGAGAATGGTGAGCGTTTTTCAGAAGCCATCGATAGCGGAAAAAAAAGAGGACGCTCATGGTCACTTCATTGAGCAGGGAATATTGAATAAACGCCAGTGCCCGATGAGAACCGTAGCGGAGCGTGTGGTAAACCGGCAGCGCCACCAGAAGGCCATAACATATCGGTGCCGAGATCATCCGGAATATGGTGTCACCGAAGGCGGTGATCATGGAGTAGAAGTTGAAATGGAAGAATTCCGCAAAAAAAAGTAACCAAGCCCAGCCGAAAAATTCGTGGATGAGCGAGCGCAGATTTCCCGACTGAAGATCGATGGCGAAGAGGTGGAAGATGGGCTCCGGATAGAAAACCATGAAGATCGAGAGCAAGCTGCAAAAAATGAAGGATAGGAGCACCCAGGAGCGGGTATTGCGGGCGATAACGTCCCATTGGCGAGCCCCAATGGCATTGGAGTCGACGGTGGTGACGCCGGTACCCGTCCCCTCGATGAGAAAGAAGAAGGCGACGTAGACGGTCATGGCCATACCGTAAAGTAGAAATTCTTCATGAGAAGCATACTGTACGCAGAGCTGCATCATCCAGGCCCAGAGGAAAGAATTGATGAGCCGCGTAAGCGCATTGGGGCTGCCGATACAGAAGCACTGTCCCCACAGTTCCCAACGCAGAGAAGCATTACCGGTTTGGTAGATCTGCCGGTACTGCTTTTTAAGAAAGAGAAAAAGAAAGAGGCAAAAGCTTATGCTTTGAGCTATGCCTGTTCCCAGTGCCGATCCGGCGATGCCCAGAGAAGGAATGGGACCCCAACCAAAGATCAAAATCACGTTGGCCACAAAATTGATGACGATGGAAATAAGCGTCACAACGAGGACGATTTTTGTCCGTCCGCGGCCGACAAAAAAAGACCCGATGGCACCGAACCCAGCGCATAACACCGGCAAGAAATAGAACAAAATGCGCAGATAAACACTGCCCAGTTCTCGAACATTTTCGGCCAAAAAGTGCGGCAGCAGCGGTATCAGGATAAAGTAGATGGGGATCCATAATAGTATCGAGAACCAGAACATTTGCCAAACAACAGGGCCGATATGCACGTATTGTCGTGCTCCGTTGTAGCGCCCGACCAGCACTCCGGCAATCGAGATGATACTCATGACGATGTCACATATGGCCCAGTAGCAGGGAGTACAGGCGATGTTGGCACTAAAAGTCTCCAGCGAGTAGCGGGCGAGAATCAGACGATCACTGACGATCATCAAACAACCAGCCGCCGATGAGAGGATCATCGGCCAGGCGATGGCAAAGAGTTCTCGTAAACTTCCAGGCGGAAAATTAGTTAAAGGTCGATGAGGGGTATCCATGATAAAAATGATGTGAAAAAATACTAAAAAATCGTGTTATTCCAGAGGAATAACACGACAGATGATGAAAAAATTCCTCGAGCTAATTTAAAGAATTTCCTTAAGTTTGCTGCCAGCCTTAAAGCGAATACCCTTTGAGGCCGCGATCGGAATCCTTTTGCCCGTACGTGGATTAACACCCTGACGTGCAGCGCGCTCTGTGATAGAAAATGTTCCAAAACCAATGATTTGGACAGTCCCATCCTTTTTGAGGCCTTCCGAGATGGCTGCCAGTACAGCATTAACAATGCATTCCGCTTGGACTTTTTTTACCCCTTCCTCACAAGGAGACTTGGACTTACAGCAGGAACCCCCGTTGAGTAAGTTACGAGTTTTTTCAATAAGATCGGATTTGTTCATAATAAAGAATTGATAAATTATGATTTAGAATCTCTAAAAAGAGAAAACATCGGGGATATATCGTGATTTTTTCTCACTAAGTCAATGCTTAAGGAGATTTATTTGCTTATTTCTTTACAAATAGGCAAAAATTATCTATTTATAGTCCCTACGCTGTGAGTTTTTATCTCATTCCGTGAGTAAGATCTATTCCTCAGCGTCATTTTTGATTTTAAAAAGAATGGAAAGATTATTATAACTCACAAAATTTATGCCTGAATTTAAAATAACAGAGTCGCAAGGTGTCGGTGAGGAATTCGTACCGGGCCGTAAAGGTCCTGCAATGGAAGAAAAAGAAACCGCAGCCGAGAAAGCACACACCACATCTGCGAATGATGATCATAAGGAATCGCATCGGGCCCCTTTAAAGAGGGGGCGTTTGCCACGTGCACGAACGGCTGGACAGGATAGTGCTCAGGCCGCCAAAAATGTTATCGGAGAGGTAAGCGAGCGCGAGTCTGTCTTCAGCGACGCACTCTCGCAAAAATTATCGCCGCGAGGGCCATCGACATCGAGGCCTGGAAAGACCACTCGTATCTTGGATGAAAATCGTCAGGAGCTGGAAGAAGAATTGCCAACGGCACCTTCTCGAGCTCCCTCTCGAAATAGTCGTCCGGACAATCGCGTAAGGTCGCGAAATCAATCGGGAAGAGATAGGGATTTATTAGGGCACCGTTCAGAAGCACGAAACTCTTCTCATACAGAGGCACGAAATTCTTCCCATACGGAGCCGCGTACCCAATCTGGCAGGGCATCTTCTTGTAGAGATCATGGTCGCTGCCATCTGGGCTGTTTGAAAAATACAATTTCAAAATGGTGGCGCAAATTAGTGGGATGTTTTCGTGATCTTTCCGGTACGATCCGTAACAGGAGAAATCGTTCTCGCAAAGATTTCAAAAATCCGTCTCGCACACCCGCTGTTCGAACAGAAGAGCGGCCCGTGGAGGACAAAAAGAGACATGGAAATCATTCCTCGGCTGCGAAACGTACTCGAAAAAATTTTATGCAGAAATAGTTTTTTTAGACCGTAATCAATACCCATGAATGATAAAACTCGACGCTGGGAGGCGTATATTGAGGGGATAGAGGATGGGTTAAAAGGCACAGTGACCGTCAGTGGTTCTAAGAATGCATCGTTTCCGGTTTTAGCGGCTACTTTATTGACGAAGGATCCGTGTTTTGTCCAAAATGTACCGCAGCTGCGGGACATCGAAGTCATGTTGTCGTTGTTGGGATCATTGGGAACGGATATCCAAAAACAGAAAGATGGCTCTTGGCGTTTGCAATCTGCTGTCATAGGAAGCGGGAAAAAAGTTCCGGACGGTCATTTGATTACCAAGATTCGCGGCTCTGTTTACTTTTTAGGAGCGCTCTTGGCGCATCAGGGATATGCTGAAATGCCATTCCCAGGTGGATGTTCTTTTGGCGACCGACCGATCGACCTGCACCTGCGTGGCTTCGAAGCACTAGGGGCTCATGTAACCGTACAGCCGGACAAAATTATCCTGATAGCTCCTGATGGTTTGCGGGGCGCTACGATATTTCTCGGTGGCCCGGTTGGTGGCAGTGTGACCGGTACAGCCAATATTTTACTGGCAGCTGTGTTGGCTAAAGGTGTTACGCGTATAGAGTACGCGGCTTGTGAGCCTGAAGTGGTGGAATTATGTCAGCTGCTCGTCGCAATGGGAGCTCATATCCGGGGAATTGGTTCTCCGATTTTAGAGATAGAGGGTGTCGATACGCTGAAAGGATTTTCTCATATGATGGCCTCTGACCGTATTGAAGCGGGGACGTGGGTACTTATTGGACTTTGTGCCGGTCACGCTACGCAGCCGATCATCATTCAAGGTTTCCCGCAAGAAAATTTAGGAGCTTTGCTCTTTGTGCTGCAGGAGATGGGCGCGATTTGGGATTTATCGGGAGATTGCATGCGGATCCTAGGAGGTCAAAATTTAAGAGCGACGGCGGTACATGCGCTTCCCTATCCGGGATTCCCGACGGATTTGCAAGCACCGATGGCCGTTTTAATGTCCTTGGCTCAGGGTGAAAGCGAAATCTATGATCACATTTATCCCAAGCGATTTCTCTATGCGGAAGAATTAAAACGAATGGGAGCTCACGTGGAAATTTTTTCGGGTGCTCTTAAGATATGTCAAAGTTCTCTCCGGGGAGCTAGGGTGCAAGCTACGGATTTGAGAGCCGGTGTGGCACTTTACATCGCTGGGCTTGTGGCGGAAGGCGTGACGCAAATCGCGAAAGCGGAATACGTCGACCGCGGTTATGAACATTTTGAGGAAAAATTAAGGAACTTGGGGGCACATGTGCAGAAAAGAGCCGTCGACGTCGACAGATGATGCGATTTCTTGGCGGAGCGGTGTGTCGTGATCTAATGACAAGTTAATGCGATTTCAGTCGTTCCCAAAATTCGAGTAATTTTCGTTCATTTTCCATGTCGTTTTCGGACTTTGCGATGCGTTGGGCGATGCGAAGAATACGTTTGATCCAATAACATTCTTTGTTTGAAGGAGAGGCATTGGCATTGAAATCGGAAACCACGCGGTTGGTGATCTGTTTTGCTTCGGAAAGACGCCGATTCTCGAAGAGCAGTAACATTTGAAGGAATTGGATCTCGGCCCGCAGTTCTTTGGGAAGTTGTTGGGTATCGACGATGCTGCTCAGGAGCGATATGGCCTTTTCCTGCTCGATATGTTCCTGGGGGTGTAGAGCCAGGACACACCGTATGCGAAGTAATTGAACCCAGGCCTTCAGAGTGGGTGACAAAATGGATTTTTTCAAAAGGTCTTCATATAACAATTGCGCTCCAAAAAAATGATGTAACTCTCGCAAGAGTTCTCCTTCCAGGAGTTTTGTAGGGACGTAAAATTCGGAATGGACGTGAGAGTTGGCGATGATTTCTAAATAATGAATGGCCTGGTGATAAGACTGAAAACCTTGTTGGCGTATATGTTGCGATAGAATGTAGAGCAAGCGCGGAATAGAGGAATCTTGTGGATGGCGTTGGATGAATTCCAGAAGAATTTCTTGAGCTTTTGGAGGGGCATGACGCTCCATATACCATGTGGCTAAGAAGATGCGCGAACGAATATCATTGGAAGTTTGCGGAAAATGTTTTTGCAGGATTTGCAGATGCAGGAGACCGATTTCTTCGTTCCCCATGAGCATCTCGAGCTCTCCGAGGTAGAGCAGAAGATAGGCATAGATGTGTTCCCGGAGCGACGGGTCTTTAAGTACATGATGACGTTCGAGAAGTTCTTTAGCTTTTATGTGGCTCGTGTGATCGTAATGACATTGAAATAAGAGGTAAGTTTCGACGAAGAGATTATAGATCGAAACTTCTTCCGAAGGAATATCGTTCGCGATGTTCTTCACGTTTTGAAAGAATTGCAGAGCTTTTTCGAATTGGCCGCGGAGAGAAAGCGTTCGTATGACATTCCAGAGCGCTTCCCACATGGGAAGGTAGTGCAGAAGTTCTGGTTTTGATTGGATTTTCAAGAGTAAGAAATTTAGGAGTAAGTCCAGAGCGCTTCCCACATGGGAAGGTAGTGCAGAAGTTCTGGTTTGGGTCGGATTTGAATGAGTCGACTCTGTGGCAAACCATTGAAGTTGTAACCAGACGTATCGCCCCAGCATATTGGCATGAGATTCCGAAGTAAAGGGGAAATCCTGCCGCATGAGCTCTTCATAGATGGCGAGTGCCAGATCGAACCGACCTTCTTGGATCTGATTCTGTGCCGTTTGTATTTGTTTCTCGACGATCGTTTTTTCTTCGCCACGATATTCGTGGCTGGCGTTATCATGATCCAGTGGCATTAAAGTTGGCTCTCCGGCCGCAACGGAAAAAGGTACTAGTAGGCCGAAGAGAAAAATATTGCTCAGGTAAGTGAAACATCGCATCTTGATTCTGCGTATTTTTATTTTTTTATGATAGTATCCACTGCATCTATTGTTCGATTTTGCGACTCATATGTCAACCGAGAAGCCGTACCAGACTATCCGGGAGCCTTTAATGGCCTTCAGTTTGAAAATTCTGGGAAAGTGAGTCGTGTTGGAGCTGCGGTCGATGCGAGTCTGGAGAGTATTCAGATGGCGATACAAGAGGGAGTAAATTTTCTCGTCGTCCATCATGGATTATTCTGGGGTTCGCAGGTACCTGTCATCGATAGTCGTTTCCAAAAATATCGCCTATTGATGGAGCATGACATAGCGGTTTACAGTAGCCATCTTCCGCTGGATACGCATCCCGTAATGGGGAATAATGCGAGTATCGCGGCATCATTGGGAACAGAAGTCCAATCATGGGAGTTGCCTTACAGTCATTGTCTGCATCCCATAGCCGCTATCGTCAATTGGGGACAGTCACGGACGCATTTAAGGAAGCAACTTCAATCGCTGTTTAAAGATTCCATCTGTATGGAATTCGGTCCAGAGACCATCGATCGTATCATGATCTTATCCGGTGGCGGAGGAGAGGCTGTCGTGACCTTGGCGGCGAAAGGTTATCATACTTTGATCACGGGCGAAGGACGGCAGTATCATTACGCTTTGGCTCAGGAGGGAGCGCTCAATGTCTACTTCTGCGGGCATTATGCGACAGAGGTTTTTGGCGTTCAAAATTTGGCTAAACGAATCGCTGAAGAATTTGGACTGCCTTATGGTTTTTTACCAACGGCGTGTCCGCTTTGAGTTTATAGTAAACTGGTAGATATTGTAATGCCGGAGAATGCTCAGATTACCTCTTACCCCAAGCGCTGGAGTTCTGCGGCCATCGATGCGTGGATGGAACGTCTATCGCGTCCGCAGAAGAAATTTTGTAACACTGTAGAGGAACAGAAGGGTCGTGAGATCTATGAGAGTCAGCCATGTATTGAATTAGATCTAAAGGAAGAAGATGTACTGGCGCGTTTTCAATCGCCGATGGAACGCGTCTATGTCATTATAGAAGCTTCTCGCGAGCCGTGGCGTTGTCACTCTTCTCTCAAAAATACTTTCTTAACAACAAGCTATCAGATCGCAACGCTTCACTGTGTTGAGGAATTAATCTGTGATTATCTACAAACGGAAGGTGAGATTGGCGAAGCTGTCGATTCCCCCGATACCATAGCTCGTGTGAGAAAAAAGAAAATTCTCGCAGCCGATCAGCCACGTTTGGAGTTCAGAATGAACGAGAATGTGTTGGAAGTGACCATTCTATCGCTTGCTCCTCGAAAAACACCCGTTCCTGGCGAAAGTGAGCATACCTTTCATCAGAGGGAAAAAGGAATGTGGCTCCGATTTCTCTTTCATGCTAAAAGAGCTGGATTTGTGGCAACGAATAAGCAGCGAACTTATGCCTTGCATGACCGTGAGCGCATAGCCCATTTTTATCGCCAAGAATTACCGCGTTGGGAGACATGGAGCGATGTCATTCTGGCTGATGATCTCAAATTGGTGGCCCAAGATGTGCGTACTGTGAAATTAATCCCAGAAGCCGAAGCATTGGATTCTGAACATGTTTCCATCAATTGGACGGTACCGGGACTGCGTTTGCAGGAAAATGAGCGTCGCCTATTGATGGTAGAACAGGAAGAGCCGATCTTTTTGTCCCGTCGAGGATGGGTACGTCCTTCGAAGGAATCTTTACGGCAGATGGCGGAGTGGAAACAAGCAGTCCCGTTTTTCCCATCAGGTATTTTGCCACATTATATGCTCTTTTCATCCTATGGCATGGTGGCGAAGGATGTGGAAACCAAAGGTCCCTTGAAGGAATGGCTGGCGGAAGCGCAATCGGCGAAAGTAGTCGCGTTACCCATATTTCCGAAATTTTTACGGCCTTACCAGATCGAAGGGATTCGGTGGATATGCCATTTAGCATCTTATCATCTGCATGGTCTATTGGCGGATGATATGGGATTGGGAAAGACATTGCAAGTACTGATGGTGATCGATTTTTTGCGTTCCAAAGAACCTTCTTTGGTCGTTTGTCCAGCCAGTGTAGTCGATATCTGGTACGATGAGGCCAAGAAATTTTTCCCTCATATGTCGGTCGCCATTATCGGGAAAGGACATGGTGTTGCGAATGCTTCGCTGTACATTGTGAGCTATGCGCAATTGAGAATACACAAGGCTGAATTAATGCATACCAATTGGAATTTTGCCGTGCTCGATGAAGCTCAGTGGATTAAAAATGCTCACACGAAGATCTTTCAGATCTGCCTTGGATTGAGAGCCAAGACGCGTCTAGCGTTGACGGGAACACCGATCGAAAATTGCCTACAAGATTTGTGGAATTTGTTCCGCTTCTTGATGCCAGGGTTTCTGGGGACTTGGAAGATGTTTCAAGAGAGGACGCGAGATGCATCGGCTTTATTAGATTTACAGGAGGGATTGCGTCCATTCGTTCTTCGGCGGACAAAAGAAGAGGTTTTGAGAGAATTGCCGATAAAGTCGGAAGTCGAACTGCATTGCCCCATGCTTCCCACCCAACAGCATCTTTATTTTCAAACACTTAAATGTGCCCAGGAACAATATCGGGTAGAATGGTCCTCGTCACTTGAGTCGCATCGTTTTTCGATATTGGCACAACTGACGCGTTTGCGCCAACTGGCGTGCGATCCATCTCTCGTTACGGGAGATGGCGATTGTTCTTGGAAGTTATCGGGTAAGATATTGCAATTGGAGTCGAAATTATCTGAGGTGCTTTGGGCTGGGAAAAAAGTTGTCATCTTCAGCCAATTTGTCCGGTTTTTAGAACACATAGAGCTTCTGTTACAGGAACGCTTCCCCAGCATTACCTCTTTTAAGATCACAGGGACGACCGTGAAGCGTGGACAGATTATTCAAGAATTTCAAGAGCTTTCTGGGCCGGGTGTTATTTTGATCAGTCTACGGGCAGGAGGTGTCGGTATTTCACTGACGACAGCCGATTATGTATTCCTCATGGATCCCTGGTGGAATCCATCCGTAGAGCGGCAGGCCATCGACCGTGTTCATCGTTGGGGGCGTAAGCATTCTACCATCGTCTATCGTTTCATCAG
This sequence comes from Puniceicoccales bacterium, assembly GCA_031279255.1. Classification (GTDB taxonomy): domain Bacteria; phylum Verrucomicrobiota; class Verrucomicrobiia; order Opitutales; family JAIRLG01; genus JAIRLG01. Next base: position 20,697 of record JAITIW010000051.1, read on the forward strand.
TAGTGGAACATTGGAGGAGAGTATTCAGAAATTAAAGATGAAGAAAGACCAGCTTTTTCGGAATGTTCTCGATCCTCTGATGGGACCCAGAGGAGCTGCTGATTTCTTTTTGAAGAACCTTAAGGCCTTGCTCCGGTCTCCGGATGCGATGGATCGTAAAGTGAAGTCTAAGAAAAGAACACGCAAGTAGAAGTCCATCGCAGGATCAAGGTTTTCTGTGTCCCTATCGATGTATCTCGCTATTTTGGCCGCCTTTAAGCCCTTCGGGCTTTGGCCCGCTGCGCGGGCTGCGGCTTTGAAGAAAAATGAAGTTCTTCATTTTTTCCCAAAGCCGCAAAGGCGGCCAAAAAACAAATCGTCTGAATCGAAAAACTGGCTCAAGTTTCCTGCGAAATAGATTGAGCTGCCGATGCAAAATCAGCCGCTGTCCGAAAGTTCTTGTAAATACTTACGAAGCGAATATAGGCCATGGGATCGATTTGCTTCAGCTGCTCAAGGACAATATCTCCAATCATCTGGGAGCTTATGGAATGCTTTTCCTGTTCCCGGATGATCTTGACGATCTGTTCATGTAATTGTCGAACGCTTTCGTCGCTACGTACATCCTTTTTGAAGGTTTTCTGTAAAGCCAGCAAAATTTTTTGTGCTTCAAATGTCTCGCGGGATCCATCGCGTTTGATGACGATAAGATCCGTCGTGCAGCACGTTTCTAGTGTAGAAAATCGATAACCGCAGTGCAGACAGCGTCTCCGGCGTCGCACGACACTATCTTCCTCTTGTAGGCGCGTGGCGGTGACCTTGGTATCGGGATGTTGGCATTCTGGACAGCGCATAGAAATAATAATGGCGATATGAGAGACGAATTTCAATCTCCAGCTTCAGGAACATCTTCCCACAAGGCTCGGATATAGTCCTCGCTTGAAAAGGGTTGTAAATCTTCCGCTTGTTCTCCGAGGCCCAAAAAGTAGATAGGAATGTGCAGTTGCCGATAAATCCCCACCAATGCTCCTCCGCGGCTCGTTCCATCTAACTTCGTCATGATCATTCCGCTGAGGCCAAGCATCGTATGAAACTGTTGAGCTGAGGAGATGGCATTGGCACCTAGGCTACCATCGACGACGAGCCACGTATACTCACAGGAGGAATCGATGTGTTTGTGTAAGACGCGTTTCATCTTGACGAGTTCCTGCATTAGATGGTCCTTATTGTGGAGTCGCCCCGCTGTGTCGATGATGATGAGATCCTTTTGGCGATGGCAAGCCGCTTTGTACGTATCATAGGCAACAGCGGTCGCATCGGCTCCATGTTGGCTAGAGACCAGCTCGAATCCCAATCGTTGCGACCAAATGCTGATCTGTTCATTGGCGGCCATGCGGAAGGTATCGCAGGCTCCTACGATGACTTTTCGGCCCTGTTGTTGAAAATAATAGGCACATTTGGCAGCGGTGGTGGTTTTACCCGACCCATTGGTACCGACGAGATAGAGAATTTCCGGCGAAATGTGAGATGTGTTAGCCGGAAGGCGACCCTCCGATCCCTGAAGTATTTTTTGAAGAACATGCGTCGCAAGGACAATAATATCCTGTTTTTGGAGATTTCGATTTTCCCGATGAGCTTGGCGGATCTGGGCGATGATCTCTTCACTTGTCTCGACACCGAAGTCAGCGGCATAGAGAGCTTCTTCCATCATTTCGAGATTTTCAGGATGAAGCTTATCGAAGTGGAAAATGCTCCCTAATTTCCCAAAAAGCTGCTGCTTCGTCTTGGAGAATCCTTGGCAAAATTTCTTAAATAGATTGAACATTTCCCGAATGATGTAATATCCTCTTTGCACTAAGATCCAAAGACCAACCTATTCAAAGTCCATGCCAAAAGCCGTTTTCCTCGATCGAGATGGGACATTAAATGTCGATTTCGAGTATATTTCCGATCCAGAACAAATCCAGCTCATAGAAGGTGTTCCGGAGGCGCTTCGGATCTTACGAGAACGGCAATACATCTTGTTTCTCGTGACGAATCAGAGCGGGATCCATCGCGGATATCTCACATGGGAACAGCTGGAGCAATGTCAGAAACGATTGTTGGAGCTGATCGGGTTAGGTCATGATCTCTTTCAGGAAATATGCGTCGCTCCGGAAATGCCTGATGAACCCTCGCATTATCGCAAACCGTCTCCGCACTTCATCTTGGAAATGATGGAGAAATATCACCTATCGCCATATGATGGCTACATGGTGGGCGACAAGGAGTCGGATATCCTGTCGGGCATCAATGCCGGTATCCAATCCGTTTGGGTCGAAACCGGCCAGGCCATCACGCCAGGAATTGAACGATATATTATGGAAGGAAATTGTATCCGCGCCCGTTCACTCCTCGATTTTGTGCAGCAGAGCTTGCTGTAAATGGAGGCCCAAATGAGAAGTGAATCATGAATGATGCAGTGTAGATTTCCGCGTATTTTTTTTAAAAATTGAGAATTTAGATTTCATTCCCGATGTTTAGGCTTTCCTTTTTATATTTGAGGTGTAAAGAATGCAAGCGTTATGATTACGAAATATTATAAATTGGATGCGGATGAGGCCCTTTGGACACCTGGTGTCAAGGAAGCTTTTAATTTTGCAGTCAGTATCACCGGCAGGAAAAAGCCACGTGTGCCTTTTTTGTACGAAGAGACCATTTTTCACGATACAGACAAGGAACAAAAGGTTTACTACAATCTTTTGCCTTTTCAGAAATTCTTTTCGACGCCGTTAGAAGATTGCGATCTGGTCGTTCGATTCTGTGGCGAGAAAAATGTGCATTTCGAAGAAGATTATGACTATGACAACGCCGCTGGTGCTTTGCATTCCAAAAAATTCCCCAATGGTTTTGTCCTTAAGCCGGTTTGGCCAGCTTCTGTTCAACGTCGGGTGTGTTGCCTATCCGTTGCGCCTCCCATAACGCATGTCTCTTTTTGTTGTGCCTACCAGAAAGAGCCCCGAAAATTGGCGTCCATCGCCATCATCATCCATCGGGTATTGGAACATGGAGTTCCGCTAACCATTCCCTTCAGAGAATTTCATTCCAAAAAGGAGATAAAGGACAAACCCTATAAACAAACGCCACTGAAACCATTATCGCAGCTCTTTCGGCGTAAGCGGCGTTGAGGTAAGGTCCGATGCCGATGAAATCGCTGATTTTGAGAAATGTTTTTTCATTTCCAAGTTGAGCATTAAAATTAAAATGAGAGCGAAATAATCACCGTACCATGAGAAGATTTCTAGACCCGAAGAATGACGTCGTTTTCAGGAAATTGTTTGGGAAGGAGAATAAGGATATTTTATTGGACTTTCTGAATAATATTTTTGCCGGAGTGTATCCGAAGATAGAGGATGTGACGCCGTTGCCAACCGGTCATATCCCGGAAGTGGTGACATTGGCCCAGAGCTT
>JAITIW010000049.1 GCA_031279255.1 Puniceicoccales bacterium
ACCGATGATCACATTCTGGCGAATATAGGCCCCCGGTTTCAATTTCGTCCCTTCTCCGATGTAGACATTATCGAGGATCGTCGCCATATGGGGCAAATCCACACTGGGATGAATATAGACATTTTTCCCAACCGCTACGTTCGGCGGAATGTCCTGCTTAGTGCCAGAAAGCGTAGGAATTACGGCCTTTAATGCTCCTTCGATCTTGGGCAACCAGAGCCAAGGTTCTTCTTCCATCGAAAAATAGTGCGAGAAAATTTCTAAAGATTTTGGCCAATCGAATAACGTAGATGCTGGAAAACTCATAATACTTACCTCCTGTTATGTCTTAAACGGATGCTGACTTCCTGACCTAAACGTAAATCGATACGCTCTATTGGAAAGCATTTTTTTAAATGATCATCTTTTAGCAAATAATGGAGTCGCTGGAATTGTTCTTCCCAATAGTGAGATGAAAAAATAATCCTTTTTACGGATTGCGTCGCAAGCTCTAGGCGTGACCAACGCGCTTCGCCATTGGGATCCCAATGGGCCAGAGAAAGATAGCGAATCTGAGAATAGATTTCGGGATAATTTTTTTTGCATTGTCCTAGAAAATCGCGAATAGGTGTGATGTCACAGCCGAAATCATAGGCATTCCCCATCGCTCTTTTATGAAGATCCAGACCCGTCAAGAACGGCAACGATCGAGAGCTAGTGTCGGTAAAACCGAACCCATGAAAGACTTTGGCACTTTCCCCAACATATAGAGTCTCTTTTTCTCCGCCTTGCTCTAATCTTACGCGGGCAAAGGGTTTTTCTTCCCGGAGCGTAATCTGCAGGCTCTGATCATGAAAATGGCGTTCGATTTCCGCTGACTGCACCTGCTCCAGTGTTTGCAGACGCCGTTTCAGGGACTGTATATCGATGTCCATAAGGCTTATCCCCATAGGCAGAGCGACATAAGGAGCCACCAAGGTCGGCGATAATACTCCATCGGTTGCCAAGCGTACCTCACGCAGTGGCTGATCGTAAAGTCGGAATCGATGCTGGTGATGGGCTCGGATGACCCACCGATAGCAGGACAGAGCCGCACACAGCGCAAGAGCTGAGACAAGAGATAAAACGACGCATTTCCACAATATTCGACGCAATAGAGGTCTTTCGGGTAAACATTTTTTACCCTTTATCCAAGAAGATGTTATGCGCCTCTTAAACCATTGCATGTGGAGGGAGATCCTGAAATCCGAAGCGACGAATCGCCGGATATATCATCTCGTAGCAGAGTTGCTCAAATGTTAAGCCAGCTGCCAAAGCGCTTTTTGGCAATAGGCTCGTTTCCGTCATGCCTGGAATCGTATTGATTTCTAAAAAATAAGGCAATTCATGATTCATCAGGATGAAATCCACCCGGGCGAAATCGCGACATCCATTATAAAGAAATGCTTTTTCGGCATCCGATAGAATGCGTTGCGTCACCGATTCTTCCAGTGGCGCTGGACATAAATACTCCGTTACACCAGCAGTATATTTATGCTCATAGTCGTAAAATCCATCTTTTGGACGGATTTCAATACACGGTAATAAATACCGATCGAGGTAGGCGACGGTGATCTCCCTCCCATCGAGATGCTCCTCGACCATCCACAATCCGCTTTTGATCTGGGAACAGAACCGTGACCAATCGCTTTCGGAAAAAATTTTACGTACACCGATACTACTGCCTTCATTCTCAGGCTTTGCCACAAAAGCTTTTCCATCAAAGCTTTTGCATATCTCCGCATAGGACGGAAAATCAGGAGCTTGAAAAGCCATACATTTCGGCAAGAGTAGGGAAGATCCCCGCAGTTTTTCCTTTGCCTGTAATTTGTGCATACAGCGATCACTGGCCACTATACCGCTGCCGGCATAAGAAAATCCATCACGTTCCAGAATCGCTTGCAATTCACCATCTTCTCCAAATTTTCCATGAATGAGTGGGAAAATAATATCTCTCCGAGGATCGAGACTCGAGGGCAATTCATCCTGTTCCAGTGCAAAAATTTCTGAAGGGAAGTGATGGGACAGTGCCTGAAAGACAGCGGTTCCGCTGCGCAACGATATGGCCCGTTCGTTCGATGAGCCGCCGCAGAGTATCACCACGCGGAAGGGATAATCGGGTATCATATTCAACGTAAATCCAAAGAAGTTTTGGAATCCAAAATACGGAAATTTTCCATATGAAATGTCGCGTCGGCGCAGAAACTCAATTGGATATTATAACGCTCTTCCATCGCCAACAGAAGCGCCTCATCCTCATTCCGAAGGCGTTCCAAGACCTGCGGATGCAGAAGTACGCGAATCTCGATGCGCTCTTTTTTATCCTCTCGCTGACGTCGATATTTAACGACACTGATGATCTTTCGCTGAATCTCGGAACTCATGGTACGTGGCGACTTCAGAAAAGCGCGACCTTGACAGTAAGGACATGGCGCACGCATATCGCCAGCCGTGCTCTGGGAATGCCTCTGGCGCGTAATCTGCATAATTCCTAGCGAAGAAATAGGCAAAATTTGATTGCGTGACCGATCCTCCGACATCAATTCGGACATGAGATGATAAATCTTATTACGGTCACTGCGGGATTTCATATCGATCAAGTCGACCACGATCAATCCGCCGATGTTTCGCAAACGCAATTGACGAGCAATTTCTTTACAGGCCTCAGCATTGACCTGGTAGATAAAACTTTGATTTTCATCATCTTTATCCTGGCGCCGATGACTCCCCGTATTGACATCGATGGCGATCAGTGCCTCCGTCTCGTCGATGACAATCTCTCCACCGGATGGCAACGCGACATGGCGCATGAAGATCTGTTCCACTTGTCGCTCGATGTTGAAACGCTCAAAAATAGGAATGTTATCCTGGAACAATGTGATTTTCGATTTTCCACGTGAAGAGATCTTACCGACGAGTTCCACAATTCTCCGATAATCCTCTTCATCATCGACGATCACACGATCGATGTCCTCCGTCAGAAAGTCCCTAACCGTCCGTTCAATCACGTCCGGTTCCTGATAGAGAAGACAGGAATTACTCTTTTGCTCCATCCTTTGCTGAATTTCTTCCCATTTCTGCAGCAACAGATGAAGATCTCGTACAAAATAGCGGATTTTCTTGCCTTCGCCTGCCGTACGTATGACGACACTCGTTCCCTCAGGGATTGTCAGTTTCCGGATAATGGATTTGAGCCGTTCCCGTTCCCGCGGATCTTCTATTTTTCGAGATACTCCGCACTGATCAGAAAAAGGCATGAAGACGAGAAAACGTCCCGGCAAAGCGATATTGGTCGAGACACGAGGCCCCTTAGTGCCAATTTGATCCTTAGTCACTTGAACCATGATTTTAGCCCCGACGGGATAGAGTTTCGGAATATCCTTGACGGTATAGCGCTGCTGCTCCTGTGTCTTCTGGGATGCATTGATCCGTACGACTTCGATACTCGTATCATTGGCCGCCGGCAGGGCATCCCAGTAGTGTAGAAAAGCATTCTTTTCCTGGCCAATATCGACAAATGCCGCCTTCAGACCAGGCTCCAGGTTCTGAATCTTCCCCTTAAAAATCGCACCCACCATGCGACACTTATCCTTCCGCTCGATCTCAAAATTCTCCAAAACACCATCCTCCAACAACGCGACACGGCGCTCCAAAGACTCACTATTGAAGATAATCTCTCGAAATGTCTTATCCTTTCGCGTCAGTGTCTTCAAGATGCGTTGCAATATAGGCTGATCCTTCGCGCGTTGACCCGATTCGCGTTGCAATTGCCGTTTACTTAACCCATCTTGCGTATTCTCGATCGGTTTTTCCTTCAACGCCTCTAAAATGTCCGGATCTAGGGATGATGTATCCTCTTTCTCTACGTCCGTATGTTGTTCTCTCCTCATATCTAATATTTTTTAAAAATTCCCATCACAGCTCATGTATAATGATACCGATAGCGGTAAATACTCTGAAGTACTCCTTGCAAGAAGCAACTGAGTACCAAAAAAGAACCGCCATAACTCAAAAAAGGCAGCGGTATACCCGTAATCGGCATCAATCCCAATGTCATACCGATGTTAATACCCACATGGATCATCCAAAGGACGACAGCTCCGACAGCTATAAAACTACCAAAACTATCCCGTGCCCTATAGGCAATACGAAAACCATTGGCCATCATCATGGCATAGAGGAAGAGCACCACTAGGCTTCCCATTAACCCATGCTCCTCCGCCATAACTGAAAAAATAAAATCATTCGTAGCAACCGATTGCGGAAGATATCCTAACTTCGATTGATTTCCTTGGCAAAACCCCTTGCCTTCCCATCCACCACCACCAATCGCAATCAACGACTGACGTAAATTCCAACTGATTCCTGTACCCTGCGGATCTACGACTTGCGGCAATGCAAAAGCCAGTATACGGTTTCGCTGATAATCCTTCAACGGAAGCCACGAATGAGATTCATACTGGCCCATATCTTTTAAAGGATTGAGATGATGTTCATCGAGATAGAGCCGATAGACGTAAATATCCCATGTGACTACCGAGATGATCACCCCAGCTATTCCCACAACACTGAGAAAAAATTTCCCGGAAAGGGGCGAAATCAATAGCAATGCAAATACCATAGGAGGAAGGGCCAACATAGAGCCCAGATCCGGCTGCAGAAAGATTAGTACCGACGGTAAACATAACACCAGCCCTATCTTCCCTAATGTTTGCCAGGAACGTTTGACTTCTCCCAGTTCCGATCGGGCCAAAATGCTCCCTACCATGAACAACGTCGCCACTTTGGCCAATTCTGAAGGCTGAAAGCGTAACCCACCCAAATGGAGCCACCTCACGGCACCGAAACGACGCACGCCCAGTGGCGTCCAAAGCAATAACAATAATCCTATACTGACGATATAAATCCAATGGGCCTGCTTTAAATAAAATTCGTAATCTACTTGAGCCGCTATGATATAAATCACGATACCTATGCCAGCCCATAGGATTTGAACCTTCCACTGCCCGCCGACGAAGCATAATTGTGCCGAATAGATCGCCGCAACACCTATGGCCAATAAACATAGGGTACATAGTGGTTGAATCGTATCCCAAGATCTATGACTCTGCAAGAGTTTCATCTGCGTTCCAGCATGAGAATATGTCCTCCTAACATTCACTTCAGCGCTTCCTTCGACAGAAAAGAAAATGTTTTAACGGATATGCCAAAAAACCTCTTCACTTTTCGTACAAAAGTTTCTCCAGAAGAAAGGTGGTGTAAATAGTGCGTAGTTCCTCGGCACTATTTTTTCAGCCGAATCGCATGTCGGAAAGTATCCAGGCTATCTTTTACGCTTCTCGACCAGACGTTATCGCCATAATGCACACGAAAACCCGCCAATAACAGAGGATCTTCATGGGTAATATAGCTCAAGGAACGAGAAGTCTTATCCTGAATCGTTCGGCGTAAGGACTCGAAAAAAGAGAGGTCATAGGGTCCGCAGAATTCAATGGTCACACAGTGATCACGAAACCATAATTTCAACGAACGCACATAGAGACGTCGTAGACGGAAGGCATTACGTGCTTTGTATTCCGCTATAATGCCCAGGATAATTTGTACCCGTTCATGCGAAAGTTTTTCCGGTTGCGATGGATCCCACGAATATTTTGCCAACAGATCAGCAACTCTATGCCATGAGCGTCCCACTACTTTCATTGCGTCGCTTTCCTTTCCAAACAAGCTTTGCTCAATTGCACATATTGCTCACGCTCGGATACACTCATATGCCCCTCCAGTACGCGCTCGGCCAAATCAGCTATGATTTCACTCATCTCACGGCGAACTTCCGCAAATGCTTGTTCCTTTTCTCGGGCAATGACTTCTCTAGCTTCTTCCATCAAGCCATCTGCCCGTACCCGAGCGATTCTCTGCTGCTCCAGTGCATAGGCCTGCACCCGTCCACGTGCACTGGCTACGATTTGCTGCGCTTCATTGTGAGCTCCCTTGAGCATCTGCTGACGCAATTTCTCAGCCTCCAACAGCCTATCCTTCGCCTCCTCGGCCTGCGCCAATCCGGCCGCAATTTTCTTCTTCCTCTCCTCCATCAGCCGCATGACCGGCCGAAAGGCAAAGGCATAAAGCATCATCGCCATGGCTATAAAATTGATGCTTTGTAGCCCAAGTAAATCCCATCGGATGCCAAAGCGATGGATTAAATCGAGCAATGCCTGCCCATCAAAGGCAAAATAACAGGAAGTTTTTAGCAAAAACACCATCAAAATTGGCCTGATTTTAGAGCAAAATTCTTTCCTTAAACACCACTTTTATCTTCTTGAGAATGGATCATTTCTATAAATTCATTCCGAATCTACCATAGTTTTAAGAAAGAAAAAGGGCATAAAAAGCCACCGCTTCGGCCAAAGCCATGCCCAGGATAGACTGTACGAGAATTTTGCCGGCGGCTCCTGGATTACGACCGACCGACTCTACGGCTTTAGTGCCAATCATCGCTACGCTGAAAGCAGAAGCCAAACAGCCCAGCGAGCCCGTTAACCCGCGACCAAAATCGCCCGTAATTGCTGCTATTGTTTGTAATATCATAATTTTTTCCGTTTAGGATTGAAGTTCTGCCGCCGCATTCACCGGTGTTTCTCCATCATGATGACAGATAACGCCGATGTAAACCGCGACCAATAAAGTAAAGACAAAGGCCTGAATCAAACCGATCAGACATTCTAAAAAATAAAATGGCAAAGGCAAGAGATAGCCGATCCAGGAGAGAAAAATACTCACCCCATGTGCCACCTGAGATGATATTCCGGATAACATCCGGTAAAGATCCGTCTGCACAAAATTCCCAGAAGTCAAAAATTCTCCAAAACCGTACATATGGTGTAAAAGCGTCTCACCCCCGAATACATTCCCAAACAATCGGAATGATAACGAAATGGGCCGAAAGGCGATAGAAATACATTCGATACATCCCACAGCTAAAAAGACAAGCGTCAATAACTGATATATGAGGGGAGAAATACCACCTTTTTCGGATTTATTCCCAAAAGTTTCTTCACAAAAACCCTGTAAACCGACGCAGCGGAGGACACAATAGCTCCAAATGATCATCGCCATCAGAGCTATGCCCAGTGTGGCATTCAGATCAGAGTTCATGGGCCGTAAAATCGGGATGAAAGATTCACCCTTATACCAGCCGATGGAACCGATGCCCGGGAAAAGACCGCTCCAATTGTGCATCAAAATGAAAAAGAAGTAACCCAACAATACCGGGAATGCGTAGGATAAGGCTCGTTTTCCTACAATGGGTTCCAGCAGATCCTTCAGGCCATCCAGGATACATTCCATCAAGGCTTGGCGGCGCGATGGGATCAGCGTCAGCTCCCGAAACATCCTGCGGATGATCACGATCAAGCCTAAGGAAATGATCCATCCGGTCACTAAAGCATTCGTCACACAATATTCTCGGCTGAAAGACAAAGCCTTTAAGGGCAAATCTTCTTTTTCAGTGTCGTTGGCCACTGATGTTTCCAATTTCGCCATCATAGCAGCTTTTTCTCTTTCGGCCTCAAAGCCATCATCCTCCTGCCATGGCGATTTCACTATGAAGACCACGATCGCGATCAATATCGTCAACCAAAGATATTTTGAAGTTAAAATGGATATAATTGTATCTTCGGAAATCATAGGAAACAACCCAGATAATACCAGGAACGCTATCGAGTGATAATAAAATTTTCACCAGAAGTCAAAAAAAATTATTCCTATCCCTTGAAATTTCCTTTCCTTAGTATAGGGGAGTTTTGGTACTTCGTAAATCCATAAACGAACGATGGGCTCCAACTCAGCACCTTGACAGCCATGTCGGGCGCTCCAGATGGCTATACCGAGAAGGCCCTTCGCTAAAATTTTTAGCCATTTTGGTGCTCAGGAGGGGATTCGAACCCCTATGCCTCGCGGCACTGCCGCCTGAAGACAGCGTGTCTGCCAATTTCACCACCTGAGCCGATATGTTACATGGAGAGAAGTTCCGGCCATAGGTCAAGCGGATGCTGATGACCATCGCTTCTGTTTCCCAACAAACCCCCGACACTGTAGAGCCTTAGAGGATGTCTTCAAATAAAGAGTTAACAAAGGAAAAAAGAGAGGAAGAAAGATGAAATAAAAAAAGGACACACAGAAGAAAAAAAAGGACACACAGAAGATACGACATACCAGATGGGTTGCGAAATGAGATGGAAAGGTTGCTGTCTGATTTGACGACACCCTCTAGCTGACACTCCCGTAGCCTTAGCCGATACTTTTCGGTCCCAGTAATCGCTTTGGGCATTCCAGATGGCCAAACCGAAGAGGTTTCGGCCCAATGCCACTGCTTCTTCCCAGGATCATTTCTTCCTCATCTGGGGAAGCACTTCATCTCCCTGGCGTCTCACCATCTCCCAAGCGCCTCATTAACTCTCAAATGCTTCACCAGTTTTTCAACATCCCACCGTCTCGCAAATATCCCACCTCTTAAGCACTCTACTATCCCTCAAATGCCTCCACCGTCTTTGCGCTGAGACAGCCGCAATATTGACCAACGCAGGTTGTAAAGACACAGGTCGTAAAATATTAACCCTTTCAAGCGAAAGGCTTTTTTCGGAAGGTCTTTCGCTTTTTCCTGAGAAAACAATCCGCTGGGAGTTTTTCAATGGAAAATGTAAAAAATTCGTAAATGAATATTTTTCATAAAAAGCACTTGATCCCTCTTTCCCAAAGACCAGTATGACTTCTTTCTAATTTTATTAACCCTTAACAGTAGACAAGAATTATGAATAATAAAATTAGAAAATTAATCTCCAGCTGCGCCGTCGGCTGCAGCTGTTTGTGGTTGCCGGTCTCGGCGTTCGCGGATTGGACGATGGCAGATATCCTAGAGGGGATCAGCCAGAAATACGAATCCGAGATAACAGAAGAGGACTTGGAAGAGTGTGGAATACTGGAAGAAGCCAGAGATACACTGCAAAGAGAAAATGAACGGGCCGAACGAGAAAAAGCTCGCATACGTGAGCTGGTTCCCGGATGCAGGAGAAGCAGTGAAGCACA
>JAITIW010000060.1 GCA_031279255.1 Puniceicoccales bacterium
GAAAAAGGCCAACTTGAAGCCGCCTCAATGATGACCCAGGCTGTTATTCAATTCACCACATCCGTTGTCTCCACAGCTATCACAGTCGCTACTGCCAGTAAAGCAGATGCGAAGAAGAAAACCCAAATGGAAGAAATTGATAGATTAGAAGCTGCTTCCCAACCCGATGTCACATCAGTTGATACAGATGTGGATGTCAGTAGCTCTCAGAAATATTCTCCAAAAGAAATAAATCGAATGAAACAGAATGCCATCAGGCAATATGAAATAGATGTTGATTTAGGTAAGTCTAAAGCGCAGCTTTTCTCAAGTGCAGGGAATTTCATAGCTTCGATGGTAACCGGTGGAATAAAAATGGAACTGGCCGAAATGGAAGGTGCAGCACATCGAGGCCAAGTGGTCTCGGAACTCACACGCTCTGTTCAGCAATCTGTTCGGGACGGCATACAAGATGCGGCTAAGGCCCAAGAGACGGTTATGAAACTTCTAGAGCAAATGTTCAATACTCTTCACCAAGGTGCTATGGCTATCCGCATTGCCTAAATTACTACAGATCACAGGCACCAAGTTTTTCAAATAAGTTTTGGGAAGAATAAGAAATATTCTCAAAGCTTGTTTGCTATTTTCCGATGCAGAACTGAGCGAACAATCGATCTAATATGGCTTCCTGGTCATAGGGATTCGTAATTTCTCCCAGTATTTCCAGAGCAAGGCGTAGGTCGCTCGCCATACATTCCACCGCAAGATCAGCTGAATCCATGCGCACCAATGACGATGCGAGCACCTGTTCCACACGCCGAAACACGCTCGCGTGACGTTCATTGATCCCGTAAGATGGTACGCAATGCACTGACAATACCCGAATTTTTTCCACCAGCAACAGACATAACACATCGATACCCATACCCGTCTTGGCCGATACTGACACAGTCCTTAAGCCATTTTCAGCTCGAGGCATGTCTGCCGTTCCTAAGTCGCTCTTGTTTTCGACCCGGATCACACGCTTTAAATCAATATGAGTCTGCAACGTCTGAATCGAGAATTTTTCTAGGACATGCGGATCAACCACCCACAATGCTAGATCGGCTTCCTTGAGCAGAGTGATGCTTTTTTCAATTCCCTGCCGCTCCAAATCGCTCTCGGGATGACGCAAACCAGCCGTATCGCATAATTCTAATACATAACCCGAACAGATCCATGACGCACTGATGAAATCGCGCGTTGTGCCAGCCTCTGCGTTGACCAATGCGCGTTCCTGCCGAAGAAGACAATTAAAAAGACTACTCTTACCGACATTCGGTTCACCGATGAGCACGACCTTGGTACCTCTTTTCAGACGTTCTGAATCACGCTGCATCGCCTGAAGTGACCGAATATCTTCCAGAAATTGCCCAATGGCCTCGCGAATATGGTTCGCATCCTTTGGCTCATCATCCATTTCCGAAGGAAAGTCGATCGTCATCTCCACAGAAGCCAGCAAACGCAATAATCGTTCGCTCAATTCAGAAACTTTACGACTGAGCTTACCTGACAGCTGCTGCGAAGCCAGGGCCAATGCCTCCTCATTGTTGGCATGGATGAGGTCCAAGACCGCTTCCGCTTGGCACAAATCGATCTTGTGGTTCAAGAATGCGCGCCTCGTGAATTCGCCAGGTTCTGCCAAACGACAGGCACGAAATTCCAAATCCTCAAGAATTTTCTGGACGATCAAGGGATTACCATGGCAGTCGATCTCAAGGCTATCCTCACCCGTATAGGAATGTTCACCTTCGAAATAAAACCAGCAGACTTCATCTAATCTCTCTCCCTGTCGATTGCGAAAACTAGAGTGATAGACATGGCGTGCCCCCCATTCTTTTTTTCCAAAAATCTCTTGGACCAATTCCTTCGTCCGAGGGCCACTGACACGAACCTTGGCTATGGCCGCAACACCGCAAGGAGTTGCCAATGCCATGATGGTGTCATTGGAAGTAGCACACACTTCATCTACTCAATTCCGTCGACGATTTTTCGGGCCAAAACTGCGTACCGGTGTGTTCCTCGCGACCGTCACATTCTTCAGACGAAATACGATACGGGCTTTACCTAAATCGTAGGGACTCATCTCGACGCGTACCTTATCTCCATTGGCCAAGCGAATAAAATTCTTCCGCAATTTTCCGGAAATGTGAGCCAAAACCACATGCCCATTCTCGAGCGTCACGCGAAACATCGTTCCCGGCAAGACCTGCGTTACTTCTCCCAATGCTTCTATACAGTCTTCTGACATCAATATTGACTCATTTCCTTTTCTTTCCGACTCAGAATGCCTGTATGCTTCCAGTTTGTCAAGAACCTTTGAGATTGAGCCCATCAAGAAATGCGTAAATCTCAAAGCATTACAAAGCTCGGGACTACTTTTTTTGACCGCCTTTGCAGACTAGAAAAAATGAAGGCCCTGCGGCTTTCATTTTTCCCAGGCTGCCGGCTCGCTACGCGGGCGAGCCCGAAGGGCTCAAAGGCGGTCAAATCTACTGAAGCATCCGAATATTTGCTAAAACAGCACAGCATCCATCGCTAATGATTCACCCAGCGCCGCCAGAGATCGTATGCCGCATCGCTGCTATCCAGAACTGGTTCGCCAGATAGGCACGAGCCAGTTTCATCCCATCCGAATGAGTATCGATACTCTGCGAATGATCACCCGAAGAAAATGCCTCTATAACGGCTGCAAATTGCAATTTTTGTGCTATATCTAAATTATCATAAGCCTCTGCTAGCGTCGCATCGATGCCACTCAGTGTCGAAAGCACCGCCTCGGCATCCTCCACCGGATCACGGCCCATGACATCCTGATTATCGGTGTAATACATCCCATCATCTCCTAAAAATCCTGACCAATAGAGCACTTGCACCTCTTCACTCCTGTCGATGGAGATTCCTACATCGCTCAAAGCTTTGGCCAATGCCTCAAACGCGCGACTAATGCCACCATCGACACTCCCGTTATCAGCACCAGAACCGAGATCCAGCTGCTCGTACACATCCCAGATACCTTCCAACACATCTCCCACGCCTGATGCCTCAGCCGCACTCATTAAATCATTATTTTGGAAATCAATCTCAGGCACTAATGATTCGTAACTTGGTGTTGTTTCAGCTGGCTCTTCTGTCCCAACAGACGATGAGTCTTCGGGATCGCCCAAAGGGTCACCGTTATCATTTTCCGGTAAAGAAACAATTCCCTCGTTTTCATCCGTATTTCCTTGAACCTCTTCGGAACCATTTCCTTCCTGTCCCGAAGCAGAAGATGTCGAAATACCCGAACACAACGATCTTTGCCAATCCAGCACAAGAACATCCGGGCTAAAACATTCGAAAATATTGAATGTCGACACTTTTGTATTCCATTTATACAAGAGACAATCACTTCCATGAAGGTCATCAAACCACTTCGTAGAACCATCATTAAAAGCGACGATACCGCCTGCAGTACCGAATACCCCGCCTTGCGGGCCCTGTGGTTCGTTCCAGTATCCCTGCTCGTTGAGTCCACGAGTCCAAACGATAGGCATAGCTTCCTGGGCCGATATTTCACCGGCAACAACAACGATGCTCAGCGGTTTTTTAGCAAAACCTTCATCCAAGTCCTGACGCGAGATGTCATATATGCGACGCGGCATAACCCCCAAAATCCACCCCATCATTCCCATGATATTGGCCTGGTTCAGACTGGATTTCACGAGATAATCGAAGTCGAACATCACCAAACTCGGATCGTTGAAATAGCCCCGTTTCGCCAATACTTTAATCCAATCATGTGCCGTCGCCCCCTCTTTATTGATCATGATACCCGCTTTAGTGCCCTCTCCATCGTAGACAGTAGCCATATAAGCCATCGCGATTTGTCTCATATAACTCATGGCCCTTGTTCGACGGGCGCTCTGAAACGCAGACCGTATAGCCGGAATCATCAAAGCCGATAAAATCGCTATTACCGCCAGCACTACCAGCAGCTCTACTAAGGAAAATCCCAACCGCTTTTTCCTCATCCTACTAAAAAAACTGAAATTATCACCTAGGATGTAAAGAAAATACCCTTCACCGCTATCTCTGGCCTCGATTCGTCAAGATCATCCTCCATGACTTGCATTTAGCCCTAGTTCTGCTTTCAGCCTTCCCATCAAAGCCCCTCCCTAAAAAGGGGCAATCTTATCTCCTAAAAGCTACTTATCAGCTGGCTTTCAGGATATGTATCGTTGCTCACTTAACGATCTCCTGCTCTCCCCATGCACGGCAAAGTTTCCAAATCGCTATACATTCCTGAAGAATGGCTTCAAAGCGATCCATCGGGCATTGATTGGCCGCATCGCAAGTCGCTCGAGAAACATCGGGATGAACCTCAAAAAAGAGCCCATTGGCACCCGCCGCTAAGGCAGCTCGAGCCAAAATAGGCGTAAAGATACGCTCGCCTTGCGTCACGCCGTCCATGCCACCAGGAATTTGTACACTATGGGTGGCATCAAAAATGACCGTCGGTGAAAAGGCCTTCATGATGGTAAATCCACGCATATCGACGACGAGATTTTGGTAACCAAACGATGCTCCGCGTTCCATTTGCCAAATTTCCTGAGCACCAGCTTCGCGTAATTTCTCGACCACATGTCTCATCTCTCTCGGCGAGAGGAATTGCCCCTTTTTGACAGAGACTGTCCGTCCGGTTTTGGCGGCGGCGATGAGCATATCCGTCTGGCGGCATAAAAAGGCTGGAACTTGCAATACATCGCAAATAGAAGCCACAGGCTGCGCCTGCTCTGGAATATGAAAATCGGTCGTTACCGGTAATGAATAGTTCGCCTTAACCGCCGTGAGAATCTCGAGGCCTTTTGAGAGCCCGACTCCTCTTGAGCTGTGGATAGAAGAGCGATTCGCCTTATCAAAAGAGCCTTTGAAAACAACCTGCAATTCCGGATATTTTTTTTGCATTCCGGACAAAAATGCCGCTACTTCTAATGAGACTTCCGAACTTTCCAGCGAACACGGACCAGCTAGTAGTAAAAGCTGCTGCGGATTCCGTACGAGAAAATTTGACATGATATGGTTTATCGGAAGTTTTTTAAAGGTTATGACAATCCTTTTGCATCGGAGACATTCGGCTCTACTTTTTGTATCCAGAATTTTGATTCTGCCTTTCGTCCGCTTTCATTCCGCTTCTTCGCTTCCACGTCACTTCTTTCTGTCTGCCGCCTTTGCGGTGAGAAAAAATAAAAGCTCCCCCGCTTTGCATTTTTTCTTAACCGCGAGCCCGCATAGCGGGCTAGAGCCCAAAGGGCTCAAAGGCGGCAGATCCGCCGATCAGATGGAAACGGTCGTCAGGATATCCACTGAGCTTCAAAATTTTTGATCCAATGGTCCACAAAATGTTCTCCGTTTATCATTGACCCTATAACGAATCTCTTCTTTCTCCCTGCCAAGAGAACTTGGCATATGAAAAATATTTACAAATGCCTCATCACAGGAACTCACGGTTGCGGAAAATCGACACTGTCGCATCGCATTTGTTCCGAACTGAAGCGCAGCGGACATAATGCCATCGTCATCAGCGAAACGGCCCGTGAATGCCCCTTCCCGATCAACAAAGGCCAAACACTCGATTCGACGCTCTTCATCGCCCTACGCCAAGCTGTCAAAGAATTGGAAGCAACGGCTCACGGCTATACCCATCTTGTACTCGACCGGGGTGTTTTGGATTCCTTCGTCTACTCCGAAGCGACACGGCAAGGGCCTGCTTCTGGGCTCGAGAATGCCATTCAAGGGGCACTTGCGGCATGGTCGCAGCAGGAATATAATCAGGTGATTTTTCTTCGCTGTGATTCGTGCGACACTCCGCAGACGCTTCAGGAGGATGGCGTTCGCGAGACCGACCAAGTTTTTGCAAAAAAAATCGACGAACTTTTCGAAAAGATGATCGACTCGGCGACCTTTTCTCACTTTTGTTCTCTGACCTATTCGCAGGCGCGGAATTGCAAGATCACCGTCGATGCGGATGGAAAAATTTCTATACAGTGGTAATGATATATTATGGATACGAATTTAGATATGTGTTGGCTCTTTAACCCTTATGTCTGTTGGATAGCCGTTTCATCGGCACTTCTCGGGGCATATTATAACGCGACACTGCGCTTTAAGCTCAGTTATGTCATATGGGTTGCGAGCAATTGCTATCTCATGATTCATAATTTTCGAATCCATGAAGGCGCTCAGGCGACGATGTACATCGTCTATCTGGTCATTAATATTATCGGATTGAAAAATACGATCGGCGATAAAGGTTGGTTGAGACCGAAAAAATAATGGAAATGCAGAAAAAATGTTGGGCAAACATATTATGGACCACTCTTTTAAAGTTAAAAAAACCTGATATAGACTGGGAAAATGGGCATAAAAATATTTTACATTTTTTTTATTTTCTTGCTTGATATCCGCGAAATCGGGTCTAACATACACCCCCTTACCGTAAGGTAGTACGGTTTAGTTAGGGGAGCGCGAGTCGGCCTTTTTAGACCGACTCGTCGTTTTTAGAGATGGGAAGTGAAATTCACAAGTAATCCTTTAGGGAAGGAATTCGGCCGAATCATAATTTCGAAGTGTGCTGCTAATGGCCTTTGCCTCTACAGCACGAGCGAGAGGAATTACCGATGACAGGTGATCGGCTTATGCGGGAGCTGCATTATGCGTGCTATCCTCTTCGGCTAAGCGCTGCAAGAACAATGCATGCATGTCGATTTTCTAGGCTCTGGGCCCCGGGACAGCCCTCGAAGAGGGCTTAAGCGGCTGAAGCCGCTTGCTCGCGAAGCGAGCGTCCCGGGGCCTAGCCACAGTGAATCCGCAAAATACGGAAACAGGGGCCTAGAGGGTATCGCCAAAATCAGGCAGTAACTTTTTCATCTTATTCTACAATTCATCTGACACCTCATGTCCCCTATGTGTCCTCTTTCCATTCCCTCTTTTTCACTCTTCTTCTCTTCGTTAATCTTTTATTTGAGTGACACATTCTGGAAACGAACCGACTCTGACAGTAACGAATCCTGGTGCTCCCGCATTGTGATCATCTGAAATCCGCCGTCCTTCACGGTTCACCATCGAAACGATCGATTTCCCTAGTCTTCATCATGATCCACCGCTCCTCAAGTCCATCACCCATCCACTCAGATTTTCTAGTCTCGCGATAGCGTGACGATATTTTCCATATGCCGTGTTTGTGGAAAAAGATCAACCGGCTGAATGGAACGCAGGTAATAGCCCTGATCGTACATCTCCCTTAAATCGCGGATTTGAGTACTGGGATCGCAGGAGATATAAATAATTTTTTTCGGATGAAAATGCATCAATTGCTGCAGGAAGGACGATTCACATCCTTTGCGAGGTGGATCGATGATGACAACACTCTGGTCGGCCGGAAATGTTATCTGCTCGAAAACCGCTTCGGCTGTCCCGTGAAAGAACTGCACGTGGTCGATGGCATTGCGCGCGGCGTTCTTGCGGGCAAGTGCGACGGCATCTTCATCGATTTCAATTCCTGCTATTTTCTTGAAATGTGAAGCTGCCGATATGGCGAATAGACCGACTCCGCAGTAGGCATCTATTAGAAAGTCCGTCGCGTCTTCCGCCGCTTGGGAGATGACATATGGCAGCATCTTAGATAAAACCTGCGTATTATTTTGGAAAAAACTTCCAGCGCGGAAGAAAAACCTGTACTTGCCAATGTCTTGTTCCACAATATGGTTTGGATCTTGATAGACCTTGCCTTCGACATCGCGAAAGAGCAATGTTTGGCCATGGCGATAGGAAGACCATTGTTTGTAAATTTCTGATCGGGCATGAGTTAGAGCAGCATTGATGGCTTCTGTGGCGATGGGACAATGAGGGACATCCACCAATGTATTGCGATTTCCTCTTTTGAGAAATCCGATCGGAAATTGCGAAAATGTCGGCTTTTGAAAATGCGGTGTCAGTTTGTCGCGATAATGCCATTCAGGCCCTGAGAGTGGGGGAGCTACGGCGGCATCTGTCCATCCGGAGCGATGGAAAAATTCCCGAATGTGGGATTGTTTCATCCGCAATTGTTCTTCATAAACGATATGTTGATATTGGCATCCGCCACAGAGGCCGTAAAGCGGACATTTTGCTTCCCTTCGGTGGGGTGATGATTCTAGGATTTCTAGCAGATCGGCCTCGGAATAATTTTTGTGGTTTTTATAAATACGTGCCCGGACGCGTTCTCCGGTGAGGACGAAGGGGACCATCACGACCCAGGTATCGATACGTCCTATACCGATCCCCAGGTTCGTCACATTGTCGATCGAAAGTTCGATGACTTGGTGATAAGAAAATGGAATCGGCACAAAATGTTTCGGGACTCGTTTCTCCATAAATGACAACATACGTTAAAGTTTAACGATATCCACGGCAAGTTGTCGCTTTTACCGCCTTTGAGCCCTTTGGGCTCTCGCCCGCTGCGCGGGCTCCGCGCTAAGAGAAAAAATGCAAAGCAGAAGCTTTCATTTTTGCCTTGGCGCAAAGGCGGTAAAGCACCAGGACATCCGAGACAAGATTCGAAGACAATGCTGCCTGTAAGGTTCGTCCTATGAGATGCTGTCCATCCTCGGCCTATGACTCGTTCTCTTCCTCCGTAAATTCGTCCGGAATATCGCCATTGGTATAGACATTCTTGATATCTTCCAGTTCGTCCAGCCGATCCAACAACCGTAAAATCTTCTGGGCTGTTTCCTTGTCCTGAACGGCGACTAAGTTGTTCGGGACGTAGACAATTTCCGACGATGTCGTCTCCACATCAGCCTTCTGAAGCGCCTGAACCACTTCATCATAAGCCGAAATAGGGCATAAAACTTCGAAAAATTCTTCTTCTGATTTGACATCTTCCGCACCAGCCGCTAGGGCGATTTCGATCAGATGATCTTCGGAAACCTTGTCCCAAGCAATCAAAAACTGTCCCAGGCGTTGGAAATGAAACGCTAGGGCACCGGCACCAGCTAAATTTCCGCCCCATTTGGTAAAAACACTGCGGACTTCGGAAGTGGTTCGATTTTTATTATCCGTCGTCGCCTCAACGATGACACCGATACCACCCGGAGCGTAGCCTTCATAGAGCAATTCTTCGATGATCACGCCAGGAATTTCCCCGGTTCCTTTCTGGATCGCCTTTTTGATATTATCAGCCGGCATGTTGGCCGTCTTGGCTTTAAAGATCACCGTTCTGAGGCGTGGGTTGAATTCCGGATCTTTTCCGCCGCTGCGTACAGCTAGTGTGATTTCCTTGCTGAGAATGCTGAAAAGTTTCCCGCGCTTCGCATCCACCGCTGCTTTATGACGTTTTGTGGTCGCCCATTTGCTATGTCCTGACATTTTTTGGAAAAATAAAGGTTTAAGAAGGTCTGGAGGAAGATTTTTTTGTCTTTTTCATCGATTCATGTGGCAGTATTTTGGGAGAGACCGGAGCTTTTTTAGCCAAATGACGTTGTTGGACAATACTCAATACGTTTTGCACCGTCCAGTAGAGAATCAATCCCGATGGTAAATTATAGCAGAAAAAGAGGAATAGCCATGGCATCCACTGGAAAATTCTTCGCTGTATAGGGTCGAGACCGGGTGATAAGGTCATGCGCATTTGCCAAAAAGTTGTGATTCCCATGAGCCATGGTAAGATATTGATCGAGAATGAACCGATATGCGCCACCGTATCCGGCATGGACAGGTCGCGAATCCATAGAAATTCGGCAAATCGGAGATCGACCACTGTCCGCAGCATGCTGTAGAGCCCCAAGAAGATAGGAATTTGTACAAAAATCGGCAGGCAACCGGCCGCTGGATTGACCTGATGTTCCTTGAAGAGCTTTAGGGTTTCGGCCTGTAATTTTTGTGGTTGGTCGTTATATTTTTCTCGAATTTGTTTCAAAGGTCCTTGGATGAGAGCCATTTGCTGTGAAGATCGGACTTGGGCTCGGGTTAAGGGCCACAGGAGTAGCCGGATCAGTATTGTCACAGCTATGATTGTTAGCCCCCAATTGGGGATGAGGTAATGGATGGCTTTCATTAGCAGGAATAGAATCTTGCTCACGAAACCAAAGAATCCGAATTGCATCACGCGGTCCTGTTCGAGACCGAGTCGATCGAGGCGCACGAAGTCCTTTGGCCCTACGTAGAATTCGGTATCCAGTGTCTTTTGTTCCCGTACCTGAAGCCATCCCAATTGGAAAGACAGGGCCCCCGTCATGCCTTCCAGGGTCTCTGTCGTCTGATCTTTAGCCAGTGACTCCGTTGGCCGGGCCATATAGCCGGAAGCCGCTATGTGGGGCGTTAGGATAGAGGTGAAGAATTGATTTTTAACGGAACCCCAACGGATGGAATCAGATGCCTGGATGGTGGATCGAGTGGATCGTTGACCGAGGCCAAAGAATCCAGAACTGGAGGCAAATTCGCTATGTTTCACGAAAAAAGTTTTTTTTCCGTTGAAATAGCCGAAGTTGAGAAAATCTCCTGTAGTATCGCTGGCTGCCGATGGAATGCTGCCCAGAGAGAGTTTTACGTCTTGCAGTGGATAGGGCTGCTGACCGTGATTTTCCCAGCACAGACGATGATGGATGACATAAGGGTCTTCTTTGGGATTGTCCGGATTCGATAGGCGATATTCGCGCTCGATCGTCAATCCGTTGGCATAACGCCCTATAAAGTGAAGCCGCTGCGCTTCATGCGTGACGAGTTCATAATGCGGCTTTTCCGACATGTCGCCCAATTGAAGATCTAGAGCCGGGATTTTGGCATTATAATTGAAGATAAAGGGTTCTGCCCGATCCTTTTTGAAGGGATATTTTTTGAGCATGACTTCCTTAATGGCGGCGCTTTGGATATGAACTTTGACGCAAATCTCTTCGTTTTCTAGTGTGACACAGGGTGTGGAGAGATCCCAAGAAGCATACGTCGCCGAAGGTGAAGTATCGAAAAATGTCGTCGTATCGGAAGGCGTCGAGAGGCTTTCGGGATGAGTCGTGATCTGCGTCATCGTTATTTCCGGATCGAGGACAGAAGGAGGAACTTGAGTGCGTTGACAATACATCAGTGCGAAAGCACCCAATAGACAGAGTAATCCGAGAAAAAAGCTTTTGCGATCCATTGCCAGCAACACTGAAATCGCCCGAGAAGAAGGCAAGTGATTTTTGCTCTTGTTGAGCAATATTAGATGTTGTTACTTTATTGCTTTCATCAACCATTATCGCCTTCAGGCGATAGTATCGCATAAACGCTTGCAAAACAGATTAAAAACATGAAATGTCAGAGGCCTGGTATTTGAAAATCTCCAGACGTATGATGCACCTCTTGATTTTCTATATATTCTTGAATACCCTCACTGCTCACATTTCCCACAGTTACAGCAAAATATCCCTTAGCCCAGGGATGTGATCCTCAATATCTCTTCTTCAATATTTCAAATTCTTGTGGCAGCTTTCGGTTGCTCTTCCCCTT
>JAITIW010000063.1 GCA_031279255.1 Puniceicoccales bacterium
ATGATGCCGCCGCCCAACGTGACGGGTGTGCTCCACATGGGACATCTGCTGAACAATACGATTCAGGATATCCTCGTCCGCCGTGCGCGACAGGAAGGTAAGCGCGTCCTATGGGTACCTGGGACCGACCATGCCGGTATTGCGACCCAGGCGAAGGTGGAGAAAATGCTCATCCAAGAGGGTAGTTCTCGCCAGACCATCGGTCGAGAAGCCTTTGTCCAAAGAGCTCAAGAGTGGCGTGACAGCCATGGTAATAGGATTTTTCAGCAACTGCAAAAATTAGGAATTTCACCTGCGTGGAAACACAAGGTTCACACCTTGGATCCGGACTATAGCCGAGCGGTATGGCACGGCTTTGTCGAACTTCATAAGCGTGGTTACATCTATCGCGGGAAGCGCATGATTCATTGGTGCCCTGTGAGTTTGACCGCTCTTAGCGATGAAGAAGTCATCATGAAACCTCAAATGGGATTTCTCTATTATATACGCTATGCCGTTGTTGAAACTGCCGGAGCTTTTATCGAAGTCGCTACGACACGGCCGGAGACCATCATGGGCGATGTAGCCATCGCTGTCCATCCCGATGATGAGCGTTACCGATCCTGGATCGGGGAAAAAGTCCGCTCACCCATTTTCGATTCTCGGGTTTTGCCGATCATCGCTGACGAGGCGGTCGATCCTAGTTTCGGAACAGGAGCGCTGAAAATCACACCGGCGCACGATCGGGTCGATTTTGAAATTGGCCAACGACATCATCTATCCTTCATCGATATTTTCAATCCGGATGCCACGTTGAATGATCTGGCCGGAAAGGATTTTGAGGGACTGGATCGCTTCACCGCGCGTGAAAGAGTTGTACAGTTTTTGGAACAATGCGGTTCACTCGTCAAAAAACTTCCTTATGAACATCACGTGGGCTTTTCCGAGCGGGCCGATGTTCCCATCGAACCGCGATTGTCGGAACAATGGTTCCTGCGCTTTCCGCCGGAAACAGTGGAAGTAGCCAAGAAGGTCGTTCTGAATGACGTGATTCGTCTTAGACCGGGACATTGGGGAAAGACCTATCTGCATTGGCTAAATCACATTCAAGACTGGTGTATCAGTCGCCAGCTCTGGTGGGGACATCGTATTCCGGTCTGGTATCCCAAGGGTGGCGATCGAAACGATTTATCGAAAATTCATGTTTCCATCGATGGCCCGCCGGATCTCGAGAACTGGGAACAGGACGAGGACGTGCTGGACACTTGGTTTTCTTCGGCTTTTTGGTGCTTAGGCACCCTGGGCTGGCCGGGTAAATTCGATTTCTACCGCGATTTCTATCCCACGAGTAATCTCGTCACGGGACCGGATATCATCTTCTTCTGGGTTGCCCGGATGATCCTGATGGGTATCGAATTTAAGCCAAAAGGTGAAAATATCGATGAAAATATTCCCTTTAAAAATGTCCATTTCACCGGTATTATTCGTGATCACAAGGGTCGCAAGATGTCCAAAAGCCTCGGAAATTCACCGGAACCGCTGGACCTCATTGAGAAGTACGGAGCTGATGGCCTGCGCCTCGGCCTGATCTCCATCGCTCCACAGGGCCAGGACATTCTTTTTAACGAGGATCACATCGCCCAGGGGAAATTTTTCTGCAATAAGTTGTGGAATGCCTTCCGTCTGCGCCAGATGAGTCCTATCGGCATGGAAAACAGTGCCTCATTGGAAGCCATTATCCGGTGCATCGATGTAAATCGGATGGGTATGGCGGAACATTTTATCCTCGAGCGCTTCCTACGGGTCAACGAGCTCGCTGAGGTGAAAATGAAGGGCTATGCCCTTGGAATCGCATTGTGGGAATGGATGTCCTTCTTTCGTCATGACTACTGCGACCGTTACCTGGAGCTCTTTAAGGCATCGGAGCCGGAAGAGGCGTACCTGGCGACCGCAACGGCGGTACAGGACTTCATTCTGCGGCAACTTCTCCTCTGGTTTCATGCATTTATCCCTTTCATCACGGAGGAGATTTGGCATCGAAGTCATTATGGCCCGGAGGGGGTTTTGCTCATGAACACCCCTCTACCGACCGCAGAGGAACTCGGGCAACGGCTTTGGGAACAGCATGGGAACTTCCTGGATCTGAAAAAAGTCGGTGAGGTGAATTCCTATTTCCATTATCTCGAAGACCTGCGTGCCCTCAAGACGAGCTGTGGCCAGGAATCGGCAAGAAATGTCCATATTTTTTATAGTACCGATGACGAAGCGGCCGCTGCCATTATCGAAAAATTCCGAGACGCTTTGATGAAAATGGCAGGACTACAGGATTGCCAACGGGCTTCGAAGGATGCCTATTTATCCCATTTGCCCTCCAGGGTGACGAACAAGGTCAATTTTTTTCTGGATATGGCTACTCGAGATGTGGAAGCTGAGCGCCAACGTATTATCGATGAAATTGCCCAAGCGGCGAAACTCGCCCAACTCAATCTCCAGAAACTCCAAAGCTCGGATTTCAGGATACGAGCACCCCAGCACATCGTCGATGGTGCCATAGAATCTTTGGAAGTGCAGCTTTGCAAAGGGATGGAACTTTGTAAGCTCCTTCGGGGTCATCCTCTATAACAACTTCTGTTATGACGGATTCTTCAGAAAAGCTTTATTCTTCAAAAAAGCCCCGACATGCCATCGCACCGACGCGTTCTGAGGATTATCCGGAATGGTATCAGCAGGTTATCCGCGCAGCGGATTTGGCCGAAGTCAGTCCGGTGCGGGGTTGTATGGTCATCAAGCCATGGGGCTATGCCATTTGGGAACGGATGCAATCGATTCTCGATGGGATGTTTAAAGCAACGGGGCATAAAAATGCTTACTTCCCGCTCTTCATCCCATTGCGCTACTTTCAAAAGGAAGCCGAACATGTGGCCGGTTTTGCCAAGGAATGTGCCGTCGTGACGCATACGCGCCTTGAAGCCGATAAGGATGGAAGATTGCGCCCCGTCTCGCCACTCGATGAGCCCCTCATCGTACGTCCGACGTCCGAAACCATCATCGGCGAGATGTTTGCTCAGTGGATTCATTCCTACCGCGACCTGCCGCTGAAGATCAACCAATGGGCCAATATCGTGCGCTGGGAAATGCGTACGCGATTGTTCCTCCGGACTTCCGAGTTCCTCTGGCAGGAGGGCCATACGGCGCACCGTACGGCGGAAGAGGCACAGGAGGAAACTGCTCGTATGCTTGAGATTTATCGGAAGTTCGCCGAAGAGGACATGGCGATGCCGGTCATCTGTGGTGAAAAATCGACCCATGAGCGCTTTCCGGGAGCGGTACAGACCTTTTGCATCGAGGCGATGATGCAGGATCATAAGGCACTTCAGGCCGGAACTTCGCATTTCTTGGGCCAGAATTTTGCCAAGTCGGCCCATATCTCCTTCATGGACGAAATGGGCCGAGAGGCCCTTGTTTGGACGACCTCTTGGGGTGTCAGCACGCGGCTCATGGGTGGCCTCATCATGACACATGCCGATGATGATGGCCTTGTCCTTCCGCCGCGATTGGCTCCAATACAGATCATCATTATTCCCATTAGCCATAATGTGGATACACAAACGCCGATTTTGGAATACATCGATGCGCTTGAGAAAAGACTGCGCCAGCTGTCCTTTCGCTCGGAGCCGTTGCGCTTCGAAGTGGATCGACGTGACTTACGTGGCGGCGAAAAAAATTGGGAATGGATCAAGAAAGGCGTACCCCTCCGCGTAGAAATTGGGCCGCGGGATAGGGAGCGTCAAGAGCTTACGGTTTCTCGTCGCGATCGTATGTCGAAGCAGACAATGGCCTGCGAAGCTTTTATTGCCGATGTCGTCGATCTTCTGGAAGATATTCAAAATCAGCTTTTTCAAAAGGCCATGAATTTTTCAAAAAGCCATACGATTCGCATCGACACCTGTGAAGAATTTTACGATTTCTTTACGCCCCAGAACAGCGAAAAACCAGAAATTCACGGTGGTTTTGCCTTAAGTCATTGGAATGGTTCGGCTGAAGTCGAAAAGAAGCTCCAAAGTGAGTTAGGCGTAACACTCCGTTGTATTCCATTGTCTTCACTGGCCGAAGATGATGCCGGAACGTGCCCATTTTCTGGCGAAAAAAGCCAACAGCGCGTCCTATTCGCCAAGGCCTATTGA
>JAITIW010000035.1 GCA_031279255.1 Puniceicoccales bacterium
TTTTATTGTCCGGGAAAGGCATATTGGCCACGGCGTAATGTGGGCGAAGGCATTGGACCAGATCAGGCACCGTAATTTTTTGTTTTTTGCCATCAGATGTCGTTTCTTCAACTTGTTTCGATCCATCCATGTAGCGTTGTATATGGATCTGAAAGCGCAGCTTAGCGAACGGAGCATTGGGACCGAAGAGGAAGTCTCGTAATTCCTGTGGCAGCGCGTCGACATTGAAATATTCTGAGCACTTTTCTCGCAAGGCTTCACCCTTTACCCTTTCATCCCAAATGAGATTGACCAATGATAATGATCCATACGGATTAAAAGTAACACTACCATAAGAATGCACATAGACCGCTTCTAAAAATGGACGATCAGATATATCCTGTTGATGTTGATATAGCCAAGACTGTCTTACAGGAGTATCGGAAAAACAGGTGATGCCTTTTACCTTACCTTTCGAAGGCACTTCACGGAGTGGAGACCATGGCTTCGGTCTCGCAGGTGGGGCATCTGGGACTCGCGTCGCTTTCCCAGATTTTGCAGAGGACGTGGCTTGTACCGGTGGTTTCAAGGATGAGACCAGCAAATTCCAGTGCCAATCTTCGGACAAGATGAAGTCCTGCATAGCCTTTAATTTTCCCGGTAAGATTTCCTTTAGTAGACTCCTGCTTTGGTCGATGCGACTCAGTGCTTGCCCTGGCTTAGGGACGTAATACAAGCAAATAAGAGATCCGTATTGGGTAATATCGCCTGAATTTATGCCAGGACCTTGGATAGCAATAGCAAAGACGTGTGATTCCGGAGACGTGAGACGGATATGATTCAGAGCTACTGAACTTGTTTTTTGGCGAAGCACCCACCCACCCGGCAAGGATCGCCGGCATAATCCTGGTATGTCATCCCATGGGCGTACCCATTCCGCCCCATAGAGCTTAACGGCAAAGAAGGTATTTTTATGACCTTCTGGGAAAGGAAATGTGCTAAAATTTAACTGCAAAACGTCAATGTTGCAAGGAACGATCTGTATTCCGTAGCGGGAATGTAGCGTTTGTAATTTACGGCCGCACCGCTCCATATCTTCTAAGGGATTACCTTCCAGGAACGGTGTGACCCTAAAGTCGTTTTCCCAAGTCTGAAGGACATCATTACGTCTCAAATTTCTCTGGTAATGTGCATCAGTCCATTGGGCTTCAAAAGAGGGTGGGAGCAGATTTAGAGGATCTGAAGAACGAGTGGTCGTCGCATAGAGAGCGATATTCCATGTTGAGCTCCAGTATGCTGGCAACGTATCGCTCTTTACAGCTTCCGGCGTGTAATACAGTAGCAATGGGTTATCGGGCATCAAGAAGAAGCCAGATTCATCGTAAGCCGAGAGAGAGTTTATGAATGGCCCTATCGCCATTGATAAAACGAGTAAATTTCGATAGAAACATCTCATAATATAGTAGACATTAACTTATTTTTTCATAGAAGCGAGGTAAAAATGACATTTTGCCTCGTCCTTAAGAACGAAATTGGTTGATGACGAAAAGCAATCCTGCCTTGAGGCAGCGCATGAAACAGCTTATTAAATTGTCACTCCACAAGGCCAATAGATGAGATCTTGCTAAGTTCTCTACAGAAATGATCGTGCTTATCAGTTTTATCAGTTATCGATCGGTAATAAGCTGCAAAGTTCCTTAAAAGGGTTCTTGAATTGCGGCTCATTGCTGCCCATATAAGCTAGGGACAACTTCTGAGCGACGAAGGGGAGCGGTTCTCCATCGCTTATGGGAAACGCCACTCCATCTCCAATGCGATAGATTGCTTGAGCTATTCTACCATCTTGAAGCCATTTCCGTACATTCGCGATTTCAATTGATTCTGGTCTTAGTATGATGTGCAGCGTCACGATAGCCGTGACATCTCCATCCCAGGGTCTAGCATCGCGATAGTCATCGCAATAGTGCATGCACTTGCCCATGACCACCGAGTAGAATGACTGACTGATGTCGTGATTATCGGTATCGGCGATTTGACAATTGTTCGGCGAAGCAAGCCAGAAGTGGTGAGTAACTCCGCTTACTGTATCAACATTAATGCCTTCATGTATATGGACTCTTCTCAAAAGAAATCCTGACGGAAGTCCATTAGGAAGGTGAGGAGATGTGCTAGCATGATTGTTTTGATCTGTAAAATGAGCTCCATAAAGCTTCATAGCGAAGTCTCCGTTGACGAGATCGGCTACTCCACTTTTATTGTCCGGGAAAGGCATGTTAGCCACGGCGTAATGTGGGCGGAGGCATTGGACCAGATCAGCCACATTGTTTTCTTTTCCATCAGATCCTTTAACCTGTTTCTCTCCTGGCATGTAGTGCTGCATATTGATCTGAAAGCGTAGCTTGGCGAACGGAGCATTGGGGCCGAAGAGGAAGTCTCGTAATTCCTGTGGCAGCGCGTCGACATTGAAATATTCTGAGCACTTTTCCCGCAAAGCTTCACCCTTTGCCTTTTCATCCCAGATGAGGTTGGCCAAAAGAAGTGACCCGTATGAACTAAAACTAGTATAAGAGTGGACATAAACTGCCTCGAAGAAAGGACGTCCGATGTGCTGATATAACCAGGATTTTCTTATGGGTTGTTCGCTAAAGCAAATTCTTCCAAACTCTGGAAATATTACATACAATTCTCGCCTTGGCTTCAAGGCCGTGAGAAGCACATCTAAATTCGGCGGTAGATCAGCTGCAGCGAAATTATGTGGCAGAATTCGTAACTTCATTGGAAGATCTTCTCTTAGTAGACGTCTTCTGCGATCGATGCGACTCAGCACTTGCCCTGGCTTAGGGACGTAATACAAGCAAATAAGAGATCCGTATTGGGTAATATCGCCTGAATTTATGCCAGGACCTTGGATAGCGATGGTAAAAACACGTGATTCTGATGATGTAAAACGAATGCGATTCAGCTCTGTTGGACTTGTTTTCTTGCGAAGCACCCATCCACCCGGCAAGGATCGCCGGTATAATCCCGGAGTGTCATCCCATGGGCGTACCCATTCCGCCCCATAGAGCTTAACGGCGAAGGACGTATCCTCATCAAAAGGAAATGCACTGAAATTCAGCTGCGGTGTATCGGCATCGCATAGGGCGATCTGCATCCCATAACGCGAATAAGGCGTTCTCGGCCCGCGACCGCATCGATTCGCATCTTCTAGGGGATTACCTTCGCGGAAAGGAACATTCGTAAAATCCTCAAGCCAAACCCCAGGAAGACCTTCATACACAGCGCCATCACCTTCTCGATAATCCAAATTGGTCCATTGGGCTTCGAAGGTTGAACGCAATGCATTCAGTGAAACGCGCCAGTCTTGGCTCCAATTTTGTCGGTCACTGAAAGGTAAGATTGGCAATGAATCACGACCGGATACGACTGTCGGCATGAAGCAAATCGTCAATCTATCGGGCGTTACAGATAGACCAAATAGCGCCTCAGGATCAGCCGACAAGGGATTGGCCCATAATCCCGTGAGAATCACTAAAGTGAGTAAGTGTCGATGAAGCTGTTTCATAATGAGTCCGGCAAATACCATAATTTACTTCTGTCGAGATAAAAAGCGATTCTTGATTTCGGGATTAGAGATAAAGTTTTCTATTCCAGCATATTTTCAATGAGGTGTTGGTAATGTCGATGTTCACGATCTTCAAAGATGATCTGCTGCTGCTCGATGCCGATGAAGCGAATGTAAGGCTCATCGCAGATAATGGCACCGGGAAGATAAACTTTGTTCTCGATACGAATTTTGGCCTGCATGGCACCCAGTGTTTGGATATCTTGGATTTTCATCCGCTGGAGATGCTCCTGGACATTTTGGGAAGAAAGTAGTTCCGGTGATTTGGTGATCCTATGACGTAGCCATGATGCCGCTTGTGTGCTCATTTTAGCCAAAGAATGAGCACCGGTCCGGAGGCTGGAGATGAAGGCATTATCTTTTAAGGCGGAGGATGGGATGTAATAGAACAACCCAGCCATAAGTCCCAAGAGACCTCCGGTGATGACGATTTTTTGGCCATAGCGCTTCAAAGTACCGAAGATGCTGTTCTTTTTGAGAAAAAATATTTTACAAAGATCCTCTCGTCGATCGCAGTATCGTTCAGTCGACAGAGAGCTTCGGACAGAAGTTTTTACCATATCAGAGGTCTCACGTTGTCGATGTTTCCTCAGGGCTTCACGGAGTAAATTCATGACATTTCCAGTTGCTGAATGTCGTGAATCGCTCGGATGACATCGCATCGCCGCACCTGATGGGAATTCCGGATATAGGCTGACATGAGGGCTCTGTCGCAGATGTGATTCATGATGCGAGGAATGCCTCTGCTGTGGCGGAAGATCTTGCGCAGTGCCCAGTAGGTAAATAGCGACGTGTGTTCTGTTTGTACGCTATGGAGACAATGTTGAATGTAGTGCCGCATCTCGTCGAAGCGCATGGGCCTGAGTTCATGAAAGACAGAAATTCTCTGCCGTAATTGTCGCATGCAGCGTTGCCGTAGATGTTGCTTTAGTTCCGGCTGCCCCAGCAGTATGATGTGCATCGGAGGGCTGTCTGGTGTGGCGATATTGGAAAGAAGTCGGACATCTTCCAGCATCGCATTGGATAAGTTCTGGGCTTCGTCGATGACGAGGAGTCGATGTTTGCGACGAGAATTGCTTTTGAGTAATTTCTGGGCGATTTGGTCACGGAATTCGGCACTATGGTGAGATTTCTGTGGATTGATTTTCAAAGCATTGGCGATGGCATAGAGGAGTTCCTCTTCGGTTTTGGGAGGAATGGCGAAATGAATAATCGTGTACAGTCGCTTATCGAGTGTATCCAGTAGAGCTTGGCATAGCGTCGTCTTGCCGCAACCCACTTCGCCGATAATGACAGTCATGCCGTCATGATTTTCTACGCCATAGCGCAGCAATGACAGAGCCGATGCGTAGGAGCTTCCCATGAATATCTGGGATTGCTTGGATTGGATGGTGAAGGGTTTGGCCGAAAATCCAAAAAAAGATAGGTACATACTCAGGGTATTTTCACGACCGGTAGGTGCCAAATTTCTTCGGCATATTCGCGAATGGTACGATCGCTCGAAAAACGTCCCATACGTGCCGTGTTCAGGATAGCTTTTATGGCCCAATGTTTGGGATCGAGGAAAGATTGTTCTACCCAAGATTGCGCGCGGCCGTAATCCGCATAGTCCGCCAGGACAAAGAAAGGATCTCCTCCGCAAAGGATACGTTCCGCCAGTGCCTTGACAGGGTTCTGCCCATCGGGTAATGCGAAGTAATCGGATCGCATCCAGTCGAGAAGTTCCTGAAGATTTTTGTTCTGGCGACAGAATTCCCAAGGATGATATCCCTGGGCACGAAGTTCTTCGATTTCCGACTCTGTCTTGCCGAAAATAAAGATATTATCGCGATGCACTGCTTCTAGGATTTCGATATTCGCTCCATCGAGCGTGCCGATGGTACAAGCTCCATTCAGAGCGAGTTTCATGTTACCGGTACCAGAGGCCTCTGTTCCGGCGGTTGAAATCTGTTCCGATAAATCGGCAGCTGGTATGATTTTTTCAGCTAACGAGACATTGTAATTGGGCAAAAAGACGACTTTCAACCAATCCTTTGCATGGGGACAATGATTGATCTTCGTCCCGACGGCATTGATGGCATGGATGATCATTTTGGCGACGGCGTATCCCGGTGCGGCTTTACCGGCGAAGATGACGACACGTGGTGGTAGCGTCGTGGGTGATGTTCCATGAAGAATGCGGCGGTAAAGTCCCAGTACATGGAGTAAATTCAAGTGCTGGCGTTTGTATTCATGAAAGCGTTTAATCTGAACATCAAACAGGGCTGTCGGGTCGACGATAATACCCAATTGTTCCTGAATAACACGGGCTAAGTCCTCCTTGTTCTGCTGTTTGACCTGCATGAAGGATTCCTGAAAAGCTTTATGTTCCGCAAGAGTTTCCAATGCCTTCAGTTCTTCTAGATCGCGTTGCCAGGCAACGCCGATGTTTTCGGAAATCAGGTCGGATAATCGCGGATTACACTGTTGTAGCCATCGACGGGGCGTAATGCCATTCGTCTTGTTATTGAAGCGTTTGGGGTAGAGGGCGTAGAAGTCCGGGAATAGGCGTTCGCAGATCAATCGGCTGTGGATAGCCGCTACTCCATTGATGGATTGACTGGCAAGGACGGCCAACGGTGCCATGCGAACAACGCCGTCGCGAATGAGGGAAAGTGACCACTTTTTGTCGCTATTACCGGGCCATTTTCGCTCGACATCTGTTTCCAAAAATCGGCGATTGATCTCGCAGATGATCTGGTAATGCCGCGGGAGGACGCGCTGGAAGAGTGCAATGCCCCAGCACTCTAGAGCTTCCGGCATCAGTGTATGGTTCGTGTAGGCAAAGACCTGTTGCGTGATCTTCCAGGCCTGTTCCCATGGCAAATGCTCCACATCGATCAGGATGCGCATGAGCTCGGGAATGGCGATGCTGGGATGTGTATCGTTGATGTGCAGGATCGCCTTTTGCGGGAATTCTCGAATGTCTTTATGGGCATTTTTATAGCGCCTTAAGATGTCGCGTAGCGAACAAGCGACGAAGAAGTATTGCTGAATGAGTCGCAGTTCTTTCCCATTTTCAGTACTATCATTGGGATAGAGAACCTTTGAGATATTTTCTCCGCGGATTTTTCCCAATACGGCTTCGGTATAATCCCCTCGGTTGAATTCCTCCAGATTGAAATCATCCGTAGCACGCGATTCCCATAGGCGCAGAAAATTGACTGTCTGGACACCGTATCCGACGATGGGAATGTCCCACGGAATGCCTAAGATTTCCTGTGTATCCGTCCATAACGGGCACCAATCACCCTTTTCGTCAAAGTGATCGACGACGCGGCCATATAGGGGAATAATTTGGGTGTTTTCCGAACGCATGATTTGCCATGGATTGCCAAAAATCAGCCAATTATCGGGTTTTTCGACCTGTTGACCATGGCAGATTTCCTGTCGAAAGAGACCGAATTCGTAGTGCATGCCATAGCCGATGCTAGGGTATTCGAGTGTAGCGAGGGAATCGAGAAAACAAGCCGCTAAGCGACCGAGTCCACCGTTCCCAAGACCCATGTCGGATTCTTCATCCAAAAGACTATCGAGATCTTTCCCGAGCGCTTTTAGGGCCGTTCGGATGGGTTCCAATAATCCTGTATTGAGTAAATTGCTGTACAATAAACGCCCTGTCAAATATTCCATCGATAAGTAGTAGAGACGCCTTATGTCCTGCGAGTGATGCAAGTCCTGTGTGCAGATGAAGCGGTTTAAGACATGATCTCGAATGGCGAAACAAGTCGCGAGCCACCATTCGTGATGCGTCGCGGACGCCAATTGTCGCGCCAATGAAGTCGTTAAGTGATGCCGAATGGATTGTTCCAGTGAAGCAGCCGATAACGGAGCTGTTGTGTGCTCCGTCGGAGCCTGATGAAGTTGTGCAGTAGCCTGCTGTTTTTTACCCATATCCCCCCTTTATTGATTTTGTAAAAGTATAAGCTTGAGAGAAAAACATCCATTGCCAACGAAATTTCTTTCGTTATGTTCATAAAAGTAACGAGAGCGTTCGTGTGGGAATGGAATGAGACGTTGGCGAAAGGAAGAAAATATTTCGTTCAGTGGATAGTTTTGCCTT
>JAITIW010000043.1 GCA_031279255.1 Puniceicoccales bacterium
TAGAACTTCAGATTTTGGCTGAACATTCAGCTCGTTTCGCCAATCAAAGCCAGGCCAAAATTTGGGCTCTGCGCGTGCTTTCCTGGATCGGCAGTGTGGTGACGCTCGGTGCTTTACCAAGGCTGGCACAGCTCATCGCCCCCAAGAGTGACTTTACCGATTCACTCTCGCGCTACCTCTTGGGCAATGGCCCTGAGGTCGACAAAGACAAACTGAAAAATTTCAGCATGCTCTTCGAGAAATTTCAGAACTTGAATACGTTATTGGCAAGTGAAAATCTTACTGATGGTGATAAGGTGAGGATCTCAAGCGGCCTCTATTCAAATGGTTCTACGAAAGACACGATGACACCAGAGGCTCAAACTGTTTTTGAGCAAGCTTTCCCAGTTTATCAGGAGATTAATCGCCTCATTTTTGATCTCGGTACGCCAAAGGAAATCTCTGGCCAAGAAATAGCTCATGCTATAGCTGAAAATTTTAAGAACATCTATGGAGAAGGAAGAAAAGCTGCTCCAGGAAGCACTGATCCTCACTTCAATATCAATTGGGAAACAGCTATTACAAGCGATATTTTTGATCAAGCTGAACCGAAATTCCCAGCTGCGTGTAAGGTTGAAGTAGACATGATGTTGCGCAGCGATTTCAAACTGTCTATTGGAAATAAAAGTATTACTAGAGGTGAACTGTGGGAAGGGACAAGTACGGCAGATGAAAAAGCAACGAATACTAGACGCTGGATTCTAGGTGCTATCCAAGAACTTACTAATAACAAAGGCCAGCAAGTCGCTATTCTCAGAAACTTTTTAAGTACATGCATAGGACAAGCTACGAATGCAGACACTAGAATAGCCTTTATGGCGCACGCACGCGACGAGCATGGATCACTTGATGTCACTCAACCCAATAGTATTTTTTATGGTGTTACCATAGATATGCATGGGTCGTGCCATATTGAGAATACGGCAAGTTACAGTCAATGTGCATTTTCACCTCCGGATGATCCTGCGAGTGTCATTTACGTTCCAAGCAACATCCGAATGACAGTAGCCTACGAAAGCTCATTGGAGGATTTTATAAATGATCGGCCGCCGCATGCTATCGAGGATCAATGCACTGTCTCAGGGCGTTGTCTTGATGTGAGCGCTATGATGTAGCGCGAGAAAACATGCCGATGGAATAAATCCTTGCCAATCTTCGGCTCGCCACAAGCATACGGATCATCGCGGAGGCCTGACTAGCTCAATTGGCAGAGCAGTTGACTCTTAATCAATTGGTTCGGGGTTCGAGTCCCCGGTCAGGTACCAAGAGCGATACCAACTTGATATCGAAGTGACATTTTAACTTCGAGTTCGTGATATTCCGATGCGTCCTCATAGTTCAATGGATAGAACCGCGGTTTCCTAAACCGTTAATCTCAGTTCGAGTCTGGGTGGGGGCACCAGATTGGGTAGTGCTCAAGATGAACAGGGGGTGTACAGTGTAATTTTCGCGAATATCATGTAAAAGGGAGTGATGGAGCAAATCTGGAAAGATAAAACTCCTGAATCGCATGTATTTCTCACATTTATTTTATCAACCGCGCCATAAAACACCGTCGTTTACGTCGGAGATATGAGCTGTTCCGGATTTTTAATACGGCTATCAATACACTCTCTCAAAAATGATTTTTTTTGAAAGATAGTTGTGAAAATAAAGGGTGTCATCAAAATCAGGCAGCAATCTTTTCGCCTTATTCCACAATTCATCTGATAGGCCGTACCTCTTATGTGTCCTTTTCTCCATTCTCTTCATCTTCTTTTCTTTTTTCTTTGTTAATCTTTTATTTGACGACGCCCTCTAAGGCGTCCCACCTATATAAATGTATCTGTAGTGGGTATCAGATTCCGTTGAGGCTTAAATAATGGACGACTCCGTGAAGCAGGAATCAATTTCTTAAATTGGGAATTCTTGTCCTTTGGGGTGGAGAGGATGTCGTCCTATGCCAAAAGGATGAGAATGGCAATCCATCGGCACCTTGGAGGATGTCGTTGAATATATCATTGCAAATACTTTCCCAAAAATGAAAATATGGCATTCCGTTTTCACTCGATACTTTAAAAACATTCGCTCCTTTGTCTCGGTATTTCATGTCCGCTATCTTTCTTTGGACCGCCTGATCTGATGACACCCTCTAGCTTTCTTTCTGAAAAAATGGTGGGAGATAGTGGACTCGAACCGCTGACTTCCTGCGTGTGAAGCAGGCGCTCTAACCAACTGAGCTAATCCCCCTTAGAGCTGTTCAAAGCTAGAGTTTTAAACTAGCTTCCTTTAGCATGGGAAATTTTTTTTGAGAAAGCGGCAATCGTTTTTTGAAAAAATAAAAAAGAAGAAAAAATTGTCCTGATGCTGACTCTCGTTATCACGTTTTAACCCCTATCGCATTTCCTCATTCTTCATTTTTTAAGTACTCAAAATCTTTCGCTAATACGTTCGATCTAAAATAGCCGACGGAGCAGCTACAGAAGGAACTGCAACCTTTTGGTTCTCCAGTAGTACTTCACGCGAATCGGTTGCTGTGACAGCTGCGGAAGGGGAGCCGGTATTTGGGGCTTCCGGAGGGCACTCCGCTTGGAATGGGTGGTAGAGGAGCCGTCGAGGGAGTATCGGCCTTTTGAGCTGCCAGAGCGGCCGCATTTGGAGCACTTGGTGGAACGGCTACAGAAGGGAAACCAGCATTTTGAGCTCCTGGAGCTACTCCGCTTAGAACAGCTGGCAGAGGAGTTGTGGAAGAAGAACCGATATTTGAAGTTTCCAGAGGAATTTCACTTGGTATCAGTTGGCGGAACAGCTGCAGAAAAATCGGCCTGTGGGGCATCTGGAACCGCAGAACCTTTCTTTAATTTATTTTTCGAAGATAATACTTCTTCCTCTTCACAGACACTTAAGGCAATGCTGGGCCATAGGACATTTGTCTTGAAAGCTTCGGAACGTCTCGCTCCGCTCTTGCGGTACATCGATGGTGCAGCGATGCCGATGACTTCTAAAGTCCCACCGCCTAGAAAAAAGCCAGGGAAATATGACAGTAAAAGACGTTCGCAGACCAATTTTTGGTGATGTAGCCAAGGCTGACTTCCGACCAGAAGAACTCGCCATGAGTTGCTACCTTGTTGAATTTTTAGCCAATGGACCCACGAAGCCATGACGTCGTTTGTGTCAAAACTCTGTAGAGACACGCTCTTTGGGATATCAGGAGTAATGGTATTGACGAATTCGCATTTGAGATGAGAAGGCACAATCCCATCCCAAAGATAACGGGCAGCACTGGATTCTGTGGGACTACATCCTTTTTCTTTCAATTCCTGGATGAAGCCTTTGCCATCATAGACTTTCAGTGGCCTCTCGTTGGTTAAAAAGCATATTTTAGGTGTGCCTCGAATCCATTGTTTACGGAAACAGCTGAGTACTAAATGGATACGATCCCGCATACCGGGAATGGTTCCTCCCATGATGATGATGCAGTGAAAGGACTCGGGAGCGTGAAGAGAAACTTCATCGATCCATCCGAACTTTCCACTGAGGTCATAGAGGTCTTCGGGGGCACAGAGGATACCTGGATCGCAATTCGGTTCTTCCCAGATGTCTTGATTAGAATTTGGAGAGCGATTCTGAGCATATCGCATGAAGCCAGTAGGTGTAATATCTTTCTCCAAATTCAGGCATCGGACCATCGCTTTCCCAAATTCCGTGAATTCAAAAGACAACGGATCACTGCAGGATATGGTGAAAAACGGCTCAGCGTAGATAAACGGCCCTATCAAAAAGCTGAGTAAGCAAAGATAAAATATTCGGTAACGCATGACTGTACCGAAGAAGATTTAAAAATGTCAATCGTCAATCTACGATTGGACGGGTGAATTAATTTTTTTCTCAATTGCGTCATCTCTTTCGGTTTCATGATCGGGAATGAGTACGATCACTTCTTTTAAGGATTGGATTTCGGGAAAGAGCTGGACAAAAGTCTCTGAGTACTGTTGAGGGTTCGTAGTGAAAGATGAAGTTGTACCATAGTATATTCCATCCGGAAACGTCCCGCTGAGTTCAGAGGAGACGATTTTCAGCTTATGGGTCATGATGTCATGAATATCGAGAGGACATTGTGATATTTTCCCTTGGGGGACTTTAAGAGACCAAGGAACTAAGGTTTGGCCTTCATACAGAAAGGGTCGCATATCTCCTTCCACATGGACGACAGAACGAAAATCGGGACTGGTGATCAGTTCCACCGTAGCACTGTGGCGAGAGACGTGGTGGATTTTCCCAACGACTCCATGAGGGCAGATGACGCCCAGGCCTTCTGCGATGCCATCGTCACTTCCCTTGTCGATTTGGATCGCATTCCACCACCACTGAACATCGCGCCGAAGTACTCGGGCATAGACGTAGCGAAAATGTCGATTTTGTTCCATCGATAAAAAGAGTCCCAGACGCTCCAGCATCTGCTCTTCATAATTTTGTTCCTGGAGAAGATAGGCATAATACTGACACTGTCGGCGCAGTTTTTCGTTTTCCTGCAGAAGGATCTGCTGTCCGGTCAATCTTGGCCAGATATTCGCCAAAAAGTGAATGGTTTGGTGGAAAAACTTGTGGACACAAATACTCCCTTCGAAGGGAATTTTGAGCACAAAGGAAAACAAAAATATCAGCGTTCCGGCAGCGCTGTATAAGAGAAAATGTCGGTATCGGGAAAGAAAGTTTTTGGACGAGAATCCATCTCTTATTCGTCTAACCATAGACCGAGATCTTGTAGGACAGTCCCCGTTCCATTGGCCACAGCCTTCAAAGGATCCTCCGAAGCTATCACTGGGAGTCCTGTCGCATCGCGTAGGAGACAATCCAGTTTGCGAATGAGCGAACCGCCTCCAGCCAATACGATGCCACGGTCGACGAGATCGGAAGAAAGTTCAGGTGGACAGAGCTCAAGAGCGCTTCGAATGCTCTCGATGATCGCTGCGAGAGGATCTTGAATGGCCTCACGAATTTCGACAGAATTAATGAGAATTGTTTTGGGTAAACCGACGATGCTGTCGCGTCCCTTGATGTTCATGGAAAGTTCTTGGGATAAAGGTGCGGCTGAACCGATCGTGATCTTGATCTCTTCAGCGGTACGTTCACCAATGATAAGCCCATATTTTTTCTTAATGTAATCGATGATGGTATTGTCTATTTCGTCACCGCCTACGCGGATGCTTTTGGAAAACACCACACCATTGAGCGATAGAATAGCCACTTCCGTCGTCCCACCGCCGATGTCGACGATCATATTGGCAGCTGGTTCATCGATGGGAAGGCCGACTCCGATCGCTGCGGCCATCGGTTCTTGCAGGAGCAGTACATCTCTCGCACCGGCACGGATTGCCGATTCCTTGACCGCTCGACGTTCGACTTCCGTAATCCCAGACGGGACCGCAATGACGACACGTGGTGGTATGAATTCCATGACCCTTGCGGCTTTTTTAATAAAATACCGCAGCATGGCCTCTGTGACCTCAAAATCGGCAATGACGCCATCTTTCATCGGCCGTAGGGCGATAATATTACCCGGCGTACGGCCCAGCATGCGCTTGGCTTCGATGCCAACGGCCCTCACTTTACGGGATTGGCTGTAGATGGCCACGACGCTGGGTTCATGAAGAACGATACCTCTGTCCTTGACGAAGACGAGTGTGTTGGCGGTACCGAGATCGATGCCGATATCATGGGATAAGAAACTAAAAATACGCCCTAGGAAACTTTTCGTTTGAGAAAGAAATCGCATCATGGCAGTTTAGAAATGAACTTATGACAGATGATGTTTGCATCACTATGCATTTCGCTGACGGAACGGAAAAAAAGCTTCATGGCAAGTATCCATTTATGGTCTTTATGGAGGATGGCGTCAACAGTACACATCGCGGGAATGGTAAAATATAGTTGCCGATCAAAAGGATCACATCTCTCAGATCTGGAATTGTGGATGAAACCAGAGGGCATCATCAAATAAAAGGTTAACAAAGGAAAAAGAGAAGAAAATGGAGGGAATGGAGAAAATGACACACAGGAGATACAGATATACCAGATGAATGGTGGAACAGGATGCAAAGATTGCTGCCTGATTTTGACGATACCCTTTAGTTAAAGAAAAACGTAAAAACCATTCTCCCAGTGACGTTCACCCGAGCGTACTTCCGACGCTCGAAGCAGTGTTGTTCATCCTAATCATCAAATTATTTATTGCCTGCCTACTCTCGTTCGCTTTATACTCCTTCAGGCACTTCCCATCTCCCTAAAAATTCACCTCCAATTACACCTAACTATGAAAAATTCACAATTATCAACCACTATCACCTGAAGGCGATAGTATCGCATAAACGCTTGAAAAGCAGATTAAAAACATAGAATGTCAGAAGTCTGATATTTGAAAATCTCCAGACGTATGATGCACCTCTTGATTTTCTATATATTCTTGAATACCTTTACTGCTCACATTTCCCACAGTTACAGCAAAATATCCCTTAGCCCAGGGATGTGATCCCCAATATTTCTTCTTCAATATTTCAAATTCTTGTGGCAGCTTTCGGTTGCTCTTCCCCTTTATATATTGAACTATTTTAGAATTTCATGCCTCTACATTATACTGAAGTCTTCGCCTAAAGGCGAGGGTGTTTACCTTATTCCACTAAACTACATAAAATGCTACGATCTCCCGAGTGAGATTCTATGATCTCTCGGCATCTGTGTGGCGGAAGAGGAGTTTTTTATCCCATGAAGATCTACAGAAACTTTTTTCAAGGTGCGAGCATCCTCGAGGCTATTTATGGCATATCCACAAAATTTCTATAGAAACTTTTTTTAATAACCCTTGGCTTCGCGGGCCCAACGGTAGACGTCAAGATAACGCCTCGAGGATCGATCCCACGACAGGTCGAGATGCATGGCACGCTGCTGCATCCGGGAAAAATGCTGCGGTCGGTCGTAATAGGTCGAACAGGCCCATCCGATGGTATCGTAGAGAGCACCGGCGCTGATGTCGCGAAAGACAAATCCAGTACCGTTGCCGCTCTGTTCGTCATAATTCTCGACGGTATCGGCTAAGCCGCCTGTCTCGCGGACGATGGGAAGCGATCCGTAGTGCATGGCATAGAGTTGTGTCAATCCGCAGGGCTCGAAGCGGCTTGGCATGATGATGAAATCAGAAGCCGCTAGGAATCGATGAGATAGAGGGGTATCAAACCCGATGATGGCGTGGCAGCGCTGCGGAAATTGTTGAGCCAAATCGCGAAATTGAGACTCTAATGGCCCATCGCCCTGTCCTAAAATCACGATTTGCAGCGCCATGTGCTGTATCAATTCCTGAATAATATTTGCCAAAAGATCGAGGCCTTTCTGTTCACAAAATCGCGATACGACGGCAAAGCATGGACTATGGATGGCGGATTCCCATCCCCATTGTGCGTAAAGTTCCTGCTTGAGACGATGTTTCC
This sequence comes from Puniceicoccales bacterium, assembly GCA_031279255.1. Classification (GTDB taxonomy): domain Bacteria; phylum Verrucomicrobiota; class Verrucomicrobiia; order Opitutales; family JAIRLG01; genus JAIRLG01. The sequence goes on from JAITIW010000043.1 coordinate 7,500, forward strand.
CCTTCAGGTGAAGGGCATCAAAGGGATGATTCAAAAATGAGTCCTGTTGCGGATTCCATGAGATCGTATCGATTCCGTTGCAGATGCCGATGAGGTCTGCGGCACGAAAGCGCAGGAGTGAGTCTAGTCCATGGCCATAATCCGGTGTCTGGATCTCCTGGGCATAGCGTGGGCTGACAGTTGTCAATTTTTGGGCAAAATACAATCCGGCCTTGAGCATATGGACTTGATCATAGGCCTCTACGGCATCAGATCGGAAAACATGCCAAGGGATACCCGCGAAATCCAATATGTTTTTCGGAGCATAGCCGTGATGTTGTAGATTGTGAATCGTAAGTACCGATGCCGAATGACCTAGGATTCGGTCGCGTTCGACGGTCTCGAGGTAAACGGGCAGTAATCCCGTTGTCCAATCATGGGCGTGGAAAATATGCGGGATCCATGGTAATTGGTAACAGGCATCTAGGACGGCTCGTGTGAAAAAGACGAAGCGTTCCGGATTATCGGAATAATCGCCATAGGCATCGGCGTAAATGGCACGTCCTTGGAAATAGCGTTGATATTCGATAAAATAGAAGCGCAATGATGCCTCTTCCTCACATTCCCAGAGACGTGCATAAGATTGACCCATGCCGAGATGAACCGTCAGAGGAGCTTCATGGGCCTTCAGGGGAATTTTTTCTAAAATGCCGTCGTAGAGCGGCAAAAAAACTCGAACATCGTGCCCTTGTTGGGCGATGCTACGCGCCAAAGCCACTACGGCATCCGCCAACCCTCCTGTTTGAGCCCATGGAGTGCATTCTGGGCTGATCATCGCGATTCTCATCCCCCAACCGAAAACTATCTAAATGCATTCTAATGTTTGCCCAAGAAAGACAATGTCTAAAAAGTATTGCCATAGGAGTGCTAGCTCAATAAATAAAAGCTTCACATGGTCAGTAGGGATTCTTGGGAAGAATATGGTGTCATTTTAGCTTCCCTCATGAGCGCATCTTGCCAGCATCATCCTGCTTGGAAGAATGATCAGCTTTGTTATACGCATCTTGATACCCATAGAGAAAAGGAGTGTTTATTCATGAATTCAAAGAATGAAATTTCTGCCGATACGAGGAAAATGGTTCTCAGCGATCATCCCTTTCTCGATACCTCATGGCCTATCCAGTGGTCTCGACTGCAACCGTGCTATGTGGTGGAAGATATTCGCCTGGCACTTCAAGAAGCCTCTTCTAAATTGGAAGCACTTGAACAGGTAGCGTTCGATGATCTCAGTTGGGATCATACGCTCGAGCCACTACTCCATTTTGATGATGTGTTAAAACAGGCGTGGGCCAAAGTTCATCACCTAAACAGTGTCTGCGATTCGGAAGATCTGCGAAAAGCTTATTTGGAAGTCCTGCCGGAGGTGACACAGTTTTATACCTCCATTCCTTTCAGGACGCGGCTGTGGAAGCTCATCCAGGCTTATGCCGCTACGGAGGAAGCTCAGCAGCTACCAGAAGTGCGTAAGCGCTATCTCCAAAGGACGATGGAAGGATTTGTGGACAGTGGCGCTGATTTGGAACCGGAGAAAAAAGCACGTATTCTGGAAATCGAGCAGCGACTTTCTTTCCTGGCCAATCAGTTTGGGAAAAATGTCTTGGATGCGAAAAATGCATGGACTTATGATGCGACGCAAGAAGAACTTCAGGGACTACCGGAGTCCGTTCTGCGGACATTGCAGCGGATAGGTTCCAAGAATGAGCGCTACCGCTTGACTCTACAGGCGCCTTGTTTTGGTCCGTGTATGCAGTATTTAGAAAATCGGGCCCTAAGGCAGAAACTTTGGAAGGCTTATATGACTGTCGGCCGCGAGGCACCCTATGACAATATGCCTTTAATTCGAGAAATTTTATCGCTGAGCGAGGAACATGCCCATATTTTGGGTGAGCCAACCCATGCCGATTGTGTCCTGCGGCGACGTATGGCCAAAAGTGGTCAACAGGCTTTGCAGTTCATTGAAGATCTGCATCGACGTATAGAGAAATTTTTTCACCGGGATGTGCAAAAGTTGCAAGATTTTTATCATGAACAGACCGATGACCCGGATGGCATGAGGTCGTGGGATGCGGCCTATTGGAGCGAAAAGCTGTGCCAACAGCTTTATCATTTTGATGAAGAAGCACTGCGCCCTTACTTCGCCATTGAGGCTGTCATTCAGGGACTTTTTTCAGTAGCCGAGAAATTGTACGGTATCCGCATCCGGGAATGTCCGACGGAAACGACATGTCCGCCAGAAGCGGCGGTCAGAGCGATTCCCGTATGGCACGAAAGTGTCAAGTTTTACGAGGTTTTTGAGGCTTCTGGGAACTATATTGGGGCCTTTTACGCGGATTGGTTCCCGAGACCTAGTAAACGCGGCGGTGCGTGGATGGAAAACCTCATCACCGGTCATCGAAATGCCAATGGAATGTATCAATATCCCATTGGTATCATCTGTGGGAATCTCACACCTCCTTCGGCGGAGCACCCGTCCTTACTCACTCACCAAGAAGTCCTTACGATTTTCCACGAGTTTGGTCATCTTCTACATGGATTGTTTGGGAAAGTGGATATCGAAGGTATCAATGCGACCCATGTGGTCTGGGATTTTGTGGAACTTCCGTCGCAATTGATGGAAAATTTTGGCTGGGATCGGAAGAGTTTGGATCTCTTTGCGCGACATTACGAGACAGGGAAGAGAATTCCGAAAAAATTGTTTCAGGCGATGCGGTCGGCACGCCATCACCTTTCAGGGATGAGTATGATGAAGCAGCTTTCTCTGAGTAAATTAGACCTCGAGCTGTATCATCATTACGAGCAGTATCGAGATGTCCATTGGGAGGAAAATCTGCAGAAGACGTTAGTTCCCTACCGTCCGCCGTGGAATGTCGATACGCCCAGTATCTTGGCACAATTCGATCATATCTTTGATGGGGGATACGATGCGGGCTATTATTCTTATATCTGGGCCCAGGTTTTGGAGGCGGATGCCTTCAGTGCCTTTGAGAAGAGAGGGATCTTGGACCCGGAAACAGGGAATCGTTTCCGCCATTGTATCCTCAGTCAGGGTGATTTGTGCGATGCGGGTCAGCTCTATCGTGATTTCATGGGCCGTAATCCGGATCCGGAAGCGCTACTCAAGCGTGAGCATTTATGGGAGGTTCCCTTGGAACGCTAAGTCTATGTGCGCTAAAGTGCAAAAAAACGGGAAGTTATTTCCGCCATTACATTCTCGTCAGGGCGATTTGCGCGATGCGGATCAACTCTACCGCGATTTCATGGGCCGTGACCCGGATCCAGAAGCGTTGCTCAAGGTGAGCATTTGTAAGAGGATCCATCGGAGCATTGAGCCCCATATATTAGACATTTTTCGAAACGAAGATAAGTGTGATAAAGTGATAATTGTTTTGAGAGATAAGTAGGAGGTATTTGAGTTAAAAAGATTTATTAACAGAAGAATTTTGTCGTTTAATAGACATTTTAATACCGTTTCGAAAGAGGTCTATTGAGTCCTATCAATGTATATCGAGCCTATGTATCAAGACGTACGCCTTGCCGGTGGCCGTCTTTGCACGGCTAAAGCCGTGTGATCCGCTATGCGGATGAGCCCCTTCGGGGCTCCAAAGACGGCCAAAGAAACAAAGAAAGCAAAGATGACCAAAGAAAAATTGATGGACAGTCGTAAAATGCTCCTATCGCAAAGAAAAGCTAGTAGGCAGCAATAAATTGATGAGTGGCAGAGGAACGTTTTGCCGCAAAGAAAAGTTGATGGACAGTCGTGAAACATTTTTTCCACAAAAAAATTAGTAGGCAGCCGTGAAACGTTTTTACCATTCGCTTTAAAAATAAATCTTGCTTCCTGTCAGAGACGCCATTGTATCGCTCCCATTAACATAAGCTATGAAGGCGATTGTCGAGATACAGGGGAAACAGCTGACGGTTTCGGAAGGAAATATTTTCTTCGTCAATCGCTATGCCAATTCCCAAGCAGGCGATTCTGTAGAGCTAAAAGAAGTCCTTATGCTGGGAGAGGGTTCCGAAGCGAAAATCGGAAATCCCTATGTCCCCGATGCCTGCGTTCGCATCCATATCCTCGAGAATAAGCGGGGCAAGAAGGTAGTTGTTTTCAAGAAAAAACGCCGTAAGGGTTATGAACGCAAGCGCGGGCATCGCCAGGAATTATCGGTGATTAAGGTGGAATCGATTGTGGCTTCGTAAAGATGAATTTAGAGAGGAGATCGTCATATGGCGCATAAGAAGGGACAGGGAACATCGAGAAATGGTCGTGATAGTCCCGGACAGCGTCTAGGAGTTAAAAAATACGGTGGCGAGATCGTTCGCGCCGGGAATATCCTCATGCGCCAATGTGGCACTAAAATCCATCCGGGGAAAAATGTCGGCCGCGGTCGTGATTTTACCTTATTTGCTCTAATCGATGGCGTCGTCAAGTGGGATGGCGCTCACCGGAAGGTGCATGTGATA
>JAITIW010000046.1:0-2500 GCA_031279255.1 Puniceicoccales bacterium
TAAAGCTTCCTTCTACTCATGTGCTCAACTATCGATTGCCAACCGATATGAGGAAACCTTCGTAATCCTCCGTTATTCTTTGGGAGGAGACCGCCCCAGTCAAACTGACCCCCTAGCACTGTTCCCCGCCCAGCTCATGGGTCGAGGTTAGATATCTAACGATTAAAAAGTGGTATTTCACCGTTGACTCCGCGCTACCCTGAAGTAGCGCCTCAAAGTCTCCCACCTATCCTACGTAGTAAAGGTCAAATAACAATACCAGGTTACAGTAAAGGTCCATAGGGTCTTTCCGTCCTGCTGCGGGAACGCGGCATCTTGACCGCGACTACAATTTCGCTGAGCGTCTCCCTGAGACAGTGCCCAACTCGTTACACGATTCGTGCAGGTCGGAACTTACCCGACAAGGAATTTCGCTACCTTAGGACCGTTATAGTTACGGCCGACATTCACGGGGGCTTAGACCCGAAGCTTGCACCTCAGGCTTTCACCTTTCCGCATTGGTCACGTGTCACTCCCTATACATCGTCTTTCGACTTAGCAGAGAGCTGTGTTTTTGATAAACAGTCGGTTGGGCCTCTTTACTGTGACCCGCTTACGCGGGCGCCTCTTCTACCGAAGATACAAGGCAAATTTGCCGAGTTCCTTGGGGAGGTTTAACTCACGCGCCTTAGAATATTCATCCCGGACACCTGTGTCGGTTTGCGGTACGAGCACCTTCTATACTCTCAACGAAGCTTTTCTTGGAAGTACGACCTCCTCTGATCCCCTTTGGCCGTAGCCTCAGAGTCCCATCATGCCTCAGCTTTATGTTCGGCGGATTTTCCTACCGAACAGCCCTGGCATTTGGACGCGGACATTCGACACCGCGCCAGACTAGCCCTCTCCGTCACTCCGAAGATGATAACGCATATAAGGTGGTACAGGAATATTAACCTGTTGTGCATCGACTACTCCTTTTCGGCCTCGTCTTAGCTCTCGACTAACCCTGGGAGGACGACCCTTGCCCAGGAAACCTTGTCCTTACGGCGATACGGATTCTCACCGTATTTATCGCTACTTATGTCTGGATACTCACTTCTAACGCGTCCACCGTCAGTTGTCCTTCCGGCTTCAGCCACGTTAGAACGCTCTTCTACCACTTGCTCACGCAAATCCGCGATTTCGGCACATCACTTGAGTCCCGATCATCTTCGGCGCAAATCCACTCGATAGGTCAGCTATTACGCACTGTTTAAATGGTGGCTGCTTCTAAGCCAACATCCCTATTGTCTATGTAGATTCACCTCCTTTGACACCACTTAGTGATGATTTAGGGGCCTTAATCGGCGGTCTGGGTTATTTCCCTTTTGCCCATGAAGGTTATCCCCCACGGACTGACTCCCGCACTTCATTTATCGGTATTCAGAGTTTGATAAGGGTCGGTACCCCGGTAAGGGCCCTAACCTTTTCAGTGCTTTACCCCCGATAATCAGCATGCGAGGCTATACCTATATATATTTCGAAGAGAACCAGCTATCACGGAATTTGATTAGTCTTTCGCTCCTATCCACAATTCATCCGAGAACGTCTCAAGGTTCACCGGTTCGGTCCTCCACTCGATTTTACTCGAGCTTCAACCTGATCATGGATAGATCATCCCGTTTCGGGTCTATTGCCATCAACTCGACGCCCTATTCAGACTCGCTCTCGCTCCGCCTCCGATTTGTAAAATCTTAAGCTTGCTCATGACAATAACTCCCAGACCCATTATGCAAAAGGTACGCCGTCACACAATAAACGTGCTCCGACCGCTTGCAGGCAATGAGTTTCAGGTACTTTTTCATTCTCCTCACGGAGTGCTTTTCACCTTTCCCTCACGGTACTAGTTCACTATCGGTCGATATCGAGTATTTAGCCTTACGCAATGGTCTGCGTAGATTCACACGAGGTTTCACGTGTCCCGTGCTACTCAGGAATTCCCTATGGTGGCTTCTGATTTCGACTACAGGGCTTTCACCTTCTCTGGCTCCTCTTTCCAAAGGATTCTTCTATCATCTGCCATCCAATATTGGGCTCCTACAACCCCCCTGAAATAAATTTCAAAGGTTTAGGCTTCTCCCCCTTCGTTCGCCACTACTAAGGGAATCGCATTCGCTTTCTTCTCCTCCGCTTACTGAGATGTTTCAATTCAGCGGGTTCGCCATAGACATCTATGAATTCAATGCCTACGAACAGGTCATTACCATTACACCTGTTGGGTTTCCCCATTCGGACATCTCCGGATCACAGTGTATGTGCCACTCCCCGAAGCTTATCGCAGCTTGTCACGTCCTTCATCGCCTGATATCGCCAAGGCATTCACTCATTGCCCTAGTTCATTTCTTCTTTCTCGCCGTTGTATATTACATATTCTAGACGTCAATTTTCTCAACGTTTCATTGTAATCCCACAATGCATTAAACTATCAAAGAACTAAAAATCATTCTAACGCAGTAGCTTTTGGTGGGCCCAGGTGGACTTG
>JAITIW010000046.1:5000-11677 GCA_031279255.1 Puniceicoccales bacterium
GCGACAAAAGCACCCCAATTGCAAGACAATACGCTCAGCTGCATTGCCCAATATATTGCCTGTGGACTCGATCCGGCCAAGTGTACGATTTTTCTACAATCTCAAGTCACGGGCCATACCGAACTCGCTTGGATTCTCGGCTGTATCACGCCATTAGGTCAACTGGAACGCATGACACAGTTCAAGGACAAAGCTCTTAAGCAGAAGGAATTCATCGGCACCGGTCTGCTCTATTACCCGATTTTGATGGCAGCGGATATTCTGCTCTACAATGCCGATCTCGTTCCGATCGGTGAAGATCAAAAGCAACATCTGGAGCTAGCTCGCGATTTAGCTCAAAAATTTAACAGCCGCTATTCCGAAATTTTTAACATTCCAGAGCCCTACATGGGTTCCGTCGGCGCTCGGATTATGTCCTTACAAAATCCAAAGGAAAAAATGTCAAAATCCGATCCCAGTGCCATGGCCACGCTCCACATCACCGATGAAAATTCCGTCATTCGAAAAAAAATCCTCAGTGCCGTGACGGATTCTCAAAATGACATTACGGCAGATCCAGAGCGGCCCGGCATCCTCAATCTGTTGAATATTTACGCCGCCGCTACCCAAATGACGCTGGAGTCGGCCGTCGAGCATTTCAAAGATCATCGGGGCTACGCGGCCTTCAAGAATGAAATCGCCGACGTCATCATCGCCCTCCTGGAACCTATCCGGCAGCACTACCTCTCGCTTCGAGAGGAGCGAGATTATCTCCTGTCCGTCATCCACGAAGGGGCCATGAGAGCCCAAGCACGCGCCGATACAATGCTTTCCAAAGTTTACCACACAGTCGGACTTTTATAAAGAGCAATTTTAATAGATCCATATATTCACTATCAGGAAGCGAATAAGTTCTGAAGCCCATTGATACGGTCTGACTTTTGGGAAAATATTATGTTTCTGGAGCGAATTTTCCACGCTTGCGTATTTTTCCCTATAAAAATATAGTTAATTTTAGTCTCCGCAGCTTGCATCTCTTGACGAGCGACACAAACACGCGATGAATCTTATTATTTCAATCCCAATTAAAAAAATTAATATTAACATCTCAACATCGTTACTATCATGAATAAAACGAAAAATATTAGCCTACTCTGCGCCCTATTATCCGCCAGCCCTGCCGTCGCTGAACCCATCCTCTCGCCAGATGGAACGTCCTTTCAGTTGAATTTCCCGCCAGTCATCGTGGATAAGCTCAATGAGTTTATCACGGGCGTTGAAGGTCATGAAAGATATGGGGCGTTTCTTTATGCTCCATCCAGCAATGGCTCATTGCATCTGGAAATACAAAGAGAATTCTGGACGACCATTGGAGCTACAGCCCCTTACGTTGATATTTCGCCAAAAAAAACGTGAATCCTTGCTTACTTCTGAGAATCTTATCCAAACAGCTCGAACATTATTAATTCTCAACCACGAAAGGATTTTCATGCTTGCCGCCTGCAAGATTTCATGACACAGTAGCCGGATGCAAACAAAAAGAGGTAGCAGGCACGTTGCAACACGTATTTTGGTACTATCCTTCGTGGGTTGTACTCACGTGGGGAGTGGTTTTTGTTGACATCTGGGAAATATGGCCTTCCGCGCCAGAAGTTTGTGGTAACTTTTTAAGAGATTAGACATTATGAGAACTAACTGGGCTGTGATGTGTGGTAGTCTGCGTTCAATAATTGAGTTCAAGCTTTCGCTTGCTCGCCTTTGTGATATGCGCGGTCGTGGCATGCTTGAAGGCATTGTCTTTTCAACATGGAAAGGAGAAGTTGATGCTTTTCCAGGGTTGCGCAAAACACTCACAGGCCTGGACATTTGTGTGGTTGAGTCTGTCTGCCCTACGAAAGAGCAGGTTGGCCAGCGTGAGACTTACTCTATAGTTGTACAGAAAGAACAATTGTTCAGAGGTTGTTTGTGCGTTCCAGAAGATGTGTTTATCCTTAAATTTCTCTCTTCGCTGCGACAGTGAGAGTAATTATGATTATCAGAAATCATCTCAGATAGACAAAAACAAATATGTGAAAATGTTATCCGCGAGGTAGGACGAATCTACGCTGATTATTATCAGAAAGTACGCTTAATTGAAGGCTTGTTGTTTTTATCTATAATACCTCTTCACGCGGATAGGCCCGATCATCAAAAAATATTTCTCGGTATCGGGTTAGAAATTATTGAATCAGTTTACAAGGAGTTAAGGATCATGTGAAAATGATGAATAGCGCATCTATTTACAGTTTACTTTAGAGGCAGCGGTTTGTTTTTAAGAGGGGATTTTTCTTATAATTGTCTCGTTTTTGTTCTGCACCCAGGCAAGGTTGGCCGGTATGGCGGGTAAAATTTCGGATTTTTGGGTTGAGCATCAAAAAGGATTGTCCATAATTTTAAGCCTAGCGGTTGGAAAATTTCATATTCTTGGGTGATGCATAACAGATACAAAGAACAGTGCATGGATGCGGAAGATGTTTCGATTAAAATCGGCGTGGCTGCTTTGATCAGAGTGGGTGCGCATTTGATTGCTGTACAGAGTGTTTTACTGTATGCAATGGTTATTGGGAATCTAGTAAAGGTTACTAAGTTCCATTTTTAGATGAGGCAATAGCCGATTTATTTGCCCTATATTGGCAGGAATATAGTTTCCATAAATTTCCAATTTCCAGTCATATTGAGGTAAAAGAGTCCTTACCTGCGATAGGTAGCGAAACTCGAAACAGAAAACCCAGACCTTATATTTCTGAAAACTAACCATCAAAGAACTATTGTTTGTGAATAAGGAGGAAATTGATGATTTCTAGTGACAAAGTCGCCGTCTTTGACGGCGATGGAACCTTGTGCAAAACCAAGACGAATGGACAGACTTATCTTGATGTTGAGCCTCGAATGGATGTTGTTAACAAACTGATTGAATTCCAAAATGAGGGCGTTTACATTATTCTATATTCGAGCCGTCAAGTGAAGACATATGAAGGAAACATCGGCAAAATAAATGCTAACACGGCAAAGACATTGTTTAAGTGGCTTGAAAAACACGAAATTCCTTACGACGAGATTCACTTCGGAAAACCTTGGTGTGCGAAAGGTTTTTACGTGGATGATAAAGCTGTTCGTCCATCGGAGATTCTCGGGAAATCATTTGAGGAAGTCGTCGCTATGATCAAGACGGAGGGAACACTATGAAAATCGTAATCACAATGGCAGGGGCAGGTTCACGATTTCATGACATTGGCATACTTAAACCCAAGCACGAGATAATCGTGAACGGAATAACGCTCTTTGAGCGTTCAATGTTGTCGCTGTCGGAATTTTTTGGCGAAATATTTCTGTTTGTTGTCAGGAAAGACAACTATTCGGCGGTCAATATTTCAGAACTGTGCAAAAAAATCGGTATCCGCCGCTTTGAGATAGACGAGCTCACCGACGGGCAGACGCGGACGGTGATAAAAGCGGGGCGATACATCGATCCGAGTGACGCTATTGTCGTCTATAACATTGATACGGCGATCGAGTCTGGCGAAATCAAAAAGTCGAGCTTAGATGGATTCGATGGGTTTATCCTATGTTTTGTTGCTAAAGGAGACCATTGGTCGTTTATTAAGCCATCAGATACCGAACCCTACACTGTTGTGCGCGTTGCTGAAAAAGTTCGTATTCCAAAACTCGCAACGGTTGGTTTTTATTATTTCGAGAGGTTTTCTGAATCTCAAGAAATAGCATTGACATACCAGGATGAGATAAAACAGCAGTATCGAGAATTGTATATTGCGCCGATATATCAATATCTGATTGACTTCGGCAAGAAAATTGGATACTGCATAATTGACGAAAATAAAATCACAAACCTTGGTACGCCTGCGGAGATTCAGTCAATTGACGCTAATTTCGTTCGGGACAACATTGAGTGAAATAGGCTTCTGACGAAAAACGACTGAGCCTCTAGTTTTAACAACAATGGAATAATCGGTACATCGCGTATGCGTAAAGCTCCGCCCATCTGCGGCTTCAAGCCGATAGTGAGAGTAGGTCCTTACATAACTGTTGAAATGTTTGGAAACTTTTTACCCCATCCTCCAAAAGTAATGAAAAACACCCTCTAGTTTGATGTAATCTTTTTCCGCAAAAAAGTCTTCACGAAAATGTAAAGGCTGCGAAATATAGACCGTGTTTTGACGCAGAGGACAAAAAGAATTTTTAACCAACGCTTTTTACGCCACTGTTTCCAGCGCCATAGGAAGCACGCTTCCCATAGGCGCAAAACCGTTCTCAATGGTTTAAAATAAGATGTATACTTTTGAGTGATCTGTTGAATATTTTTCCTACGCTGAACACTTTTCTTCTGACCTGAAGCTTCAGGTATCGCATCACATGATAGGTATATAAGTTTCACATCGACATTTCTGTATTCCTTCCAATCCAGTGCTACCGCAGGAGTATCTGAATATCGCTCACGAAAGAAAGTTGACAATACATTCTTCAAGGCATGCCATTCCTTTTCGGATCTCATCGCTTCAGCCACAGAGTCCGCCATACAAAGTCTAGTACCTGTGCGCAATTGCAAGACCTGAAAAAATGCGATCCCGGGACCTGAAACATAACGCACATCATCTTTCGGAGCTGATAGAGAAATTTCGGCATAGCGGATAAAGTCGCCAAAATCATGGATATAGAGACCATCGAAGTGGCGTAAGATCTGTTGCACGCGCTTCCCCCACCAGATATAATGTTCTTCGCCCATGCGCTTCCATCGGTATACGGGATACAGGACGCGGTTTTCACATGTCGACTCGCATTGACTTTGAGGAATGGCGCTGACGGTCAGCCTCTGTTGATCATCCAAGAAAAAATACTTCGATTCCAACCATATATCAGTCCTATGCTCGTCCAACCATAGAGGTACGGAAGCTACGAGATATATCCTCAAATCCTCCGCTAAGGAGCACAACATACGCCATTGACGGTCGAAAAAAAATTGCAAGAGCCGCTCCGTTTGTATCTCCTCCTGTAGCTGTCGTTTGACATTTTCTATCGCTTTGCGATCCCGATATCTTAAAGTTTCGGGCCAGTCTTTCCAAGGACGTTTCCCTAAGGCGTGATATAAGGCTTGAAACAGAGCATAAGGCTCCAGCCATTCGTTCTCCGTCTTGCTAAAGGACAAAAATTCCATCATCAAATCCTGCGTCGCCCGACGAGAAAATTCTCGAGCAGCCAAGCGCAAGAGATAATCCTTCGCGGCCGCATGAGCTTCCCAATCCTTTTCCGCATGGGTGCCCCAGAAATCTCTTTCGATAGACGTCAATAGACCCCATTCGAACAATTCTGCCAGGTCGACATAGAGAGGATTAGGTGTCCATGCCGAAGACCAGAAATCCTGAGATCCATGTTCTATTTTTCCCAAAGCCGAAGCTCCTTCAGGTTGTTTTGAAATTCTCCAAAAGGCAAAACCGAGATCGTGAATTTTTTGCAACCACCTCCGGGAACAATGACCGATATCGCCCCATCGATTTTGAGTACCTAGGGACAACGGACTAGCAATGACACCACGACGGTGCGTACTTGTCAAATAGACAAACGGATTTTTCATATCCTGCTCCCTGTCCTTAAGCATTACCATCTCCTATCTTTTTCATGAAACCTACGATTCATAGGTCTTGTTTCAAGGCCAGAGAGAAAGATTTTTTATTCAAAATTTTTTAACAAACCAATCGGTTAACGATTTCATCCCTTTGGGATTGAAAAATTCAATACCATTGAGATAATGTATACAGGAGATATGGATATGAAAAATAAAAAGATTGGGATATTATGCGCTTTTTGCGTCACAAGTTTCGGCACTATCGAAGCGATGCCCTGGGTAGAATTGGAAGCTTTCTTAGCCGAACACAATTCCGAAGCGATACCCTGGACGAACTTGGAAGCTTTTTTAGCAGAACGCAGTTTCTCTTGGACAGAAGAGCTAAAAAATCATGTCAAAAATATTCGGAAGAGCGCAAATTATCTATCAAAGACGGAAAAAACTGGTCCGTGGGATGGAGTAAAAGAAGTTCTGAAGAAATATCCATTTCTAGAAACCATGCTTGGAACACCTCCTAGAATTTCTCTTCAAAACGGAATGTTCTTCGGTACCGAGAAAGAATGGCGAGAAGAACATCAGCGACAATTACGACAGCGCCTTAGTTATTTGAAATATTTTTCCGAAAGGCTTTTGCAAGAAACTAATCTCTTAATTCATCTTGTGCAAACCATTGGAGATGCGGATGATGTAGAAAGCTATCCTTTGAATCGCATTGAAGAGGTATGGCGAGACGTTAGAATTACAGTATACGGCTCATCTTATGAACCAATCTTGTCGGGAGAAAGTGATTTTAGAGCCAGAAGACAAAGAAGGGAGCACGAAGAACTGCGTTGGCGACAAGAAGGTCAAGATGAAATAGGTTTTCAGAAATTCAAATGGACAGGTGATGGTATGACAGAGGCCAATGTCGCTCAACTCTTGCGTCAAAATGGTTTCTCGGACGAAGTGTCTGTATCTCACCTCGCGGCCGATATTGAAAATATTATGCAAAAATATAGTGGCGAAGTGTCGTCACTAACGTCAGTACCAGTTTTTACAGAGGATTTGGAATAAAAAATAAAAAACTCTTGCAAAGTAAAAA
>JAITIW010000031.1 GCA_031279255.1 Puniceicoccales bacterium
ATTGAAAACACGCTCTAAAGTCTGAAGCAAATCCTCTGCCGGCAGTGATGCTGCTTTATGTTCCTGTAAAACCTTATGGGCGACAGAAGTAAAAGCTTCATCACTTTCGGATTGCCTCAAATGATGCAAAGTCGTCACTTTCCCCGATCCAGGTGAAAGTATTTCTGCCGAATGATGCGCCGCCAGAGAGGAAGATTGTTTTGATAAAGGTACAGCCGCAAGAGATTCCACAGTCGAACCTCTTACGGGAGAAAATGAACTTCTATCCATCATCGTGAATATCCTCCGTTGACGCTTTCCTTCCGCTGGGCATGCTCGCGATCGTAACGTGCGGCCTCTTCAGCTTTCCTCAGAATATCATCTACTTTTTGTATCCACTCTTCGGCGCTTTCCACAAATATAGCCAGATCATCCTCGAAATTTTCCGGATGCCGAAGCGGGAGCTCGAAAGGATAAAGAAGGACCAATGTCTGCGTCTGTTTATCAAGAGCTAATGTGGCTCCTTTTGTCTGGCGCCAAAAGAAATTCGATTGCAACAGGAGCTCATAGATATGTTCCTTATGCTCGACGGGAACCATACCCAGGTAGGCATAAACGACAAGTTGCGAACGCTCTTCATCCAGCTCCACATTCAGGATAATTTTGTCATCGAATAAGAGGATACAATGATCTTCTTCGTCCAAAAGCAGGCCATCTAATCGCAAAGAATGGCCTAATTGCGACAGTAATTCGTTAACTTCCGTCCTCGCATCCATTTCATCCCATTCTACGAAATTTTCAAAAACAATTCTTCATTTAAAGAAGCTTCAAAGAGCTTGCAATTCCTTCTTTATTATTTCTTCTTCCAAAAGAGTGTGTTTCAATAAACATACGGTCGAGAAGTGTTTCTGTTCGCCAAGGCCTCTGATCGATTTCCTGATTTGGCGAGATAAATATTAATTACAGATACACTATTATGGATATATACGTAGGGAATATTTCCTATGATACGACGGAAGCTTCGCTTTCCAAAGCGTTCGAGCCACATGGAACCGTTGTCACAGCTCGCATCGTCACTGATAAACTTTCCGGCCGTTCTCGCGGTTTTGGATTTGTGAAAATGGCTGATGCTCAAGAGGCTGCACAGGCCATTGAAGCTATCAATGGCTCCGAACTTGATGGAATGGTTCTGACAGTCAATGAGGCTCGTCCGCGTGAAGAACGCCCGGCTCGCGATTTTCATCGTGAAGGCCGCGGTGGGTTCGACAGGGGTCGTGGTGGCCCTCAGCGCTCTGGAGGATTTGGCAACAACCGTGGTCATGGCCATAATCGCAATGGCGGCGGTGGCAGCTTCGGACATCGTTCCAGAGGCGGATTTGGATCCTAAAGCGGCGCGGTTTGGACTTTCCAATACCGTCCTTATTGTAGAGCAAAAGCCTTAAAAAGACTTTTGCTCTTTTATTTTCTAAAATCTCTATAAAACCAAAAGTAAGTGGCTACCTAACATACTTGAAGCTACTCAACAGGCTGGGAATATCTCCTATAAGAAAGATTGACAGCAGTCGGCCAAATGTGAATTACTTTCCTATCTTTCTGTAAGACACATCATGCCAAATACTGCTACTGCATCCCTTTTCACCCATGATTTCGTTTCTCTCATGCGCGAGATAAGTCCTTTGGCTATCATCGTGCTCTACCTCAGCATGACCTATGCCTATCCGGAACAAGTTCGCAGCCATATGGCTTGTAAAGCATGTTGGATAGCCGGATGTATACTCTGTTTCTTTTCCCTGACAGGAGAACTTTTCTTCCGAATTCTTCGCATCGGACCTTATACTCTCTGTTTTGCCAGTGGCATTATCCTCTTTGTCACGGGATTCAGAATACTTCACGACTCAACGTCTGAAACACCGGCATCCAAAGAAGACGCTAAGGGTCAAAAATTGGAAAAATCGCTACACGATCTCTCCCTTATACCTTTGGCTATACCAATGATAGCCAATCCAGATGCCATCATGCTACTCATTCAGCAACACGGTTCTGCCCATGGTTTCTTGAGACATTTTTCATTACATTTATCGCATACGCTCATGGTTCTAGCGGCTGTTTTTTCAACGTACCTGCTGCTGATCTTAGCCTGCAGAGGAGCTTGTCGGCTCAACAGAACTGTTTTGAAATTAAGCTATCGCCTTTCGGGTCTCTTCATCATCGCCATGGCCATACAATTCATCATGACCGGGATCAAGGAATCGGACTTAATCTCTTCTCTGAGAAAAATTTCCCACTCTTTGACAACCGATTCCTAAACGAAAATCTCTAAGCGCGTTGCCGCATTAGTTTATGGATCTCCTCCTCCGCTCTCTTTCGTGAGAAACGATTTATCTCCAGTGCGTCTTCTACGGAAGATGCCTTCATGGGCAATAGGGCCTCCATCGTTCTTCCGATCACGATAGGAATTTCCAAAAAACTCAATCGTGAGGATAAAAATGCCTCCACAGCGGCTTCATCGCTTCCATTGAATACGACCGGCCCGGCATTCCCACAGCTTAACGATTCCTTGGCAAGACGCAGACAGGGAAATTGCGCTTCGTCTGGAGCTTCAAAGTCCATCCGCATCTTGTCGTAAAAGGACAGAGTTTGGGTGGAAGCCGCTACGCGTTTGGGATAAAAAAGACAATAATGAATCGGGAAACGCATGGAAGGAGCAGCCAGTTGGGCCATGATCGATCCATCGATCCACTCGACCATGGAATGTATATAGGACTGAGGATGTATCACGATTTCTATCTGCCGTGGCTGGAGATCGAACAGATGTTTCGCCTCGATGAACTCTAAGCCCTTGTTGGCCAATGTGGCCGAATCGACGGAAATTTTCGGCCCCATATGCCATACAGGATGTCGCAGTGCCTGTTGCCATGTAACAGACGCCATTTTTTCACAGGAATAACGTAAAAATGGACCTCCAGAAGCCGTCAGCCAAACGCGTCGCAATGCCGATGCTTCGAATGGCAAACGCGTCTCTAGACATTGAAAAATAGCATTATGTTCGCTGTCCAATGGCAATAATGTGGCACCATATTTTCGCACTTCGGCCATGATCCACTCTCCAGCTATGACCAGTATTTCCTTACTCGCCAAGGCGATCGTGATACCTTTATGTATGGCTTTTAGGGTCGCTGTAAGGGCCGCTATTCCGGAAACAGCCACCACTACCACGTCGCAATCAACCGATTCCACCAGATCCTCCAAAGCATGTTCCCCGATAAAAATTTGACAATGCTCGGGAAATATAGTCGATTCCTCACGAGAAATTTTTTGTGAAATAGCAATAGAAGGTACTTCGAATTCTTTGGCCAGTGTCGACAGAGCCACTATGTTTTTTTTGCCCGCTATTCCGACGAGTTTCAAATCTTCACAGTGCTCCCGAATCTCGTCCAGAACCTGCTGCCCCACAGAACCTGTTGCGCCTAATAATAGTATTCTTTTCACGATGATGTAAATTCAGAGGCTTGAAGGCGGTTTCAACGGATATGGTTTAAAGATTGACGCGAACAGGTAAGCTTGCTACACCTTATGTTCTGGGGAACAATGTGAAAATCGATATTCAAGATGTCAATGAAGTACGAAAAATCGCGACCATTCGTTACGATGCTCAGGAAATTCAAATTGAAGAGGGCTTGCTCTTGAGAATTCTCTGCAAAGATGTGAAGATTTCCGGTTTTCGCAAAGGCAAGGTACCGGCCGATATGGTCAAACGTCAATTTGCCGATGAACTGCGGCGACGTCTACAGCAAAAATTGACCCAGAGTGCCTATGAAAATCTCGTAAAGGAAAAAGCTTGGAACGTGTTCGCTGTCACGGCGGTCGACGTCCATGAAGAGGATGGTTTCGAACTAATTTTTACGATAGACCTCCGTCCGGAAATTGTTTTGGAAGATTACAAACATTTCCCATTGATTCCTCCGCCGACCATAGAAGTCAGTGAAGAGGAAATTGAAAAGAGTATCCAGCAGTTACGTCGGCAGCATGCGGAGTATCGCAAAGTCGATCGACCGGCCCAAAAAGGTGATTTTGTCCGCTTGAACTACAGAGGTATTTTGGCCGATGGCCGCGAAATTTCAAAACTTGTCGCGCAGCCTTCTGCCTGGGGAGAACAGCTCAATATGTGGGAAGAAGCTGGAACCGATGAGACTTTAGGCATTCGTCCTATCGTCGACGCATTGGTAGGACTTCGCGAAGGTGATACCCGAAAAGTCGAAACGGATCTGCCTCCAGAATTCGAAGTTCCAGAACTAGCCGGTCAACGAGCGATCTACCAGATCGAAATCCTAGAAATCCGTGAACAAATTTTGCCCGAAATAAATTCAGATTTTTTCCTCAAGGTGAAGGCAGAAAATTTGGAAAACTTGAAAAAAAAATTATCAGATGAGCTCCGCAATCATAAACTACAGCAAAGCCGCTTAGCGCAAAGAGAAGAACTCATTCGGTTTCTCCTGACTAATATCACCTTTACGATTCCAGAGAGCGCCGTCATTGCGGAACAGGAACGTTTACTGAAAAATTTCACGGCCCAACAGCCGCAACATGTCATCGCATCGCCTGGATTCAAGGATCAGCAAAAGGAGTTTTTTGAAAATGCCGTGGGCCAGGCTCGTCAGTATGCGGCCCTGAATTTTATCCTGGAATATATCGCTAAAAAAGAGAATATAGAGGTAACAGCGGATGATATGCAACAATTACTTCTTCAAGATGCTTCGGCCTTGCACATCGCTCCTGAGAAACTTTATAAGGAGCTGCAGCAAGATCGCCAACGTATTCAGGATATGCAACGGCGTGTCATTCTTGGCAAAACGCTTCATTTTCTTTTGGCGGCCAATACCCGCACTCCGGGTCATTCACCTACCGAGACCGATCATTCTCATGCGACAGAAACTGCAAAATCATAAAAACTTATGAGCTATTTACCTTTACCCTATGTTTATGAACGCGATGGGCGCCAAGAGCGCTCGTGGGATATCTACAGCCGCCTTCTGAAGGATCGCATTATCTTTATCGGAACCGCCATCGATGACTTCGTGGCCAATGCCGTTGTCGCTCAACTGCTCTTTTTGCAAATGGAAGATGCGCAGAAAGACATTCACATCTACATCAACTCGCCAGGAGGCAGCATCACGGACGGAATGGCCATTTACGACACCATGAAGTTCATGAGCTGCGATATCGTGACCTATTGTATCGGTCAGGCGGCTAGCATGGCCACTGTCCTATTGGCGGCCGGATCCAAAGGGAAACGTTATGCCCTACCCCACAGTCGCATGATGATCCATCAACCTTCGGGTGGTGCTGGTGGACAAGCGGCCGATATCTCCATCGCCGCCAAAGAGATCGTACGGTGGCGAAAGATTCTCAACGAACTTCTTTCAACTTCCACCGGCCAGAGTATCGAAAAAATTGAAAAAGATTCCGATCGGGATTTCTTTTTGACCTCCAGTGAAGCCAAGGAATACGGTATCATCGATGAAGTTGTCGTCCAAGCCCCACGCTCTTCAGCAGAAGAGAAGCCCTAAAGTTCTGATTTTCAGCATTTAAAAAAAATTTCCTGAGGGGACGTTTTATCAGCTTTGGCTCTCGATACACAAAATGCGGGGCATATGGGAAATCACCTTCAGTGCGCGTTAGCTCCCATGAAAGGCCTAACAAAGCCATTTTTCATCCGCATTCTCCGCCAATTGGGAACACTTCCGGACATCGTCGTGAGCGAATTTCTCCGGGTACATCCTACGTCCAGCATCGATCTCGACATCCAAGAACTTCTGAAGGAATCGCAACGACGCGCCTACAAACTTTACATACAACTCCTCGGAGAGGATGTTGCGTCTTTTACACGCATCATCCACCAACTAGAGGATCAATACAGTTTCGATGGCATCAATTTGAACTTCGGCTGCCCTATGCCGAAAATTTATCGCAAAAATGTAGGCGGTGCACTTTTGAAAAATATCGACCAATTGGAGCGCATACTTTCGGCTGTCCGCCAAAGTACCAGTCTCGCGCTGAGCGTAAAAATGCGAGTTGGATTTAGCGACGATCGTTTTTTTTCTAAAATACTGGAACTCATCGAACAGTATCGCATCGATATCCTCTTTTTGCACGCCAGAACGGTCGAGGAACGCTACTCAGCATCCGTCCATTACTTTTACGTCGCCCATGCCGCGTCGCAGCTCACGTGTCCTGTGTTTGCCAACGGAGATATTCAAAATTCCGAACAGGCTCATCAAATCCAGGCCACAACTCTTTGTGCCGGCGTCATGATCGGGCGCGCAGCCATACGCTATCCCTGGATTTTTCAGGAAATTATCAGAACATCACCTCCGACCTCTTTTGAAATTAGCTTTCGCGATGTACAGAACTACATCTCGCTGATTTGGGAAGAATTATGCCGACAACGGTCGGAAATAGCCGCCATCCACGCCTTGAAAGCATTTCTCAAGCATATCGCTCTTGGTATCGATGACCATGGGAAATTCTTGCACGATGCCACGAGGATCACTCATTTTCACGAATTACAAGAATTGCTATCTTTTTTAGAGAAAAGAGAGAACTGTATCTATCAAAACGTTCCTTACCCGAACCTAGGCACATCATCCAATCCATCGCGATCTGAATGAAATTTACCTTGGAGATATGAAAGCGCCGTGAAATTTTATAGGTATTGTGTTCCTCAACACGTACCGTTAATATCGCCTAAAGCGCTGAAGTTGCGTCATTCCGAAACGTATGCAAGAGCTTCATTTTGTCACCCATTTTCAGGATTTAAGTTCATGGTTTACAGACCTTTGGCTTCCCAAGATAGACTCGCTCGCGTCAAGACCACATGCGGTTCTACTTCCCTCTGACATCGCCGTCGATCACTTAAAAATGACATGCGCACAGCATGCGGTTGACTCAAACAGCATATCTTTTTTTACCCCACGTGATTTAAGAACTTTTCTGCAAAAGTTTTTAGATTCTCGTGCCCATGAATACGAAAATTACAAAGTTATTCCTCTCAAAGTACTGAAATTTTGGGTTCAAAATATTTTAAGGTCTAGGTCAAAACAACGAGGGTTAAAGCTTCAAGCCATACAAGGGGATCCCGAAATCTTCCTGCAAGCTTTCGCTCTATGGAGGCAAACTCACTCTGCCGAAAAATTTTTGCTTTTCGATGACGATTTTTCATTCTTCGCAAGAAAATTAGATCATTTTTTATTTCAGCATCACTGGGTTCTCTCTCCGGAGGAGGCCTATTGCTCCTGCGAACCGAAGGAAAAAGTCTTTCAAGATGTCTTTATCGGCGGATTTTCTCAGGTAAACTGGGATGACCTCCCTCTGATCAGGACACTGACGCAACTTTCGCAGCACAGTACTTTTGTAAATTTTCTCAGCGATGAGCCTCGATGGGATGCACTTTTGGGAAAAGCTATATTTCCGTTACGGCCAAACGATGCTTCACCTTCTCCAAAACTCTTTTGGGAATTCTCAACACAAGCCATCAGCACAAAAAGAGAAACGATATCGAGCCAGGATACGGCTCCGTCGGAATACCTTAGCGCCGAGAACATCGATCAGGAAATCACGCAAGTATGTCAAAAATTGCAATCGCTTATGGCATCACCTCTGAAAGGTCGCATAGCGATCATCCTGCCACGGGAAGCTTCTTTAGAGGCTATACTGTTGCCAAAAAAACTCCAGCAAATGGGCATTCCATTTACTTCTTCTTTGGCACTCCCACCGCACATCCGGACTTATCCTGTAGTCAATAGCTGGTGCCAATGGCAAAAATCGGATCACATCGATGACTATTTTAAATTCATCCAGAGCCTTTACTCCGGCGACTTCATATCGGCTTCGACCCAAAAGTCCTTGAAAGAAGAGATGACTTTAGCCATTACCGAACTCGGCCCACAGCGTTCGAGTTTGCTTCTCGATTGGCTGTCGGAAAAGACGAAAAATGATGAATTAAAATCTTTTTTAAAAACCTGGAACCTTTGGCCGGTCAAAGCCAATGTACAGGTTTTTCAGAGCTATTTGTTGGAAAACATCGATAAAAATTTTGGGACATCATTCCCGCAAGAAGTACGCGCGCTTTGGATCGAAGAACTAGAGCCATTGCAAGTACTGGATAAAACATGCTCCAGAATTTCTTTCATCGAATTTTTTGAAACTTCTTTTAAAGAATTGATCTCCAAAGCCACCGATGACTCTTCGCCTTTCGCTAAAATCTGCCTGATAACGTATGAAGAAGCGTATCATGGGACATGGCAGTACGTCTTCTTTTTCCGCTCAGCAGAAGAATGGCCACATCGTCGACCGTGGAGTGCTAATCCTTTGCTCGAGGACACAAACTGGTCTGCACACTGGAAATCTTGGCTCAATCATCCATCGACATGGTCTTTAAAAAAATATGCCATTGTTCCGCTGCGGACTCAGGAAAAAGATCACTTTCTTATCCTTAGTGCCAAAAAATTTCGACAGAAATTTTCTCAAAAAAATGGCTATTTTTTCAGTGTTTTTGAAAAGCATGAGGCCGACTCCTCCCATTTACCATCGGATGCCTCTCTCTGCGAGCCTCCGCATCAAAAAAATGTTGCGTCAATTCGACAGGATGATGAAAATTCCACCCCAGCTGCTCCGCAAAAGATTTTTTCAAACTCTTCCTTGCAATCCTTTTCGGATTTAAAAGAAATTTATCGCCACAGAAGAGATCCGCAAAAACCATTTGGAGCCTGGGATTACAGCTTGGAGGCCCCTCTATGGAAATATTTCTCATTCCCCTGCAAAACATGGGAATCCATTCTACAATATCCGGAAGAATCTTGGTATCGACACATTTTAAAACAAGAACCTAAAATGACCTCTCTTGGTCCGGAATGGCAAAAAATATCAGTGGGCATATGGGTTCATGATTTTCTGAGTTTCCCAGAAGCTTCAGAAAAAATACAAAATCTGCCGGATCTTTCAGAGGGCTATGAACATATTCGTTCCCGCGCGAAGCGATTCCGGAAAAATGTAGAGACATTTTTTTCGAAGCACGGCATGCGGCTTCATACCATTTGGGAAGCGGTTTGGAATGAAGCTCTACAATTAGCCTGCCGACTGTTTCGGCGTATCGCATTTCATTGGGAATCGTGTAAATTCCAGAGCGAATTTGTCATCCCTGATGAAACGTACCTATCACTTCCATCCGGTACTTCTCTGGCACTAAAAGGTCGCATCGATCTATGGTTGCAACGAGGAACAAAGGGCTACGTCATCGACTACAAGACAGGAGGAGATCGGTCTTTAACCGGTCATCAATGGTACCGTATCGACAGTTCTGGGAAAGCCATCGTTTCGGCTAAAAGTCTTCAGCTGCTCCTCTACGGAATAGCGCTTCACAACAAAGGTTGGAATGATATTCGGTTGATGATCCTCAAGCCGGATACGCCAATGGGAGAAAAAATAGAAAAAGAACAACTATGTTTAGCTACGCTGAAAGAAGACTCAAATTTCACTAAATTTTTAAGCATTTTTGAAAATATCGTTCACAAGGGGATTTTGGGACTGCGGCCTATCCCTCACTTGTCGTCAAAACATTTTAAAAGACCGCTAGCCACCTTGCCCATCGAGAATCACATTCTCCAAAAACGTTGCTTGAAAACCTTTACTTGTCTGTGGGAATAAGTTCTCTCGAAGTGAGAGCCATGAGATCTTTTGTTTTGTAATATGCCTAAGCTTGAAAATATTCTCCTCGTGGGTGCCTCAGGGCGTATGGGAAATTGCGTCCAGACATTGGCACAGGAACGGGGAATCTCGATACAAAAATGCACGACGCGGCCTTGCGTTCAACTACCATCGCCATGGCCATCGGATGTTTCTGTCGTCATAGATTTCAGTTGTGATTCCGTTATAGGACAAATGGTCGCAAAGCTTTTGGAAAGAAGGCCGCCTTTCCCCCCGTTGGTCGTAGGGACAACGGGACTCTCCAACGATACGATGGAAAGTATTAAACTTTATACCCAAAGGGCCGCTTGTCTTGTCGCCAGTAATTTTTCGCTGGGCATAGCGATTTTACGCGCCTGTGTCCGCTTAGCCGCGGCTAAATTACCCGATGCTTTCGAAGCCGAGATCATTGAAATACACCATCGCCATAAGCGCGATATTCCCAGCGGAACGGCTCAGTCACTTCTGAATGACATTCGAGATGCCCAAATGCTGAGCCATGGTGCAAGTGGTGAAACTACTCCCGAATCTGTGAAAATTCATTCCCTGCGCATGGCTTCTGTTGTGGGCGAACACCAAGTGATTCTGGCCGGCCCTGGGGAGCAATTGCGTCTTGTCCATCAAGCGGAAAACCGCAGTGTTTTCGCCCATGGGGCTTTCCATGCCGCCCAATGGATCTGTGGACAAAATCCCGGACTTTACCACATGGAGGACGTTTTCGGAATATAATTCAAAAAAAATGTTCGATGCTTGCATCCATAAATTCCGCACGCATTTTCCCATTCTAGGAACAAAACTTCCCAACGGCCGGCCTCTGATCTATCTCGACAACGCAGCGACATCGCAGCTTCCGCTTCCCGTCATATCGGCCATGACGGAGCATTGGACGCATCACAACGCCAATGTCCATCGAGGGATTCATCATTTGGCCGAACAAGCTGACGCGACTTATCACCGGGCGCGGCAGGTATTGGCCGATTCTTTACACGTAAATTTTAAGGAAATTATCTTCACCAGTGGCAGTACAGAAGGTCTGAATTTATTGGCCAGTAGCTTGGCCCCTACCCTAGTCTCTCCCGGCGATGAGATCTTGATCACCATCCAGGAACATCATTCCAATTGGCTTCCTTGGCAAGGATTTTGTCAGGAACACGGAATATCGCTAGGCGTTTTAGGGCTCTCTCCTCATCGGGAAGCTTTTCACAAAGAACTTGAGCGGCGTCTTCATCCCAAAGTAAAAATTCTCGCCTTGGCACACATCACTAACGTTCTGGGTGAAGAGCGCGACATTGCTTTTATCAGCCGATTAGCCCATACCTATGGAACCAAAGTGATCATTGACGGAGCCCAGACATTACTGCACAGAACTGTAAATTTAAGATCATGGGATTGCGACGCTTTCGTGGCATCGGCCCATAAAGCATTCGGGCCAACTGGTATCGGTGTTCTTTTCATAAAATCATCGTTGATGGAAGCGATGCCGCCTTATCAATTGGGCGGCGGCATGGTCGAAGAGGTAAGTCTGGGGAAAAGTTTTTTCAAACACCCTCCGGAACGCTTCGAAGCCGGAACACCCAATATCATCGGAGCCATCGGATTCGCTGCAGCCGTCGATTTCATGCGATCCGAAATAGGTGATGGGGCCACAAAATATGAACATTATTTATCTTCTGAAATGCTGAAGCGCCTACGGTCTATTCCGGGATTACATCTATGTCCCGTTCCAGAACATTCGGCCGGTATTTTTTCCTTCACGGTGGATGGTATCCATCCGCACGACATCGCAACATGCTTAAATGAGGACGGCATCGCCATTCGCGCCGGACACCATTGTGCACAACCGCTCATGAAGGCCCTAAAAACACCTTCCACAGCTAGAATTTCCTTGGCTCCTTATAACACGCTGGAAGAACTCGATAAACTTGAGGAGAGTCTCCGCCGATTGCAGCAGACTTTTCGTTAGTCATTCTCTGCGTTAGTTATTTCCCGCTCCACTGCTCGAAGCGAAGCCCTTTTCTCTGTGAGCTCCGATAATGCCTCGGAGCCATCAGCAATACTTATAAGCCACCATAAAATTTTATCTTATTCAAAATCTTTGACGAAAAAAATTGACTAGGGGAAATTTTGGGAGATTTTGTTACGTTGTGGGACGAAATTATATCCCGTATGTTATCCTTAGTAAAAAGTTTCTATGTCGGCGAATTCGAGCGTTCTCTGGACGACAAATGTCGCCTGAGCCTGCCATCCAAATGGCGATCCGCTGACGAGGAAAATGGAGCCTCGTTTCTGGCACTGCCAAACCCCGTAGGCTGCATCACCGTTTACCCTCCCAAGATGATCTCCCGACTCGAAGAAAAGGTCTCCAACGTCAGTTTAGGGGATCAGGTGGGGCAACAGGCATTGGCAAAACTCTTTTCTCAAGCCGATACGTTTGAATGCGACACCAAAGGTCGGATGAAAATCGAAGAGCGCCTCGTACGCCACGCCGATATTCATGGTGATGTTCTCATGATCGGGAGCTATGTGACATTCCATATCTGGAACCCCAAAAGATTCAGGGCGTATCTACAGCAACCCATCACGGAGGGAGATGAGATGAGCCTCATCTTAAAATCCATCGGTCTATGAACACAACGTCTCCAGTCGATTCATATTTGATCCATATACCGGTCATGTTGTCGGAAGTGAATCACGCTCTGGGTGTTGATCAAGCGGGTGTTTTCCTGGACGCAACTTTCGGAGGCGGTGGGCACTCCAGGGCTATTTTGGAGGCCAATCCAGCCAATGAAGTTTGGGCAATCGACTGTGATCCCGAAGCCGAGACAAGGGCAAAAATATTGAAAGAAACTTTTTCGGATCGTTTCCACTTCTACCGTACAAAGTTTTCGGCCATTCAGGCATTGCCTGAGGTTTTTTACGATGGAGCTCTATTGGATCTCGGCGTCTCATCATTTCAGCTGGATGATCCCAGGAGAGGTTTTTCCTTCCGTCATTCTTCTACACTCGATATGCGAATGGATTCCAGTTCTGGCATATCGGCTGAGACATTTTTAAACACAGCTTCCCGTGCAGAACTCATCGAAGCGATTCGCGATTTCGGTGAAGAACGTCACTGGAAGCGCATTGTAAATGCTATCCTTTCTCATAGGGGAATGCAGGAGACGAAAAGATCGGATCTTTTTGTGGAATTGATAGTCTCTTGCTATCCCCTTCGGGAACGATTTCGAAAGATCCATCCGGCAACCAAGACGTTTCAAGGTATTCGTATCGCCATCAATCAAGAACTTCTGGAACTCCAAGAAGCTCTTTCTAAAATTTTTACACGATTAAAACCTCATGGGCGCTTAGTGGTCATCAGCTTTCATTCCCTAGAAGATCGCATCGTAAAGCAATTCTTTCGAGAAAAAGCTGGATTAACGAAATCCCAAACAATCCTCACACAAGTGGCTCATACAGAGGCCACTATCATAAGCAAAAAAATCATTTCACCATCAAAAACCGAGATTGCTCGAAACCCTCGGTCAAGATCCGCCAAACTCAGGGTACTGGAAAAACTTTAAACCATCTAGGAAAAATGAAAATAAATCAGGATTATTATAAGTCACTCTTCTCCATGTTTTTACT
Organism: Puniceicoccales bacterium; assembly: GCA_031279255.1. Lineage (GTDB taxonomy): Bacteria > Verrucomicrobiota > Verrucomicrobiia > Opitutales > JAIRLG01 > JAIRLG01. The sequence continues at coordinate 13,345 of JAITIW010000031.1, forward strand.
AGGAGCCGTAATCTTTGCCGTCCTCGGCATATCGATTGTCTTTCTGCGACAAAAGATCGCCTCGCATGCTATCCACATTCGCTCACTGGAGCAAGAATGCCAAGCCATTGACCATCAAGCGCTCTCGTTGGCCAGTCATATCGCGCAATTGGAAACACCACTACACCTTCAATTTCAAGCGAAAGGAAATTACAGATTCCCATCGCCGGATCAGGTCATCCACGTACGCAATTGGCCCTATGCATCCCGCATGGCATCGGCCGAAAGGGACTATGTCAACAGTATTGCCATGGTCTTGCCTCATTCCAATGGAAAGGCTTTGTAGAAATACTACCTAGACGTCTATAGCTTTCAGGACACGAATTTTTTGAAAAATTCGCTCTTTAACGGAAGCGAATAATGGCCTGGTAATGGTTGCTGCCATTATGGAACATCTTTATGACTCTTCTATGACTTGCGAAAAATGCCTTAAGAGAGCCTAGATCACGAATGTCTACAGGCGTGCCATCTTCTTCAAAGACATCGAATGCGATGGAGTGCCAATCTTCGGTCGGAGCTACAACTACCACAGGATGTCCCGTGGCCTTAGCGAGATAAGGAAAATCCTCTTGCCACATCCAAAGTACAGGCGGACATGGACTTCCAGCCGATGGGCCACCAACAATATGCTGCTTTATTTCCTCCAAAGAATGCCCCGAAGCTTGCGTTTCCAAAAACTCTCTCTGCATGCATCGATAAACCGCACCACGTAAGGCTTGCATCTTTGAAAGATCACCGGCATCATATCCGCTTCCTGTTTGCCGTGCGAATGTAAGATCCCCTGTGTTGATCATGGAAGTGATGGCAGACCAAAAACCACAATTCCCATCGCCAGAAACATTTTGTATCTTCCAATCTGGATTCAAGCGTTCCATGAAGAAATCCAGATAGTGTGGCGCTTGACAGAGAATGATCTCTGTCGTGACTAAGATCCAAAAATTTCCATCGAGGCGAACGCCGTCATTGTCCAAAGTGGCGTAGATCAATGACTGAAAGATATGAGCCGATCGCCCATCTATCACAAGATTCAGCGAACCCTTTTTTTGCTGCGAACCAAATCGTTTAAAGGAAAATCCATCTAGAAAATCAGCTTCTATCCGCAAGGCATCCGTCGATGGATCATGGCTTGGGTCTTGAAATCGAGCATTTTCAGCAAAAATTTTAATAGCCTGAGGATATTTGGGTTCTGCGGAAACAGGTGGCATAACATAAGAAATTTCCCTGTCGCTGGGAAATACATATAGGTACTGCTTATAACAGAAACATCTATCCCGGTCCAGAGAGGAACCTTGAATAACAGCTTCTATTTCTTCTGGAACATTTTCAGGCCAATCGTACTTTTCGAAAAACGTAAAATAAGCCCGCGCGTTTAAGGGAAACAAAAGCGCCAATGCAAAACAACACGCCGAAAAAAGTAACGGCGTACGACGATAACTCACAATACTATCCATACCCATATCTACCTCCATCTGAGGTTTCTAATGATGAAGGAAAATTTGTCAATCACAGGTCATGCTTTACCTCAATCGCCAAATTCCTCCCAGACCTAACCCTTCTACAATCTGCTTTAGACGATGGTGAAGATTGAGAATTTTAAGCAGTTGCAGCGCAAAGAGAAATACGGCTCCGGGATCCCTGCCGGTCAAAATGTGTTGATCCCAGACGACCGGCATGGAATGATCCGCTAGAGGAAGTTCTTTACAGGGATAGGCCGTATGACGTCGACCTTGCAACACACCCGCTTCGAAAAGCAATATCGGTGCTGCACAGATGGCGGCGATGAGTTTTTTTTCTCGGTCATAGGCTTGAATTTTTGAAATTACAAGGGAATTTTTTTGAAGAATCTCGAATCCAGAACCTCCTGGGATGAAAAGTACATCCGAAGTAACTTCCGCATCCTGGAGATGTTCGTCGGCTAAAATCGTAATGCCCTTTGCGCCACGAACCTGTAACGATCCCGTACAAGAGACTGTTTTCACTTCCAGTTTAGCATAACGCCATATATCCACCGGAACGACATATTCGATAGTCTCGAAATTTTCTCCTAATAAAACACATATTTTTGTTTTTTCTTTCATACTCATTATCCCAAAATTTCACCCTTGAACACCAGGTTCTATCACACCCACGTCGCCATTTCGTCTCCCATAAAGGCATAGGTCTCCATACCCATTCGGGAATATTTTATCAGGTCATCGGCGAATTGTACCTTGTTTTTTTCAAAAAGGAGCACTACGGTCGAACCACCAAAACGGAAATAGCCCTTCTCGTCTCCTTTTAAATATTTTGTATTGAAACGAAATGCCTGTTGGATGCTTCCGACACACGTAGCGCCGATTTCCAGCATGAGAATATTTCCTAAAGGATGTGCGAGCAAGGTCCTTATGCGCTTATTTTCAAAAAAAATTGATACGCATTGGCGAGTCGCAAGCGGATTAACAGAAGCATAGCGTCCTCGAATTTCATAAGGATTTTTGGCCAATACGTCACAGGGGAAATGAAATCGATGATAATCCACCGGACTGAGCCGTGAGATCAGCATACTTCCATCACCAAAGCGTTCGGCCAATTCTCGATCTTGGAGAAAGGAATTTATTTGAAAAGCTTGCCCTTTAACGAAAAATATGGGGAAGTTTTTTAGCGATTCCACGACGAGATGCCGTCCGTCACAGGGAAAAACGACTTGATTATCCTTGGCCGCAATGGGACGAAATTCTCTCTTAATCCGCCGTGAAAAAAATTCATCAAACGATCGATATTCGGAAAATTTTTTTTCAAAAATCTCGGCATTAATCCCGTATTTCTTCACAAAAGTATCGATATAGCCACGACTCCAAAAGCGACGCATCCACCAGCCTACGCAGGACGAAAAAAACTTTTTTGATAAAAATTTACGCTCGAAGAAACGACCGGATGGCTTTTGATAAAGCCATCGCAGGAAGCGTTCTCCCCAAGCGGATTCCTCTTCTATCGATTGCGAATAGCGGTTATAAATGCGAATAGGATCCATAAACTCCAAATCAATACCTGACTTCATAGTAAAAATTTTCCCCAGATAAAGCAAAATTCCATTTACGGAACTTGTCGTTCGCCCTTCAATCGTTTTACTACTTAGTGATTTTTAGCTATGCATTTCGTCATTTCGCTTACGTTGGCCATATTATTGATGGTAATTTATACCTTCTTGTTATGGGAAAAATCTTTTCCGCATAAAAAAATCTACGGCCTATTTTCTCTCCTGTTGATATTCCTAGCAGCTACGCTTGCGCATCATCTCTCGCCACTCATACTTGGATTCTACTTATTGTTCCTACTGCTATCGATAAGCTACTGGGGCTATGGAGACGGCAGTGATCTCGTCTTTCAAATACTCGCAAATTGGTTAACGGGTATTGGCCTCCTCCAGGTAAGTTATTGGGATCTCCAGTGGGATTCCTCGGTATTTCACTTGTTAATATCATGCCTAGCCTATGCCCTACTGCTAGGACTTTTCCCTTTTCACGGATGGTTCCAACTCTTCTGCGAACGAGCACCGTTTTCAGCTTGCATGACCTATTTGCTGTTGGTTCAGCCTCACCTAATCCACGCCATAAGTAGTTGTTCATCATCATCCACATTTATGAGCTGGTTCATAGCCATTGGCGGCGCATTTTATGGCCTTTATTTCGGATTACTCGCCTTCCGAGAAGAATCTCTTTTAGGTTCTATAGCCTACTTTTTTTTAGCTCAAAATGGCCTCTATTTGCTTTACGCCCCCTTTGTGACTTTACCCGAATACTTCCTATGGGGCTTAGGATTAAGTCACGGAGTTCTCTACTATTTCGCTCAAAAAGAAGAAAGCGGCCCTGAGCACTACCACTATAGAATGCGTGCCTTATATCCTTATCTCATCGTCTATACCTTATGCTTTACCGGGCTCCTCTCACTTCTGCTCTACGTACAGGGATTTTTGGCCAAAATTCATGGCATACTCGTCATTTCAGGCATCCTGATAACAGCTATTTCTGGCACATTTCTTTTCCAATGGTGGCATTGTCTGCGCAGAAATTTTTATAAAATCCCAAAACCTTCATCGGCGCTCCATGAGATGTCATCTCTGTTCTATCTTGTTCCTTATGGAATCTTTCAGATTGGGGAAATTTTCCACGATCCATCGTGCCGCCACATGATGATGCTCATCATCGCAGCCGTATCGCTCATTTTCATCTTATGGTGGATATTCACTCACTGGATTAAAAATTTAAAATGTCCACGGCGGCCTCGTCGGTGGACAGGCATTCTAATCGCATCGACCTTACTTTTTCTATTTTTTCGGTTTTATCTGCACCAAAGCTATCTGGGCGTCTTTCATTGGATCACTATTTTGTTCCTCACGGGCCTCTTTCCTTTTCAATTTTTCACCCCTATTTTTTTCGGAAACAGTTCTTACCGAAGCATCGCCTATGTCTGCATTGGCCTACGAGCCATCGGGCTGTTATTGGTATTCCTATGGTTTCAATCCCCGGAATTATACGACAGACCCACCATGAATGCGTTTTATTTTTTCCCGGTCGCATCCATCGTGATCGCCTCTATCTTGGCCTTTAAAGCTGATCATTTTAAATATTTTCTTGCCTGTAATGATGCGCTGGTCAACGGATTTCTAGTCCTCAACTCAACGGTATTTTATTTTCTCCCGCTGCCTGGATTCGGATCCGTCGCTCTGGCGCTTGTGTTGGTCCTATTCATTGTCTCCGGATTAAGAAATACGACAGAAGAAGCGAACTACGAAGCAGATTTTTTAGCATTGTTTCATTCTCGACCTTGTTTAGCCATTATCTGGACAGTTGGCCTCCTCTTTCTCTCCGGTATCTTTCCCATCGGCCATTCTTGGCAATGGCGACTTCTTTCTATCTTTTACGCACGCCATCAGTGGTGGATTCTATGGCCTTCACTGATCGCCATGGTTCTGGCCTCTTGTGCCTATTGGCGTTGGATTCACGCCGCCATGAAATATCCTCATACGGAAGAAATGCGATCACCAATATTCCCAAGCAGGCCTCTGCAAACCCTATTGGCCCTTGCCATTAGCCTACTGCTGTGCCTATCGTGGATTTTCCCTTTTTATGAACCTTGAAGAGGAAGACCTTCCCAACCACATTGAAGTTCCTCCATCACTCTCGGGAGAACGAGCGGATAAAATTTTAGCGGCTCACTTCCCTAACATTTCCCGCAGCAAACTTCAAATATTTTTTAAAGAAGGAAAAGTATACGGCGAAAAATTTCCCATCGCTGCCAAAGAACGCCTAGGGGCAGGAAAAACTCTAGAGCTCAAATGGAATGACTCCCAGAACAAAAATTTTACCGCCTTAACGCCTGCCATTCCCTTGAAAATCCTTTTTGAAGACGAAGATATTTTGGTCATCGACAAAGCACCTGGCTGCGTCGTTCACAGCGGAAACGGAGTTCACGAACCCACTCTGACGGAAATCATCCTGTCGCACGGCATAGCTCTGAGTGTTTTAGGCGGTTCGGATCGTCCCGGTATCGTCCATCGGCTGGATAAAGAAACATCAGGAACCATGGTATTGGCCAAAACAGATTTGGCTCACCAGGTGCTCACAGAAGCTTTCTCATCGCGAAATGTCCAAAAAGTCTATCATGCTCTCGTGAGAGGCGTTCCAAGCATTCCTTCCGGAAGTATTCAGGAAGCCATCGCACGCCATCCCATTCATCGGACGCGTATGCACACTCATACGGATGGCCGATCCGCGCGCTCCGATTGGAAAATTTTAGAAACTTTTGGGGAAAACTATAGCTATTTACAGGTCCAGATTTTCACCGGAAGAACGCATCAAATTCGCGTCCACATGAAACATTTAGGATTTCCTATTTTAGGCGATAAAACCTATGGGTATCGCCACTATGCTGCAGATCCCTGTTCTTTCGACCGGGTTATGCTTCACGCCTACCAGCTCCAGGTTCCTCACCCGAGAAGTCATCAGACCATGATCTTCTGCGCCCCACTGGCCGAAGATTTTCAAAAAAAGTTGGATTTCCTAAAATCTTATTTTCATCATTCCTAAGAGTCATACTTTTGCCATGCCCCAAAATACCGAAGTGCCATCCGTAATGCATTCTTCCATACCGCCGACAAATGTTTCTGAACGCAGCGCCATCGTCCTGAAATGGCTCCAGAAGCTTTTTCCACAACCGGAAGTTTCGTTACGTCACCACAATGCCTTTACCTTTCTTGTCGCTGTCATCCTCTCGGCCCAATGCCGCGACGAACGGGTGAACCAAGTCACAGCACAGCTTTTTGCCCAAGCAGACTCACCTGAAAAACTTCATCAAATGCCCATCGAAGTGCTAGAGACGCTGATCCATCCTTGCGGATTGTTCCGTCATAAGGCGAAGTTTCTCAAACAATTGGCCGAAATATTAGTCCGACAACACCAGGGGCAAGTGCCTTCTTCGCTAAAAGATTTGGAAAATCTTCCTGGCGTGGGACACAAGACAGCTTCCGTTATGGTCAGTCAATATTTTCACAAAAATGCCTTTCCGGTGGATACGCATATTCATCGCTGCGCTCGACGCTGGGGATTGAGTAATGGCCAAAATGTACACCAGACGGAAAAAGATCTGTGTTCACTTTATCCTTCAAAATTATGGCGAACGCTGCATGTTCAAATCATCCTCTATGCCCGAAAATATTGCCCCGCCAGAGGACATAAAGAGGAACAATGTCCTATTTGTCGGGAATTAAATTCTACTTAACGGAAGTCTCAGACTTCTTGAAATCCCAAACTTTTTGAAACCTTAAATTTTCTCGATCATGGGAAAATTTAAGCATTTTGGTATCATCTTCGATGGAGGCTCTCGACTTTCCTTTCAGTCACTTTCCCCGCCTTTGAGCCCTTCGGGCTCTAGGCCCGCTGCGCGGGCCTGCGTTTTGGGAAAAATAAAAGCTGAAAGCCTTTATTTTTCCCAAAACGCAAAGGCGGGGAATAAACAAAACAAGCCATCTCTAAACCAAAGAACATCGACCATTTCCAGCCAACTGATATACCTTTACGCTTGCCCTATCCATGGTCTTTTCTTCATCTCTATCCTAGCATGCATTCACCTTTAGAAAACCTAAAACCATCCTACGACATCGTCGTTATCGGGAGCGGTCTCGGAGGCTTAACAGCCGCCAATTACCTCGGTAAATTGGGATACAATGTCCTTATTCTCGAACAACATTACCAATTGGGTGGTCTAGCGACTTGGTTTAGACGAAAAGGAGGGCATATTTTTGACGTTTCACTTCATGGATTTCCCGTCGGTATGATAAAATCTTGCCGCAAATATTGGTCCCAAGACATTGCCGACGCCATCGTTCCGCTAAGGCGCATCCGCTTCATAAATCCTCAATTTACGCTCGAAACTTCTTTCACTCGAGAGGATTTTTCAAAAATCCTTGTCGAACATTTCAAGGTTTCGGGAAACACAGTGGAGGCCTTTTTCGAAAAACTTCGGCAGATGAATTTCTATGATAATTCTCAGGAAAGCATCCGCGATATTTTTGAAAAAAATTTCCCTCACCGGGATGATATCCACCGCTTTCTACTGGAGCCCATCGCCTATGCCAATGGATCGACTCTGGACGATCCCGCCATCAGTTACGGCATCGTCTTTTCGAATTTCATGAACCAAGGGGTCTATACCTTCGAAGGCGGGACAGATCGCCTCATTGAAAACATGACGAAAGAATTAATTTCTCATGGAGTGGATATCCGGACAAGCTGCCGCGTAGAGGAAATTTTATTGGATAAGATATCTTCCGACCCACCACCTTCCGTGATAGGTGTCCGCGTTGGTGATACTTTTATACCTTGCAAAGCGGTCATCTCCAATGCCAATGTCCTAAAAACGCTGGAACACTACCTTCATCCTACGGCCTTTAAAAATACCTTAGAGGCCCAATGTCAACCGGTACGCATCAACACGAGTTCCTGCCAAGTTTACCTCGGCATAAAACCCGATGAAAGTATTTCCGACATCGGAGATCTCATCTTTTACTCCGAAAATCAGCATTTCGACAGTTCCGAATTATTGGATTTCCGCACCTCAAGCCGAACATTTTCGATCTACTACCCCAAAACACGGCCGCAAAACAAACCTCGCTACAGCATCGTGGCTTCCATGAATGCCCGGTGGGAAGATTGGGATGCCCTGGATGAAGTTTCCTATAAAAAGGAAAAGGAACGCATTATAGAAGATAGCATCATAGCCCTTGAAAAACTTATTCCTGATATTCGCATGAAAATTGACTGGAAAGAAGCCGCCACACCGAAGACATTCCACCGCTATACCGGTCACCCCAAAGGGACTTCTTTCGGAACGAAATTCGAAGGTCTTGATATTTCCATGCGTTTGTCGGAATATATCCACGGGCTCTATCATACCGGTTCCGTCGGAATCATCATGTCGGGGTGGCTTGGGGCCATGAATTATGGAGTCATAACGGCCCACAAAGTCGCAAGCGCGCTTCGTGTTTAAAGTTAAAGCACTCTTTAAGGATTTCACGGCAATTCGCAACTCATGTCGGACATTGATGATCAGGAACTGGATTCTGGTCTAGCTCCAAAATGCCATTTTTCTATGCCCTCACTTGGGGATTCTCATACTCGAACGAACAATCCTCATCCTCTGCGTCTCTAAAGGATGAGGATTTCCGGTTACTGTACAAGGCAGGTTTCTGTTTCACGGAGTCAGCCTTATGCCGATCTCTCTACAGGCTTTTAACGACATACCCTACCGCATGATGGTTAGCGCATGCCTCGAAACGGCTGTTGCAGCATTTAAATTTCGTTTGGCTTTTGCGATTTTCTTTTGCAGCATATCCGCTGCGTAAGCATTTTTGGCTGACGTGTATTGTAGAGCCTTATATTCCCGTTGTAAATAAAAAGGTTTTACGGTGCGAAGGGATAAAAAACGGAGAAGAAACACTCCTCCGTTATTGAAAACCCAACGGAATATTTTTACTATTCAGTGAATACCGGAATCCCTGTATCGGAACTACTTTCGCCAAAAGGATTAGCATCTGCTATTTCCTGCGACCGTTTGGCTTCTCCTAAACTCTCATGAAAACGGACTAAATGATGAACAAAGAATAACCGAGCTATATGAATTAGATTTTCCAAAAGTTCTGAATTATAGGTACGGGCACACTTTCCGTATTTTAATTCATACAGTAATTGGAGATCTAAAAGCATAAAGTAAAGTACCTCGACATGCTCCGGTATCCATCCGAGAGATGTACCAGAAAAAGCAGTACCTTTTTTGCCAAAAAAACTGTTCAATAACTCGCATGCAAGCGACTTCTGTCGTTCATCGATATGATAAAATCCCATGTAGGAAACTAAGCTTTGACCATAAGCCTTATGTAAATTGTTGCCAAAAGGAGTAAACCCTTTCTTTTTTACATCGTATACTACACTCCAAATAGGTCCCCTGAGTGCTGCGATAAATTTCATTAAAGCACCATCTCTTTTTAAAGAATCCCAAAAATTACCTCCATATTGAAGATGATTTTGGATCCAATTCTGCGCTGTACTCTCTTCCTCCGAAGCTGCCTTCAAAGCGACAGCACTATGGCCATCGAGTTCTGCATTCGCCAAAACCGTCCACAATTCGGGAATATTTTTCCAAAATGGCTGTGCTCCCCAAACATTGCCTTTAGGATCAGTTTGTTCCGGCAATCGCTCTACAAATCCCTTCAATTCATCACCCACCAGCGGCAAAGTAAAGATAATGGATTGAGCGGTGTTCAACCCTTCTCTTTCTTCCTTAAAAATTCCAGCTTGTAGCGCTGAACTAACTCCGGAGAGGCATAATGCCACACCTATAAGACTTTTTCTTTCCATCCTTTATCCCTTTCTATTTTGATTTTGCTGTCTCAAGCAAGACAGCAAACTTGGTGTAGGTTAAAAAAATATTTTATTTTTGTCAATGACGAGTTTTGTAAAAAGAGACAAATTTCAAAAATTTGTCTCCTTAGGATTATTTTCGTTGTACCTCAGTTTCAATCGACAGGTCATTCTGCATCAGCAGCTTTATCTTCAAAAGGATTTTGTTCAGCCAATGATGCTTCAGCTCCTCGCCTATCTCTTTCCTCATAAAGGCTCGTCAATAAACGTACGAAATGGTGCCGAAAGGAAAGTCTCGAAAGCTCATGCAAAGGCACCGGGAAAAGAGAATCTCCACCATATTCTTGCGACAATCTGCCCCCTTCACCTGTATCATAGATAACACGAAGATCCAAAACAATAGAATACAGTAATTCGACATACTCAGGCAAACCGCTTGTAAAAGTCATAGAAAAAGACGTACCTTTGACTCCGAAATAACTACCGACTAAAGCATACAAACGCGCCCTTTGTTCCGAAGTGATGGCATAAGTATGAAGATTTACAAGCGTACTCAACTGAGCTCCATAAGCCTTACATATTTTATTACCCAGTGTCGTTATTTTTCCCGTTGTACTCACTGCGAGGTTCCAAATACACGCCTTAAGTCCCCTTGCAAACGTTGCGACAGCTCCATCTCTGTTATTTATACTCGCGAAAAAACTATCGACATACTTTCCGCACTCCTTAACGCTGGGGTCAGAATCTGCTACCAAAGTGTAAGCACTGTAATAATTGTCAAAAGTAGTATCCCTGAGCGTTGCGAACAAACCTGAAATATTTCCCCAAAATGACTGATATTCATAAAGAGCTCCTTTGCCGTCTGTGGTATCACCATCTAACAAATACGCCGAAACCTCTCCGATGGCAGCTTCAACTCCATTCAACACATAAGCAATATCATAGGCTTCACCTACTTTTTGAGCCCTTAAAGAAATACTAGCTTGTACTGAAGAACTTCCTAGAAAAAGAACTACACATATTCCATTTATCACATACTTAATACGATTCATACATCCCTCCTACTTTTTAGTAAAAGAAAAAATGGCTTCATGTCAACAAAGCTAAAAATTCTTCCCTTGTCAGAATACATCTCCTCATTTCTGTTCTTAAGGAAGGATTGGAGAGATGACAGAGTGGCCGAATGTGTCCGACTCGAAATCGGATGTACCTATAACGGTACCGGGGGTTCGAATCCCTCTCTCTCCGCCAATGTTTAAAAGGATTGAATGATAATAAACTTCTTTCGAAACGGCATTAACAATGATTCTTAATTGAAGATGGAGGAGATGAGATTGGATCTCAATCCGAAGCATTTTCGGTCTGTTTCTGTACTTATCGACGATGATCTTAAACCGTTTCATGAAAGCTATTGTATTTTCGACAAATACTTTTATCCGGGGTAAGCTCTGGTTCTTTTTCTCGTCTTCTTGGGTTAAAGGGTTCTTTTTAATTCCTTTTTTGGAGTTTCCGAATGGATATGAATCTTCTGAATGCCCTGATACCCAGAGTCTGCCAATATTTTAGCTTCCCTTAAGGGACAAGGGAATGCATTACTGTAGATTTTTGATAAACACCTGAAGCCGCTCTTTATCTCCGTTTTTCCTGTTCCCTTTGAAATATATCTCTATAAAAGTTATTTCGCGTTCTTCTTTATGATAAACCAAAATGATGCGCATTCCGGAACACCTACCTTTTCCTTTTAGAGCTGCACAGGCAAAAGATTTAACCTTATAAGAGGCATAGTTCTCTCCGCAAAAACCCTCCATCTTCGGCACTCCCGAGACAAGAATTTTTTGAGAAAAATACGGCTCCAGGAGCGACTTCTTCATATTTTCAATATCTTCACGCAGAGTGTAAAAGCGCTTAAGAAGTTTTTTAAAATCTTTTTCAAATTCCGGAATTTCATTATACTTCTCTGCCATTTAAATTAATGTTATTTGTTTTAATCGACGGCTGGACAAAACTCGTCGAAGGGCTGGTCAAGACCTATAGCTAGCTGCGACATACAGTCAGATTTAAAAAAAGCATTTAGGCATTAGGATGATTAACGGGTGCTATTTCCGCTTTACTAGTAAATTCACCGCCTTTGAGCCCTAAAGGGCTCTCGCCCGCTACGCGGGCTGGCAGGATGAGAGCCTAAAAATTTTCAGGCTTTCATCCTGCAAAGGCGGTGAAAGTCTCCCAGGCTAGAGGAATTTTTCTAAACTCGTTACACGGTCTTTTGAGAAGACGAGAGAGATGAACACACAATGCTGCAAATGGTCGGGACGACCGGATTCGAACCGACGACATCATGCTCCCAAAGCATGCGCTCTACCAGGCTGGGATTTTACTTCATCGGAACATGTTCTTGCAGAAGTCTCATTTCCTCTGTAAAATACCGACTCGTAAGAGATCGGCTCTTTCTCCTTCGCAGCTGTACAAGGAATATCCTTATGTGAAAGGTCTGAAAGCTCAGACGCCGTTTTATGGGAAATTTATTCAGAATATTATCCACATGTTTGATTTCCTGAGCCGTAAGCAGATTCAAATCAAGTTCAGCGATGGGAAGGTATTTCGTCTGGTCTTTGTTATAAGATTTCGTTTCATGGCTTTCCAGCTTTCTATCCTCGGCTATTTTTTCACTAACTCTTCGAAATGGAGCGGCCGTGGCCCATATTGGTCTTTGACATACACCAACTCCATGAGTTGCTCTTCATATAGCTCATAATAATCAAAATTTATGAAATATAACAATTTACAAAGAACCGTTTTCCCAACGTTTGGCTTTGCTCCAACTTTAGCAATAATGTACAAAAAACCTGTTCAAACCTGGAAGAATTTTCCTGAGGCTCACTGATACGTATTTCACGATCTCCTTTGACTGGAATAGCTTTTTTCATTGTCCGAATATCCTTCCTCTACTCAAAAGAAATATAAAGTCAAGCTACTTCAAGGGAAGCAATACAGTAAAAAAACATCAAAGATATATAAACGAATATGAGAAGTAACTCAAAACTGCGGTCAAGTGTTTCTGTCATATCTTAGACATCAACCTAAAGATAACGCTACTCCTAGACGAAGATTGGCCTCTAGTGGCAAAATCTGCTCATAGGTAAAAAATTCCATAACGGCCAAGGCGATCCATAAGCCTAATGGCGCAAAATCACATCGATTAAGTGGTAGTTTTTTCAACGATTTGCGCTCTTCATAGCTCAATTCAGAAAGTTTTTTTGCCAATGCCTTGAGTACTGGAAGATGCAATGCTTGATAAGGAGCCAACGAAAGCAATTGCCGAATGGACCAAAAATTACCACCTGTTCCTATTAAAATTGTCTCGCGAGAGGGCTGAGGGAAAGGTGGATCGGAAAGAAATTTTTGTATTTCGCCGTAAATTTGTTCAACATTTTGGGATGAAATTTTGAGATTCTCATCAAGATGGAGCCGCGAAGCCACTGCTATGATACCTAGTGGAAAACTGGCAGAAGCCTTGGATCTTCCACCTTCTTCCAAATTGAGCTCGAGGCTACCAGCACCAATATCCATTGCCAAAAAACTTGTCGTGTGATGCTGATGCGCTTCATATCGAACGGCTTCCAGAAGATAGGCCGCTTCTTGAGCTCCAGAAAGGATATGAATGTTTTTCCCGGTACTAGCTTGAATTTTTTGACAAATTTCGTCACGGCGCTTTGAGGCTCGCAGAGCTTCAGTCCCGACGATAAATAGTGTTTGAACATCGAGATCATCGACCGCTTGGACGTATTCCTGAAGAATACTCTGCAATGCCTGGATAGTTTGAGATGATATTTCCGCTTCACCGATATCTTTGAGGCGTAAATCTCGAAACCATGTTCTCACCAGACGAACCTGATCGCCTATTTTTTCAAATAATGACATTTTGGTGGAGCCACTTCCGATATCAATAACCGCTATGTTATTCATGAGGAACTGAGATAGGATCGATCGGGACAGAGGAATCCTTCTTCTCAGAAGGAATAGGATCAGAAGTCACCTTATCGGCACGATATTGCAATATGAGTCGAACTTTTTTACGAGAAGGAAATGTTATAAAGTCAACGCTTTCTTCAAAGCCCACTTCACCGATCTTTCGCAACTGCAATACATTGGCATACTGCAAAATTTTTCCATTGGTATCTCGATAAATGATCTTGAGCCAAATATGCCAAGCGGTATCTAGAGAAATCTCCACCGACGCAACCGTTGGATTTTGCCACTTTTGGGAACTGTTAGGCTTCAGCGAAAATCGTTGTACGGGTCGGCCGAGAACGCGACCATGGCTTAAGTACGTCACGGTTTCCCAATGAAGAAAAGGCATTGAGAGGTCGAAGAGACTCAAGCCGCCGTATTCTGGCAAAGGCTGAGATGAGTCTCTTACAGCTGTAGCTGATCCATCAGAATGATATTCCTGCCACTCGGTGGCTTGTGAAGATATAGCGTAGGAAAATTTACAGCGATCTTCCTGAAAATATTTTCCCTCAACGATACCATCGGTGGTTCTTAGGTCAAGACGGCCCGATCCTTGCGCTGGACCATTGGCTTGGGACGATGAGGACCAACTAAAGTTCACTTGTATGGGCCTAATCTCCTGCCTGGAAAAATCTTCCCAAACTTCCTTTGCTTCAGAAGGAGACAAAATTCGATCATGCCGAACGGCCGATAGCCCCGTACACACGCCTACGCTGAAGAGCAAAAAGCTGAAAAAATGTCGATGCATAGGGAAATTTTTTTAAATTCCTCTATTGGCTCTCTCCAATCTCTTCAGGATTCAGCTCTACCTCTTCCTCCAAAATCTCTCCATCTTTTTCTTCTTCCGGAATCCACTTTTTCTCTTCTGAAATCTTTTCTTCTGAAACCTCTCCCTCTTCTTGAGAAAGGAATGTCTTATCCAGATCGGACAAAAGCTCTGATGGGCCGCTTGTCACTGAATATTCCGGATTATTTTCGAGAGTCATTTCATCAGAAATATCAGTCGTACTTTCCATTTTTTTCAAAAGAGAAGCTATCGAGGCACCCGGTGCCCCATCTTCTTCGGAAAGTATCTCGACTTCAGCACTGCCTGGCTGCTCCTTTGGATTGTTGCTATTTTCGGCTTCGGTATTCGTCTTCTCTTGCGCTGAAGAAGATGTCGCCAGTATCCTTGGCGAAGTAATTAAATCCATGACGACCTCCTTCTTGCCCTCGCGAGCCATGTAGAGTAGCGAAAGAATGAACGAAATGATGAAAAATAAAATCGTGGAAGCGATGGTCCAGCGATGCAATACATTCCCAGCTTCGCCGCCGAAAATGGAAGTAACGGCTCCACCGCCTAGAGCGGAGCCCATACCGGCATCTTCACTGGGCCGCTGCATCAAAATGATGAGGACGCTGAAAAGGCTTATTAAAATAAGTGCAATCGAGAGAATAATGATGAAAAAAGTACTCATGATGTCGACGAAGATACCAATACTGGCCCTACTTCCCGACTCAAGCTTTAAAATAAAAAGGTAGAAATTTGTAGAAAAATACCCGTCATTTCGCAATATCTATGACGCGAAAATTTTCCTCAAATGGCAAAACTGTTGACAGTAAAAGGAGTTCTGCTTCTAAGATAACGTCGTTTCAAGCCAGGGTAGCTCAGTGGTAGAGCAGAGGACTCATAAGCCTTTGGTCGGCGGTTCAATCCCGCCCTCTGGCACCAAAATAAGGATTGAGATCATTTTAGGTCTATATAAATGTAGGAGGATAAGGCTGAATTCTTAGGCGTGAGTCCAGAGTCGCTTGTTGTGCTTCAGAGTAGATTTTTCTCGAACTCTTTTTCTGCTCAAACTCTTGGTCATCGAAGTTTTTTTTGCCTTTTTGTTTTATGTAACTTAGTGAGATAGAGAAAACACCCTCCCCTTCAGGCGAAGACTTTAGTATAATGTAGAGGCATGAAATTCTAAAATAGTTCAATATATAAAGGGGAAAAGCAGCCGAAAGCTGCCACAAGAATTTGAAATGTTGGAGAAGGAATATTGAGAATCACATCCCTGGGCTAAAGGATATTTTGCTGTAACTGTAGGAAATGTGAACAGTGAAGGCATTCAAGAATATGTAGAAAATCAAGAGATGCATCATGTGTCTGGAGATTTTCAAATACCAGACTTTTGACATTCTATGTTTTTAATCTGCTTTGCAAGCGTTTATGCGATACTATCGCCTTCAAGCGATAGTGGTTGATAAGTTTCTCGGAGATTGAGCTCGAGGAGATTTACGGAGCTCAAATATAACTTCGATTGGATTTCTTTTCTAGAAGGTATCGTCAAATAAAAGGTTAACAAAGGGAAAAAAGAAGAAAATGGAGGGAATGGAGAAAAGGACACATAGGAGATACGAGATATCAGATGAATTGTGGAACAAGACGAAAAGATTGCTGCCTGATTTTGACGGCACCCTCTAGAATTCTTGGTTATTGGAGCTTTTTCGTCATTTTTCCCTTTTGGCCCGCCTTGCGACGGGAAAAATGAAAGCTCTCGCTTTGCATTTTTTCCTTAATCGCAGCCCGCGTAGCGGGCCAGAGCCCGAAGGGCTCAAGGCGGGCCAAAGAAACTCCCAGACTTCATGCTGTCATCTGGCGGCACTTTCTCAAGTTTCGTACCATTAGTACGCGGCGTTTTTTCGCTTCCACTCTTAGCTAAATAAAATTCCAGCCGAAACAAATCCCAAATTTTTGGGAGAATCGTACCCACAAACTGAGATAAAACTTTTTAAAATACCTCATGGCGGAGAGAGAGGGATTCGAACCCCCGGTACCGTTACCAGCACTCCGGTTTTCAAGACCGGCGCAATCGTCCACTCTGCCATCTCTCCCGATGAATAGCTACTGCATTGAGCTATCATAAAATCTTCCGCTGTCCAGAACGAAACTAAAGCATTATAAATCCTTCATCTCATAACATAAATCTCGACTCTTTTGCAAAATTGAGATTGCCAGACCATTTTTTATGAATCAATCTTCATTCCACATAAAACTATGTCCGAAACAGAAGAGATTCAAAAATCATCGCGGTCGCCGATGGATTTTACCTGGAAAGATGCCGAATTGCTATCGCGCTATGTCACGGGAACGGGGAAAATACTCCCTCGCAAATATACGCGCCTCAGTGCTCGTCAGCAACGACACATTACGCGGATGATCAAGCGATCGCGCAACATGCTGCTCATGAAATGATGTGTCCCCTACTTCCATAAAAACCTCCATCCTTCCACCCACAGTCGAGAACTTAGATCTCATTGCGACATGGCTCCGCGAGGGTAATGTCGCGGCTATCCCGACGGAAACTGTTTACGGACTTGCGGCTAATGCGCTCGATATAGCAGCTGTTCGGCAGATCTTTGCGATAAAAAATCGTCCCTTTTACGACCCTCTCATCGTACACGTCCCCGATGCGGAAACACTTTTTCAATGGACAGAAATCGATGAAGAACTTCGCAAAACCGTACATTCTTTGCTAGAAGCATTTTCGCCGGGCCCGCTCACCTACGTCCTGCCTAAAAAATCTTGGGTTCCGGATATTGTGACATCGGGCCACGCAACGGTGGCACTCCGCATACCTCGACATCCTGTATTTCAGGAAATTTTATGCCGTTCCGGGTGCGCCATTGCAGCCCCAAGTGCCAATCCCTTTGGCTACATCAGCCCCACTTCCGCATCCCATGTATTTCAATCTTTGGGAGGGAAATTGCGCTACATTCTCGACGGAGGTGACTGTGAAATTGGCTTAGAATCTACTATTATTGATATTTCTCACGAGCATATACGGATTTTGCGACCCGGAAAAATCACCGGAGAAGCCATTCAAGCCGTATGGCCGAAGAAAATTTTTTTGGAGAATTATAGCTCAAAAAATCAGGATAATTTTCGTCCACCATTGACTCCAGGGATGCTTCAGCGGCATTACAGTCCCCGAACTCCGTTATATCTTTTTTCCCAAAAAAGTGAATTACCACTTGCTATGGAAAGAAACGTCGCTAGGGTTCTCCTGTCTCAAGAAGGTCATCAAGGTTTTCGCGAGAATGATTTTTTTCTGAGCCGTGATGGGAATCTGGCCCTTGTGGCCAAGCGTCTTTTCGCCCTGTTGCGAGAATTAGATGATTCTCATGCTTATAAAAAAATCTACTGCCAATGTCCACCATTGGATGGATTGGGAGCAGCGATCGCAGATAGATTGAGGCGTGCAGCGGCATCTTCTGACGGTGGATGATGAGATATATAAGTTTAGGAATATTGCTAGTGATGAAATTTTTTTAAAAAATATATGTATTTTACAGACCTAGGTCGTAAGAAGGAAATCGGAGCCCATTGTGCTTCTATCAAAATAGAGTCTTTTCACATTCTCGTGGATTGCGGCATGGATCCCGGAACTATCGGGACGGAATCTCTCCCTCAACTCCATTACTTAGATTCTACTCCTTTAGACCTCATTATCATCACCCATTGCCATCTCGACCATATCGGTGCCCTACCCGTTCTCATGCGCCGGCAGCCGCAGGCGAGAATTTTGCTCTCCGTACCATCGCAATCATTGCTCTTTCCCATGCTGGAGAATTCGTACCATGTCATGAAACGGCAGCGAGAGGAATCTGGGATTAAAGAATATCCTCTTTATTCCAAAGAAGAGATCGAATCACTTCGCGAGCATCTTTGCTCCATGCCACTGGACACGACGCGGATTTTCCAAAACCAAAATGATGAAATCGAGATAAGATTCGTCGCAGCTGGACATATTCCTGGAGCGGCCAGTGTTTTGCTGCAGCATAAGCATCGAAAAATATTTTTTTCCGGAGATGTTCTCTTTCGCGATCAGTACATCTTAAAAGGAGCTCGTTGGTCGAAAGCGCATGTGGATACATTGGTCATGGAAACGACACGTGGCCTCTCTGAGCGCCCTAAGGATCAGACGGCTCAGACAGAGACGATACGCCTTATAGAGGCCATTAATGCAACGCTTCAACAAGGTGGCTCTATCCTCATTCCCAGTTTTGCCTTAGGACGTATGCAGGAAATCCTCATGATTCTCCACGATGCCCGTATGAAAAAGCAAATCCCATCCGATACCCCTATCTTCGCCTCCGGTTTAGGCCTATCGCTGACAGAACCTCTGGATCAGCTGTCAGCTAAAAACCGTGAGCTCATCTTTAAACAACATATTATCGATGACCTCAAGGTACGGTCGATCCAGCAATCGCCGTACCTAAAGCCGGGACAAAATCCATCTAAACCCAGCATCTTTGTCGTCAGCAGTGGCATGATGTCGGAAAATACACCATCTTATAACGTGGCGGCCGCTCTCCTGGAGCACCCACAGCACGGCATATTTTTCGTTGGCTTCTGTGCCGATGATACGCCGGGCAAAAAGCTCCTTGATACACCTTTCGGCGAATTATTTTCCTTTGATACGTTGCGTCACAGAGCTCCTGTCCGTGCGAGGATTGAACATTTTGATCTCAGTGGGCATGCCGACCGTGAAGAATTGCTACAAATGGCGCTGCAGATGGATCCACGAGTCATTATTCTAGATCACGGTGATGGCGAAGCTAGACAATGGTTTGTGGACAATTTTGCCGAACTTGCCCCTCATATTCAAATTCTGAACCCAGAAGTAGGTATCGAATATTCCATTTAAGATTTCAAGTCAGAAATTATTTTGATGGAACAGGTCGAAGCGGGATCAACGGATGTGTAGTAAAGATATTCAGCTACAAATCGCCACAAAAAAGATTGCGAAGTGTATAACTTCAAAAGATGGGAACAGAAAGATTGGGCAGAAATTCGTTTCATACGGCAACGACAGTACTTAAGCAGATTATTTCATAAATTTCTTGAAAGCTGAAAGAACAGAACAGATGATAAAATTATCGCTGTTGCATAGAACTGATCTTACGATTAAGGTTCACTGTAATGATTTTTGCAGCTTTATTAACGGGCGTCGTCAAAATCAGGCAGTAACCTTTCCACCTTATTCCATAATTCACCGGATATATCATGTTTTCTATGTGTCCTTTTTTCATTCCCTCTTTCTTCTTCTCTTTTCCCTTTTTCAACCTTTTATTTGACGACACACCATCTAGCGCTACTTTTGAGCAACGGCGATAACGGAGCGGCGGCTTTACCGCCTTTGAGCCCTTTAGGGCTCTCGCCCGCTACGCGGGCTGCGATAAGGAAAAATGAAAGCCTCCGCTTTGCATTTTTTCTTATCGCAAAGGCGGTAAAGCCAACAGATACTCCCAAGCTCAAAAAAATCTCCTCACGTCACATCTGAATAAACTGTCTTACAGACTACTCCAACAAAAGCCAAACCCAAGCATGGGTCCTATTTTACCCTAAAAAAATAGATTTACTTGGATGATTTATTGCATAAGTTTGGTTTCTTCAAGTTGAGGCTAGTGGACTTTCAGGTGGGACTTAAAATAGAAAAAACTTACGGCTCACAAAAAAATTTTCGATAGCTACCAACTTTGCTAAAACACTGTCCCTTTTTAACTTGAAGTTGAGCCATATAACTGCCACCCCATTTGCTGTTGACAGCTCCCATTTCCCCCGTGAGATGAACGGGCTTCTACGGCCCTTATCGTCTAGCGGCTAGGACGCCGGATTCTCATTCCGGAAACCGGGGTTCAATTCCCCGTAGGGGTGCCATTAAAGAGAGCATAAGATATATGCGATCATCGATCGAATCGCTTTTCCGGTATTTTGAAGCTTGAGAAAGGACATCTATACCTTTAGCGTATGAGAGTGGATACTTTTTTTTATGGAGCGGCATAAATTATTCATCATCTCAGGCCCATCTTGCGTGGGGAAAACGACTTTAGTGACGAGATTTATCCAGCACCATCCAGAATATCCCTTGCGCCGTATCGTGACATGTACGACACGTCCACCGAGATCTCATGAAATCGATGGCCGTGATTACCATTTCCTCCGAAAGGAGGATTTTGAGAAAGAGATCCAATTGGGATCATTTTTAGAATTCACGCAGGTTTACGGCGATCATTTTTATGGCACACTGATTCGATCCGTTGCTTCTACTGCGCCCATAGAACACCTCCTGTTGATAGTAGATGTCCATGGCACTCATATACTTCTTCAGTCCATTCCTGAGTATTTTCCATTTTTACAGGGTCATTGCGTTTCCCTTTTTCTCAAACCCAGAGACCTCGAAACGCTGAAGCAACGCTTTAAAGAACGACAGGAACCACCGGATGAAATCGCACGTCGTATGGAAGCTATTTCGACAGAAATTCGTTACGCCGAGCGCTATCACTACATTATCCCCAGCGGGACGATAGAAGAAGATGAGGATGCTCTCGACAGCATCTATCGAAAAGAAACAAAAAATATATGCGCATCACCGGAGGAAAAGCTAGAGGAATCTCATTAATTTCTACGCAGGATAAACTATTGCGCCCGGCGACAGATTACCTACGAAAAGCACTTTTCTCCTCGCTGGCAGCGTGGATGAAGGACAAAATATTTCTCGATCTCTTTTCCGGAACAGGTTCCTATGGCTTGGAAGCTTTGAGCCATGGTGCTCAATCTGGCGTATTTGTCGAAAAAAATAGAGAGCTTGTCGACATACTTCGCATGAATATAGCATCCGTCACCAAAAGCTTGGGAAAGCAAGCTACGCTCTGCAAAATCATTCACCAAAGTGTATGGAATTTCAAATTATCGGAAGAATGGAAGTTCGATGTGATTTTTCTCGATCCGCCATTTTCCTTATCGCGCACCAAAGCAGAGGTATTGTTGTCTCACGCACTTTCTTTTCTTCGACAAGGTGATGGTAAAATCTGTTTCGAGCTTCCGGCTGATTTTAAAGCGCC
>JAITIW010000036.1 GCA_031279255.1 Puniceicoccales bacterium
TCCATACGCAATTTGTTTCAAAAACGATTTACAGGTGGAGAAGAGAATTCCTTGTCGCATGAGGAGCAAGAGGCATTTAATGTTTTTTTACGACTCTTACTATCCATTTCCGATATTCATCATGAATATGTCGCCTTTATCGCTCCCGTATTGGATACGACCGTGAGCGACGAGCAAAATGACCTTTGGAATGTGAATGAGAACGGACTTGAGCCAAGTCTTTTTGCCATTAAGAGAAATAGCGTTGTTAATCTCGTCGGCGACGGGAAACATGCTCTTTTCAATCAACGTCTTAAGTTCTGGAAAATAGACGATGATAGTAATTATTTCTACCCTTCATTTGAGGCCTGTAAGCATCTGGCCGTCGCTTTAGGTTACGCCCAATGGGAGAAGAATGAAAGAGCGACAGATCTCGCGACATTACGACTTCAGGATGGTTTCCCTAACTGGGATCCAAATAGGGATCACCCGGCAGACAAAAATCCGCCAGCTCAAACGGAGCTTTATGGCCTTCAATTTCTTCGGTGGCAAGCTGTTCCTAGTTATTTTCAAGGTCCTTTTGGTCGAGAATCATATTATATCGATACACGCCAGGTATTACGTTACGCAAACATCAACGTCTGGGGCGAGCACATCGATGGTGAAGGCGCCCCACGGCAAGTTCCAGCACCGGATATGTTTAAACGATATTTTGTTCCCGATCAAATCGCTAAACATGCAGACCCCATACAGAAAGCGCTTTACACGGCCGTGTATCCAGATGGTCCAGCTCATGTACGGACGATATATCAAATTCGTGGAGAACTTATTAGGGCTAAGAATGATTTACGCCAGTGGGATGATTTGGAACAACGACAGAGGCAAGGAGATTTGCCCAATGATGATATAAGCTCGCTTATGGCATTATTAGGCAAGTATCCTGATGGTAAGGATGCCATCGAGAGAACCATTCATAATCTCACGACTGAATTAGCAGAGACGGGAGTATGACGACAATGCATTTCGAAGGATAAGAGAATAAATATACCAGAGCTGTTTCTCCCCGTAGCCCTGGAGAGATGGGAATTTTACAATGAATAGAAAATTTTGAAGACAGCGAAAAGAAATGTTATGAAAAGATATGTGACAAAATTGCTGTTGGCCTTAGGGCTTGTAGGAATGTGCTGTAACCATGGATTGTGGGCAGAAACATTGGATGAATTTTGTTCCACTCTCAGCGAAAATGGGTTTTTGGTGCCATCTGGGCAAGAGATGACACTCCAAAGTGGAAAGGATAGTGCCGAGAAGAAGGCATGCGATTTTTTAAACCGGCAAGAAGGGATCAATCCATCCACCGTACTTCTAAGACGATACGGGATGTTTACACAAGAATTCCGCACTAAAAAGCAATTGAACGTAAACTTTTGCAAGCATCGCTATTACCACCTGCCCCCAAAACCAGGAGAGACAATAACTGTCGATCTTCGGCCGAGCATCATGCTAGGGGATAGGGCTACGGATGGTAGGCTGAAATGCGCTGTACTGGTTTTGGGCCATGCTCAATTGGCAGCTGATGAATGCGATGATACCTCTATTGGGACGTTGCGCGTTCGGTCATTACCATCTGGAGTGATAAAGTCATCTTTTAAAGATGCGACTCGAGATGGTATGAAAGTGAAAGTAGTGCCTACTTATCCGAAAGATCCTAATGAGAGGGAATGGTTTCAAATAATGGTCTACGCCCCTGGTTCACCTTCTAAACGACCTGTATGTTGCGTCATAGAGAATTGGATTTTGAGCCAAAATGATGCAAAAATTTTGTCAGCTTGTGTTCAAGATGCGGAACTAAAAGAAGAATATCGAAAACAACTTCAGGCACATTCGTCATTGTATTTGTTAGACAACATTTTCGATAACATGAGGGGTGGTTTGCGAGCTAAAGGTTTGCTGATAGCGCCACTCAGTGGCAGTGGTTGTCCGAAATGGGCTCGTTTTCTTAGAGATTTGCAGGCCACCAAGGTTAATGAGGACAATGTCGCGCAATGGGTAGAAAAATTAAAGAGTCTCGAAGATGCTGGGACTTATCTTTACGCACCTAATTCAGACAGAGGTTGCGAGTATCACTGGTATGACCATCATAGTGCTCTCGCTCGCGCTTTATTTTTCCCAGGAGGAATTCCTAGTAAATTAGTCTGTAATCTGCGTACGAGTTATGTTTTATTAGCTCGGCAATATAATGTATCACCTGAATGGATCCATCGTATATTGGTTCTATATTTTGCTATAAATCCCTATAAGGTCCATGACTTTACCGAGAGAGGTGTTGAAAGATGTCTCCCGAATGTAAGAGATATATGTACATTTTTTAACGACGATTGCTGGCCAATTGTACGGCGTTATTGTGGTGGCGATGTTAATGCTGAATTGATAAAAGCCTTGATCGATGCGCAGAGTACTGAATTGGGAAATTGGTGGCGTGATTTTCAGGCCGTGATACGGCAGATGAACAAGCGGAAAGCAGAACAGCCTGATTTAGCGAATTGTTTTAAACGGAAGGTAGGAGCTCCTGCATTAGAAAATGCACGGCAAGAAGCACTCGATGCAGCTCAACAGCTT
>JAITIW010000052.1 GCA_031279255.1 Puniceicoccales bacterium
GCAGCGTACAGCTTCGAAAGACTTGTGAAAGAGTGGGAAGTGATGATGTTTTATCTGTGATAAAATTTCGGCTTATCCATCTTACTGGACGGCCGATGATGCAATCCGCACCGTAGAAATGGTGTTTTATTGTCTGTCGATAAAGCTGTGTGGCCAGCAAGATATTATACAGAAAATTAATAGAATTTTTTTAAAAAAAGAGAAAAGCTTTTCGGCCGGTTCAGCATTGCAAGGGAAAACAGCGAATAAGAGCAGGAACTGTGAAAATGAATCTTCTGTGGATATCGTTAAATTTACCTCTTCGTTCAGAGGCATTGTTCCATGAATTCCCAACAAAATTTAATCTGAGAAATGTTCTGAAGAAGTGAACCAAAATCGAACTGACAAATAAGGGCTTTGGGGACCTCTACCTTACCATTCTCTCTTCAGAAGCATTGTCCTGTTAGGCTTTGATCTGAGCAATATTCTGGAGGCGCGGGCCGGAATCGAACCGGCGAATAAAGGTTTTGCAGACCTCTGCCTTACCACTTAGCTACCGCGCCACGACGCAGCGGAACAAAGGGAATGCTATGGCTAGGGCAAGTTGTTTCTCCATTCGTTGAAAATCTTCTTTGACTCGCCATCATTTACCTTCATCGTTGTCCTCGACGAGATGGGAAGGAACGAAAAGCGATACGTCGGCAGAAATGGGTTTTCAATGCTCCTGGTATTGGGTGTGGCTGCCGTTTTTATGTTTTGGCTTATCTTCATGAGCGTTTATTTAGAACTTGTCCAGGAGCGTCAAAAAAAGCGACGGGTCTATGATCAGTTGCGTTTGTGCGCCGAATATGCCATGCAGGATGCATTTCAGCACTTGCAATCGACGGCGGCGCAGGATCAGAGAGTTACCGCTAGAGCGAATATTTTGGATAAGGAAGAGGAACCCGTTCCTGCGGATCAGGGTCTGTGGACAGGCGTTTGGCGGACAGAATTAGAGGGCATTGCTCAAAATACTCCTCAGTTCTGCTCTTGGCTCATTTCTCATACACATGATGCCGATGGCCATTGCCAAGATGTCACACGTGAGAATTTTTGTCATGAAACGTTGGTGGATGGATGGACTTGGCCTTCGGAAGATTCGAATTCGCACGGGAGCATCCGTACGCCTTTTGTGAACATCACCGATGCCGATGGAAATATCATCGGGCGCTACAGCTATTGGATCGAGGATGAGAGCCAGAAGGCATGCTGTACATTGACACAAGCAGAAGCTATAGAGGACGAGGTTTTGCGTTCCTGTCCGCCGCAATATGGTATTGATTTTTTAGAGGGCCTGTCTGAGTTTCCTCAAACATCACCACGGCTTGCCTCTTACGAGACGTTGAAGGAAATCGAAGCTCATCATGATGATTTTTATGTCGCAAGTGGCACGAATCCCTCGATCCAGAATTTATCATTTTACCAACATGATCTGACCTGTTGCTCTAGAGGATTATTGACGGATTCACGAAATGCTGGGTTTCGTAAAGATTTGAGCTCTTTTTTTCGACATGAAGATGGTAAGGCCGGCACTTATCCGTCATTGACGGATGAGATTTTCTCCATCCTCAATAATAATGATCCTGAACCAGCACCGACATGGGGAATACTGAAGAGCTTTGCCCAATTTGGTGAAAATGTTGCTTCGCAAAAAATTTCGCCGCAATTGGCGTCCCAGAGCTATACACCCATCGACTACAAGGACTACAGTTCTTGGGAACGCAGCGATTTGCCGATGGATGAGTTACAAATTCCAAAAATTTCTCCGCTGATGCCCATTGTGACGAATGCCTCTCTGTTGATGCGAGTACGCAAAACGGCCTGGAACTCCGTGACAGGAAGCGGGACACTTGCGTTTGACTTTATTCCGCAAATCACACTTTATAATCCCCATAACGTCACTCTGTCGTCACATGGCTATCGTTTGAGCTATAGAAGCCTGAGGACCGATGGAAGATCAGGCACAACCTTGGAGCCTCCGGCGATCCGGGCTATTCTTTCGCTTTCCGGCGATACGGCAGGGGCCAAATCGGAAACGATGACGCTGGGTGTGGAAAATGGATCTTTTTGGGATGTTTTTTCCGGTGTTGCTCATGTGGAGCTTCCGGCCGGAGGGTTGGTGACCCTGGGTTTAGGCGGATCTACCGCATACACAGACCGAAATGCTGGCCTAACTTGGAGTGTCGGAGGAAAGGGAGCCTTTACGCATGACTGGCATTTCGCTTTGCCGGTAGAAGCAACGATAGATTTTTCTTCCTACAAACTTATAGTGGAACGAAGCCCAAGTATTACGTCGGACAGCGAACAGGCGACCAATGGCTGGAAGCATTTTTATCTCTTTCTACAGGATCAGGAGGGTCGGTTGGTCCAAGAGGTTGCCAAGGTGCAGATTGAAGATTCGGAGCCTAAAAGCATGGAACAGACGCTTAGCTCCGTCGGCGAGACGGCTGTGGCGATTTTTGGATTTTCAGCTTGCCTCAAGTCCAACCGGGCAGAGGATTATAACGGCAACAATGGCGTGCGGTGGCTGGCGGAGGGGAACCCTCGAGCTCCATGGATAGGTCGTTCCCAGATCCAGGATGGTGAATATGTGGCCGATAATCCTATGTCTCCGACACTTGGCGATGCGAAAGCCTCGAACTGGCATTGGTCGGCTCAGTGGTTACCGACGGAAAATCTTTCGGGCGCTGATTATATCGCTCCCGTTAATGAAATTTCTGGCATTTTATTTGATATTCCGAGAAAAAATATCGGTGTCCTGAATCTAGCTTTTCTACAGCACGCCAATATAACGCCATTCGGTTACCATTCGGCCTATGCCATTGGTAATTCTTTGCAGCCACCGCGCGTGGCGAGGGAATTGGCTTTCCAGAAAAATTCTATCGGTTCGGTATGGTCCTCTCACCATAAGGTCGAAATGCTCTATGATTATTCCTATTGCCTCAATCAGGCCCTATGGGATGCTTATTTTCTATCGACGTTGCGGGATGGGAAACCGCTCAATCCGCGACTACAGCCGTGGAAAGTAAAAGAAAATTTAGATACTATCGAGGATCCGTGGAATGCCATGGCCTCGTATTTATACATTCAGGGAGCTTTCAATGTTCACAGTACGTCGGTCGTCGCGTGGTTCGCCGTTCTCTGTAGTATGTATGACAAATCCCAAGAAAAGTTTTGCTTCTGTCGATTTCCAGAAAAGAGTACCGGTCGAGTTGAGCTCTCGAAGGATCAACTGTGGTCATTGGCGGAAAATATCGTGAAGGAGATTAAGAAACGCGGTCCTTTTCTGGGCTTGTCCGGTTTTATCAATCGGAAATTAGTGGCTCAAAGCGACTCAAAGGCCGAACAAGGGTTGAAAGGAGCTCTCCAGAGCGCCATCGACACTACGTTACATATGAATGAGACAAAAACTACATCTTCTCGCAATATCAATAACTTCGATGATGAGGCGGCAAGCGGTGATCGGCGTTTTGGGGAACCGGGATACTTGACCCAAGCGGATCTTCTGCAATCATTAGGAACTTTCCTGACAACGCGAGGTGATACGTTTACCATTCATGTCTATGCCGAGTTACTCAATTTCAAAGGAGAAAAGATTCGAGGTATTTGTGCGGATGTGAAGGCGCAACGGGTACCTAATGCCATAGATCCCAGTGAGCCGTCAAAGGGGAGAAAATTTGTCTTAAATCCGATCCGATGGTCGCCGTAAGGAATCGAAATGATTTATTTTTTTTCGCGACGGCCCGTCGATAAACTTTCTTGGGTTTATCGACCATGGCATTCTCGTTAGGAACGAGAATGCCATCTTTGTTTCACAAAGGGGCCGTCGCGCATAGGCCTTACGAATTCGAAAAATCAGTAAAATATCAGTAAAACAATTTCACCTTCATGAATTTTATATGAAGAAAAATTCAAAAATTTTTGACAAAATGAAATGTATACTATGGTGAACGCCTGCTATGAAAAAATCTGTATTAGGTGCACTCGTTTGTGGGATGTTTTTGTGGATATCGGAGATCGAAGTAAATGCTGATCCTATAGAAGACCTGCATTGGGTTGTTCGTCTAGAAGATGTCGCTCGAGTTGAAGCATTGGTGAATGAAATGACACCCGAACAAGTTGGCACTCCCAATCACATGGGCGAGACAGCGCTGCATTTTGCTGCTCAAATAGGCAATGCGAGAATCATCGAGTTGCTATTGAAAAAAATGTCGTCGGAACAGGTCGGCCTAAGAGAAGTAGCTGGACACACAGCGCTGCATTTTGCTTCTTTATACGGGGAAACTGATGTTGTCGTACTATTATGTCATAGCATGACACATGACCAGATTGGCATTGCCAATAATGCTGGTAATACGGCGCTGCATTTAGCGGCTTTAGTGGGTAATATTGCTACTACGACATCGTTGCTGAATGAAATGACACCTGATCAAATTGGCGTTGCAAATGTAGATGGCGATACAGCGTTACATTTAGCTATTTTGGCGCATGATACTGAACGAATTACGGCATTGCTAATGCATAAGATGACACAGAATCAGTCCAATCATGTACCATTAGGCAATATAGCGATGCGTTTGGCTAATCAGGAGGGCGACAATACGGAAATTATCAGGATACTGGTGGAGAAAATGTCACCGGAACAAATTAGCACCTGTGATGTAATTGGTTTCACGCCACTCACGCTGGCTATTTACGCCGGCTATGATCACCTTATTCCAATATTGTTAGAAAAAATGTCATTGGAACAGATGGCTCTTCCTAGTTCGCGTGGCCGTACAGCCCTCCAGAGTGCTGCCACTAAGGCACAAGATGGTATACTAGAGACGATAATAGAACAATTATTGGGAAGAGGTTGTACTCCTCAGGATATTGCATCTATGTTAGGAGCACCGTCGGATAATTTTGAGAAGTGGAGGGCGAAGGTTCAGGAAAGATTTCCGGACCGTTATGAATACCTACGTCAGTATCTAGGTGTACCACAGGTTCCGGTTTTCCCGGAAGGGGACGACCCAAAAGATGTCGATGCCGAAGAGGATGGCGATGAGAGTGCTGCTTAAGAGCTTATGGAACTCTGATTTTGCTGAAGCTCAGTAGCGTTTATCTCTCCAAGAATGAAATTTTGAGCCTTGACCCTTGATGAAGTTTTTCCCATATGGAGAATATGGCGCAGGCATGCTTAAGTTTTATAGCTGAAATATTAAGCTCTCAGGAAATATTGATGGCGTTCAAGACGATCTGTTTTCTGTCGTTGGTCGCCTTAGGCGGTTACATGCTCGTCTATTTTCACCGGCGGAATTGGTTCATGAAAGGAGAATTATCACTATCTCAGAAAGGTTCGAAGGAGCGCATTGAGATCATCGATCGGAAGTGGTTAGGCGGACGTCAGTATTTGAGCTTGATCCGTTGCGGGAAGCACAAGGTACTCGTGGGCATTACTCGCGACAGAATGATTCGGCTCATGGAAATCCGTGAACCGTCGGGAAAATAATCTTTCATAAAGACTACTAGGGTGTATTTTCTCCCTTCCCATGCCGACGTTATCCTTCTTGTTGAAGTGTGCTGAGAATTTTCTTCGGCAGCGAGGTATCGCGCAGGCACGTTCAGAAGCGGAGTGGATCTTGGCCCATCTCCTCCATTGCCGTCGCTGCGATCTCCATGCGCATTTAGGTAAAAAGATGGAACGAGCCGTTCTGTCGTCATTCATTTCGTTCATTCGCCGTCGTGGACATCGCGAACCGCTGCAGTATATTTTAGGAGAGTCTGATTTCTATAACATATCGCTGCGAAATGACAGGCGGGCACTGATCCCTAGACCCGAGACCGAAGAGCTCCTGGAGTGGATCGTCACGACTTGGAAAAATCAGCCGCCGAAACGTATTTTGGATTTAGGTACTGGCAGTGGAGCCATTGGCATTGCGCTGGCGAAAGCTTTTTTCAAAAGCGAAGTTATAGCCATCGACATCGACTCTGATGCTTTGGACTTGGCCATGGAGAATGCTGAGAGGAATCATGTCCATAATATCGCCTTTGTGCAATCGCATTGGTTCGAAAATGTTTGCGGATGTTTTGATCTCATCGTTGCGAATCCGCCTTATTTGACGGCAACAGAAATACAAAATGCTGATCCGGAAGTGCGGGATTATGAACCCATAAAGGCATTATATGCCGAACAAGAAGGTATGGCTGATCTCCTTCAAATTCTAAAGACGGCGCCAAAATTCCTAAATCCATCGGCATCGCTCATTATGGAAATGGGCCTAGAGCACGGGAATTTGTTGAAAACAGAAGCACTTCGATTGGGATTTCACTCTGTCCAGATTCGCCGCGATCTTTCGGATCGACCGCGCTTTTTCGTAGCGAGTGACTACGATACTTTAGGTCTTTAAGATTTGATGTTTAAGATTTTTCGGGCAGTTTGGGAGTTTCTGGAGTAGGGATGGATTCAGTGGCGATGGGAGCAGGGAGGCGTTGTGACCGCAGGAATCCTGTAATAAAGAGGTGAATGCGAAGTTTTTTATCGATGCCAAGGTCGTCCGACAGCAAGCGATTGAGCTCAAATTGTAACCGCGTTCCGAGTTCCTGCAGGGATTGATGTTGCATGATCTTAAAATAAATATCGATGTTGATGCTATGGCCATAGGTACGAATGTCGATGTGAGGCTTTGTCCGAATACCTTGGTCGAAGCAACTCTGGACGAGAAGGTCCTGCAATGCTGATTTCTGCAAAAAGACCTTCCCCATTTTGCCCTGCGCTATACAAAATTTCCGATAAGGGCGCATATATAGTCGGGAAAGGCGTATCAGGAGCCACAATAATATGAGATAGCGCAGTACTAGGTTGTGGAAAAGGCTGCAAAACAGGAATTCCCAATCCATGTTCCAAAAAACTTCATGAAGTTTGCAAAACGTATCGTAAATGGCATCCATCGTCATAGGAATGAATTTCTATTCATTTTGTGGCTCGTTGGCAATAGTTTTATCAAAAGCATGCCACGCCAGTGTAGCGCACTTCAGACGTATGGGAAACTTTTTGACTCCTTCTAGGGCTGCTAATTCACCTTGAGTTCGCAGGAATTCAGAATTTCCTGAGTCGCACAGTGCGGCCTGAATATCGGAAGAAAATTGTCGGGCATCCCTAATATTTTGTCCGCAGAGTTTTTCGGTCATGAGAGAAGCGGAAGCTTTTGAGATCGCACAACCTTCTCCCTGGAAACTGATGTCCATAATGATGTCATTTTGGATGCGCAGAAATACCTGGATATCATCGCCGCAGTTGGGATTGTAGCCTTTAGCGTGATGCGTAGCATCATCCATCGCATGAGCATGTCTAGGATGCCGATTATGTTCGAGGATAATCTCCTGATAAAGTTCCTGTAAAGGACTATCCATGACGAGGATTTTGATAGAAAAATCTTCCAATGAGAAGCTTTTAAGAAAAGCAACGAAAAAATGTTCTGAGCGGCCCTGTGATGAGGATCTCGTATCCGTGAACCAAGTCCATAAGAAGCTTCAATGGCTGTTTATTTTTATTCACACATAAAATGTGAATAACATGTGGATATTTTCAACTTGAGAGGAGGGGAGCGTGTCATATATAACTGTCTGACAGCACGGGCGAGAAGAAATCATAAGTTTCCCCAGTATAGATTCGCTTGTGTTGTGAACCCTAGTATTTATGCCAAATTATGGCCTTTATTTTTATTGAGAATGTGTACCAATGTGCTTGTTGAATCTTCAGATTCAGCAAGTGGAAGGTTGACTTTGGTGAGCGAATAAACTTCAAGAGTCGTTGTGGATAACTTTAGAAAACATTCATGAATGTGAGCGAAAAAACGTCTTTAGATACGTTGTGGCCTGCCATCCAGGCAGACTTTCAAACTATCTTCCCGGATGATGTCTATCGTACATGGTTTACATCGTTGACTTGCGATATTGTGGATGATGAAATTGTGATCCTGGGAGTACCCAATGATTTTACGGCCATTTGGATTGAGGAAAATTATGCCGATATCATCGTGAAGCGTTTTCAGATGGCATTGGGGCATAATGTGCAGCTGCAATTTCAAACGCGATTGGAAGAAAAATCGAGTCCAGAACCAATCGCGCCGAAGGAAAATACCAATGCAGGAGAAGATCGCCAGGTGCTCTCGATGTCTCTAGGGACAGAGGCCTTAAAGGAGCTTTTTACCGAGCCAGCCAAAGAACATCATGTCATCAATACGGATGGCGATGCCTATCTCCTCAATCCCAAAAATACATTTGAGAATTTTATCGTCGGAGCCGGAAACCAGATGGCACATGCGGCTTGTATCGCCGTTGCCAATGCACCGGCGAAGGCCTATAATCCCTTATTTCTTTATGGCGACACGGGCCTAGGGAAGACGCACCTGATGCATGCTGTGGCCCATTATGTTCTTTCCCGTATGCCTCGGACGCGCATCGTCTATACGTCGACGGAAAAATTTACCAATGAATTCATCCAGGCCATTCAGACCAATGCTCTGACGAGATTCCGTCAAAAATATCGTCGAGTTGATATCCTGCTGATCGACGATATCCATTTTCTCTCTGGGAAAGAACGTATTCAGGAGGAATTTTTTCATACTTTTAATGAACTTTTTGAGTCACAGAAGCAGATCTTTTTGAGTAGTGATCGGCCAGCATCGGAAATTGCGAAACTAGAAAGTCGTCTCGTTTCTCGTTTTCAATGGGGTTTGGTCACAGATATCCAGGTGCCGGATTTGGAGACGAGAATGGCCATTCTGGGGAAAAAATCCGGCGATCTTCATCTGTCGCTAAGCCCGGATGTTTTGGAATTTTTAGCACAACGTGTTTCGACGAATGTTCGTCGGCTGGAAGGAGCCCTGACACGCATTGCCAGTTACGCCTCTTTGACCAAGGCCACTATCGATGTCCCGACGGTGAATCGACTGCTGCGGGACATTTTTCAAGAGGAGAAACAGATCCAAGTCCCACTCGAAGTCATTCAACAAAAAGTAGCGGAGCATTATCACATTAAATTATCCGACATGCTGGGGAAGAAACGACCGGCTAATATCGCTTTCCCGCGTCAGGTGGCGATGTATCTCAGCCGATTGATCACGTCTCAATCTCTGATGGAAATTGGTCAGATGTTCGGAGGACGCGATCATGGTACCGTCATTCATGCTTGTAAAACGGTTGAAAATATGATGGAGCAAGATCCGATGATCAAGAGGACTGTTGAGCATTTGAAACAGACATTGCAGAAAGGATTTTGAGTGCTTTTCTGCCATTCGATAGAAAGTTTTTCCATCATACTATCATGAAGCAACGCACGATACGACAAGAAGTTTCTCTGCAGGGACGTGGAGTGCATACCGGATCGGATGTCAGCCTATGTTTAAAACCGGCCCCTGTTAATACGGGTATCGTATTTCGGCGCATCGATTTGCTGGGCCATCCGGAAGTTCATCCTCGCATTGAGAATATACAGGATTGTCTGCGCTGTACGACCATTGCCGAAAATGATGTTAAGATTTACACGACGGAGCATCTCTTGGCCGCTATTGTGGGGCTCGGTATTCATAATATAGGAATTGAGATGAATGCCACAGAAGTACCGATTTTAGATGGGTCTTCCAAGTTATTCGTACAGGCGCTTCTGGAGGCCGAAATGGTGGAGCAGGAGGCCGAAGTGAATCATGTTTCGCTCACGACACCTATTTCCGTCACGGCTGGGTCTCGAAGTCTGATCGCTTTGCCCTATGACGGGTTTAAGATCACCTGTACATCTTCGGATGATCGGCAATTCCATACGCAGCATCTTTCGCTCGATATCACACCGGAGGTCTTTACATCGGAGCTCGCTCCGGCTCGGACATTTGTCTTTTTTGAAGATATTCAATCCCTGATGGATGTAGGGTTAATTCAAGGTGGCAGTTTGGATGCCGCTTTGGTCATCAAGGGAAATAATATTCTTTCGAAAGAACCGCTTCGTTTCTCAGATGAACTCGTACGCCATAAGATGCTCGATCTTGTCGGAGATTTAGCCCTTCTGGGGAAATCCCTTCGGGCACATATCATAGCCGTACGGCCGGGACATGCCATTAATGCTCAGCTGACGAAAAAATTGTCAGAGCATTTTAGTGAATTGGCTTCGGGGGTCCCCAAATCTTCCGGTACACCAGCTGGACCTCTGCCCATTTTGGCTGAGACATCGATGGATATTCAAAAGATTCTCAATCTGTTGCCGCATCGTTATCCCTTCCTCATGATCGATCGCGTTCTGGAGATTCAGGAACAAGATTCCCTGAAAGCCATCAAAAATGTTTCCATTAATGAACCTTACTTTCAGGGGCATTTTCCGGGGCAAGCGGTGATGCCGGGTGTCCTGCAGATTGAAGCCATGGCGCAGGCGGCCGGTATTCTCATGATGAGGGAGGCGCATTGCGAAGATAAAATAGCTTATTTCATGAGTTGTGATAAGGTGAAGTTCCGCCGAGCCGTAGTGCCCGGTGATCAATTGGAAATCTGTGCTAAGATTTTGAAAAACCGGGGAGGGAAAATTGGCGTAGCAGAATGTCAGTGCAGTGTGAGTGGGAAAGTTGTCTCTTCTGCTGAATTGATGTTTACGATTGTGGATCATCATCCTTCGCATTGAATCGACGATCATGGCGATACATCCTACGGCTATCGTTGAGAAAGGAGCTGAGATAGGCCAAGATGTGGCGATTGGTGCCTATGCTTATATCGGGCAAAATGTACAATTAGGTGATCGATGTGAAGTGCAGCATCATGCGACGGTGGATGGGCGTACGATTTTAGGCCGTGAAAATATCATTTGGCCCTATGCTTTCATCGGCGGACTCACGCAGGATCTCAAGTACCAAGGAGGAAATCCGGGGTTACGCATCGGCGACGCGAATGTTTTTCGAGAATACGTGACGGTACATGTGTCGACTTCGGCCAAGGGCGAGACCATCGTGGGGGACCGCAACCATGTTTTGGCCTATGCCCACATCGCCCATGATTGCCTCATAGGTGATGACAATATCATCAGCAGTCTGGCCGCATTGGGAGGGCATTGTGTCCTGGGGCATCACACCAACATCGCCTGGAATGCCGGTGTCCACCAGTTCGTCAAAGTTGGAAATTATGCCATGGCGGCCGCGTCAGCCGTCGTCACCATGGATTTGCCGCCGTTTATGTTGGCAGAGGGTTATCCGGCTCGTGTTCGGACATTCAATCAGGTATTGCTGAAACGCCAAGGATTCGATGATCGGACGATAGCTGATGTGAAGTACATTTATAAGATGCTCTACCGATCCCATTATAATCGCAGTCATGCTTTGCGGATTTTGGCCGAAAAGAAACAAACTTCGGGAGATGTTTTTGATCAGGTTTTGAATTTTGCTGCCCAGAGTAAGCGTGGCTTTTGCTAAAATCTAAAAAAAATTATTGGCGATGATGGATATAGAAACATTTGTTACCGTTCTCCTATCTTGCGGAGTTTTTGGGATATTCCTGCTCTGGTTGTACTGCGATTGGCAAGATACGCTGAGGATGCGTTTGCGCTGGAAACGATCGGCATTCTTGTGCCGAAAGTGTGACCATGTCTACGAAGCGCAGCTACCACAGAAAAAGAAATCAGAAGCTACTTGTCCCCATTGCGGGACCGAAAATATTCCTCTGCATTTTTAATTTACTCTTTGGGAATAAATGGCAGAATTGATGGCAGAATTTCTCAAAAAAAGTTAAAAAAGTTATTATGGATAAAGTTGGAATTCTGACAGCGGGAGGTTTAGCTCCTTGTTTATCGGCAGCCGTAGGGGAGTTGATTCTTCAATACACCAAAATATCTCCCGATGTGGAAATTGTCATCTATCCGTACGGCTACCAAGGGCTTTTGTTGGGTAAAAGTTTTATCGTCACACCAGAAGCGCGTCGACATGCTCAGCGATTGCTCCAGTGGGGTGGTAGTCCTATTGGCAATAGCCGCGTCAAACTGACGAATGTTGAAGATTGCCTGAAAAAAGGACTCGTCAAAAAAGGGGAGGATCCTCAAAAGATAGCCGCTGAGCAATTGGTTAAAGATGGTGTGACGATATTGCACACGATCGGAGGCGATGATACCAATACGGCGGCGGCGGACCTGGCGCGTTATCTCAAGGAACATCATTACAATTTGACGGTAGTGGGCTTGCCCAAAACAGTGGATAATGATGTCTATCCCATTTCCCAGAGTTTGGGGGCTGTGACGGCAGCTGAGGCAGGAGCTATTTTCTTTGAACATATCGTTTCGGAGGTCGGCGCCAATCCTCGCATGCTCATCATCCATGAAGTCATGGGACGTCATTGTGGTTGGTTAACCGCTGCGACAGCATTGGCATACCGTCGTCGTCTCATGCAGAGAGAATTCCTTCCGGATATGGGATTGCGTTGTGAGCGGTATGACATTCATGCCGTTTATATTCCCGAAATGACGTTGGATATCGAGCGAGAGGCATCGAGGCTGGCGCTCATCATGAACGCAGTCGGAAATGTGAATATCTTCATCAGCGAAGGAGCCGGCGTAGAAGCCATTGTGGCTGAGATGGAATCGCGAGGCGAGACAGTGGATCGCGACGCATTTGGTCATGTGCGCTTGGATAAGGTGCAGTCGGGTCAATGGTTGGCTTCTCATCTGTCAGGATGTTTAAATTCTGGAAAGGCATTGGTGCAGAAAAGTGGTTATTTCGCCCGATCTTCTGTGGCTAATGCGGAAGATTTGCACCTCATTCATGAAAGTGTTACCTGCGCCGTTGACGCCGCATTCCGTCGATGTTCTGGAGTCGTGGGTTGTGACGAAGATCATGAAAATACTCTAAACTGTATTGATTTTTCTCGTATCCGAGGTGGGAAACCCTATGGTATTCGTTCGACTGATTTTCAGTCCATGCTATTAGCCATCGGCCAGAATTAAATGAGTGAGGTTGTTGTTTTTAAAAAAATCACTATCTTTCAGGCAAGAGTGGTTAAAAGAAGGACTTATAAAAACTCTTGCAAAACGAGAATCATTGGAGTGGAAGGAACAGATGATGAGAAAAAGAATATCTTTAAAAAGTTTAAATTACATAACAGCGAGTCTGGGGCTGCTGTTGTCGCTTCATTCGGCACACGCAGTGCCGCAGATTTATTGGAGAACTGATGGAAATGGAATACTACGTCCGCAGGGCGATGCTGCTCCTGACGCGTTCGTCCCGGTCCGCATCGGCGATGAGGCAAATCCAATGGCGATTGTCAAAATGCCGGGCATAGAGGCCAGAGCTGATATCGCCACGGCGCCGGCCTATCAATCGCTTCAGGAGCCCATTCGAAATTGGCTGCAGCGCCTAGGGATTATCGGT
>JAITIW010000053.1 GCA_031279255.1 Puniceicoccales bacterium
CCGATGGAAAGATATTTTTAGGAATGCGGCGATTTTCGTCGGTGGGATTTTCCAATAAGATAAAAATATCTTTATTGTTAAAAATATCTGCCAGGTGACTCTCATCTCTGTCGCCCGTATTTTCTTCTCTAAAAAAGTCTTCCGCCGAAGTTTCCAAAAAAACGACGCGCTTCGGATTGAGTGCCAAATGTTCATCCGTAAGAGGAGCTCCTCCTGGTTCTTTCCCCGTCAATGCACGAATAAAATTTTGTCCATTGTCGCCAGCGGCCAGATTGAAAACAGCTGCCTCATTTTCCGTCAATGGTATGAAGGGAGGATAGCTCTGATATTCCGAATAGTAATCGCGCAAGGCATGGATAAATCGCTGAAACTGCATACTGCCCTGTTTATTCAGGACGGAAATTCGCGCCGTATTGATAGCCGGCACCAAGATCGATAGCAATACCGCTATGATTGAAACGACTGTTAACAACTCTATTAACGTCATTCCGGATCGCAAAGAAGAATTCTTCCTTTTCGAAGGATCAAAATTTTTCCATTTCATACTTTATTCCTTTCTTCCTATGCACACGTTTGTGCCGACATCATGAAGACGCAAAAGATAAGATATCGTCATCTTTATTCAATGACGATGATGTCCTGATCTTCTTCACCATAGCGATTCCATTCCACTGAAAAATCTTCACCCGGTGAAGCCTGATACGACACGGTGTTTTCTTGAGTCGGTGATTCTTTCGCCTGGCCGCTGATGCTGACGGGAATAATCAAGGGCTGATACCCACGCGCTTCGACAAATAAATGACCCGAAGCTTCATAACCACTGCCCGAAATGAATGCCTCCACGGAACGACTTCCGCCTGGAATTAAGACTTCTGGCATGACGATATCTTCCGGAATATCTGTCGTTATATCGAGCAGGAGACCATTGGCCGGGACGGGATGATCCACGCTCAATGTAAAGTTTTGCCGTTCCTCTCCGCGCAAATGTAATACATTTTTCGAAGCATAGATCGGGGCCAAATCGACAAAAAAATCTCCTAATGCAACATTTCCGCCCGATCCCTGCAGATTTAAGTGATGATTCTTATCGGCATCGACCGTAGGGACGATACATTCGATCATGCGATCGCTGTGCACGTGCGTTTCCGCCAGCACATCTCCAAAAATGACGCGATCGTCATTCCGAAATCCACGCCCTAAAATGACTACCTTTGTCCCGGGAATGCCCCGATAGACGTCGAGAGAAAGTATGCAACGGCCTAGAACCTGAAATTCAAAGAGCTGAGACCGCTCTGTTTTGGTAACAACTTTATCTCCCGATGCGACATCGTATTCCACTTCATAATAATAACGAACCTTTTCGCACTGCCTCGACATGCGATAATCATAGACAAAGATGTGATGCCCCAATTCGCTCCTCTTCATCGGCTGACGCCTCCCGTCAATCACGATAAATGGCCTGAGGCTCTGCGGTATCACATCACGACTGGGAATATGAACCGCCATCGTCATCGTATAGATATGGGACGAATTCGTGGGCAGCTGAGGAGGTGTTAAGTTATCGATCGTCGTACGACAACCCGACAGCAAGACCACAACAGCAAGGCAAAAAAGATTGAGTGACCGGTTCTTCATAAGAATATTTGAACTTTGAGGTGGATTAAATACTTCCTCCAACACTATGCAAGCACAAGCTACGATTTTTCTTCCCATGCCGCTCGGCCTCTACGTTCATGTGCCATTTTGTTCCCATCGCTGCGATTATTGTGCCTTCTACCAAGAAGAACCTCGGCGGTCGGATATTGACCTCTACCTCCGCTTCCTCGAACATTCCCTAAAAATGCTCAGGCTGACGAGGTCATTGGATACGATTTACTGGGGTGGTGGCACACCGGGAATTCTTATGGCACAAGATATTCTTTTCATTGGAAAATGGATCCAAGATCTGCCCCACTATCGCCCTCCGGCGGAATGGACCGTCGAATTGGCACCGCATACGGTCAAAGCTGAAAAGCTTATGGCCCTAAAGGAGATCGGTGTCAACCGCATTTCGATGGGTGTCCAAAGTTTTTCCGAAAAAACTCTTCAACGATTGGGCAGACGACAGGATCCAATACGCACCGCCATGGCCTACGATAGGCTCCGCGAGTACGAATTTAACAACATAGGCCTCGACTTGATGTTTGCTATTCCGGGCCAAACACTTGAGGAATGGCAAGATGATCTGACCAAGGCCATTGATCTCAATCCGGAACATATCTCCACCTATAACCTCACGCTGGAAGGAAATTCTAAAATGAATTTATCCAAAAACTTTAACGCGACAAAAGCTTCCATCGAAAGGGAACGGAAATTTTATCTTTCGACTGTGGAACTGTTGGAATCCTTCGGCTACAAACAATATGAAATTTCGAACTTCTGTCGGACCGGATGGGAATCGAAACATAATCTCCACAC
This sequence comes from Puniceicoccales bacterium, assembly GCA_031279255.1. Taxonomy (GTDB): domain Bacteria; phylum Verrucomicrobiota; class Verrucomicrobiia; order Opitutales; family JAIRLG01; genus JAIRLG01. The sequence goes on from JAITIW010000053.1 coordinate 2,458, forward strand.
CTGGCAAATGGCCGAATGGATCGGCATCGGCCCCTCCGCCAGTTCCCAATATGACCGTAGGCGCTATACGCAATATCCTTCTCTACGGCGATGGGCACAAGCCCTACAGGACGGAAGACCTTCCTTCACGCTGGAGAAAATTCTCAGCGATAAGATTCTCTTCGAGGACAGTTGTATCTTCGGGCTACGGATGAGGAATGGCATTGATCTACACGCATTCCGTGAACGCTATTCATCGATCAGTGATGACCTTATAACTTTGATGGAAAGTTTTTTTAAACAATTGATAAGCTCGGGCTATATGCAATACGAAGCACCTTCTCGTTATCGCTTGACTTTAGAAGGGCTACTGCGCTGTGACGCCATAGGAGCCGAGATATTAGCACTCTCCACTTAATTTGAAAATCTTCAGTTTTAAAACGATATTTTATTCTTTTTAGTGTACTACCCTGTCTCTGCAATGTTTGAGATTTTTCGATCAGAACAAATCCATATCTTTAATTTTAGATATTTTCGGCATAATCTTCAAAATTCAGCATCATCATCTTCCAAAGAACGTCGTTCTATCCGGCATATTTCCCGCCTTTGAGCCCTTCGGGCTCTAGGCCCGCTGTGCGGGCCTGCGGTTTGGTAAAAATAAAGGCTTTCAGCTTTTATTTTCGCCAAGACGCAAAGGCGGGAAAAATAATATAAAAGCGAAAAATAAAACACCTATGAATCATAAAAATCCACCATCTTCATTCTTTAAAAGCTAAGGACATCCACTCCCTCTATTGAAAGTCTTCCTTGGTTGAATAAAAGACCCCATTAAACTTCCGATCCAGCGAATAATGACTTCGTATCCGATCTACAGATGTCGAGAATTTTTTGCGGTGGCGCCAAAAGAATCGAAATGCCTCCTCCCATGGCCAGATCATGCTTCCCGCCGCATTTTCCATTCCATCTTTCAACGATTTTTCCCAAACATTGTTGGGCTTGAAATCCTCTCTCGATCCACACGGGCGCGAGCGCCAACGCAGTGTGATAAGTCTGATCATCAGATGCCGCAGCCAATAAGAAAATAATCCCATTCTTCAAGCGACGCAACAATGATATCGCCAATGTTCGAAGTTCTCGTGGTTCGCAGCGATCGACATAGATACAGAGAAGCTGAGAATCCCCTCCATAGGCTTCCGCTTGCTCACACAAAGATTCCATAACTTGCTTCTCTTTATCTTGCCGATGAGTTTTTAATTCCGCTTCCAACCGACTCAGTTGTCCGCACAATTGATCGATTTTTTGGGGTAAATCTTCATTCTTAACGGAAAACTTTCGGCTCAAGCCTTGCAAAAGCTCTACCTGCTCTTGAAAGCATTTGTAGGCGATTTCGCCGGCAATGGCTTCTATTCGCCTCACACCGGAGGCAACGGCAGACTCACTCAGAATTTTAAAAGGACCGATTTCGCCAAGTGCTCGGACGTGACAACCACCGCAGAGCTCCATTGAAATTCCAGGAACCTCCACCACACGTACTCTGTCACCGTATCGTTCGCCGAAGAGGGCCGTACATCCTTCTGGTACTTTGTCAAAATCCGTCTCGAAAGTACGAACACTGCCATTGGAAAGGATCCAGGACTGAATCTTTTCCTCTATTTCACGAATCTTTTCGGCCGAAATGGACTCAAAATGAGTGAAGTCGAAACGTAATTTTTGATCTGTGACCCAAGAACCGGCCTGCTGGACATGTTTCCCAAAAACATCTCTCAGAGCTGCTTGTAAGAGATGTGTCGCCGTGTGATGCCGTTCGATGGCCAGGCGTCGCAGCCCATCAACTTCCAATTCTACCTCCACTCCGATAGGTATATCATCAGCATTCCCATGGACATGATGTACGATTTGCCCCTCGGGTGCATATGTTGTGTCAAAGACTTCCCATACCTTGTCCTGAAATATGATACTTCCTCGATCCCCCATTTGCCCTCCCTTCTCGGCATAAAAGGGAGTTCGATCTACTATTATATCACTTCCCTTCAGTTCTTGATGACAGATGTAGCAGACTTTCGCTTTAAGTTTGCCACTGCGCTCGTATCCCACAAAATCCGTTTTGAGGTGCGGCAGGTGCTGAGTTTCTCTATCCGCCAAAATTTGAACCTTTTTCTGGCCTTGTCGCGCCCGAATTTGCTGTTCCTGCATATGCGCTTCGAAGCCCGCTACATCGACCCTCAAGCCTTTAGCTTCCGCCAAGAGTTGAGTCAAATCGAGGGGAAAACCATAGGTATCATAGAGCTTGAAGGCATGTTTTCCCAAAAAAATTCCATTTTCTGCTTCGTGAACATAGTCCTCAAAAAGCTCTATACCTCGATCCAATGTTCGCTCAAAATGCGACTCTTCCGATGCGATGACGGATGTGATGTACTCTTGATTTTTCTCCAACTCTGGGAAAACATTTTTCATCTGCTCGACCAACACCGGAATGAGAGAAACTAAAAATTTTTTTGGAAGTCTGAGTTTTTTTCCAAAAAGAGCCGCACGCCGTAAAATGCGTCGCAGCACATACCCTTGCCCTTCGTTGCTTGGGAAAATGCCATCGGCAATCCCAAAACATAGGGCCCGTATGTGATCCGCAATGACCCGAAAGGCAAAATCGCGGCTCTCTTCCTCGCCCAGTGTTTCTTGGCGATTTTGAGCAAAAGTTCCGCCGTAGGATAAACCAGAAATTTCGGAAATTTTTTGGAAAATGCCCTGGAAGAGGTCAGAATCATAATTAGAAGGAAGGACATCGAGTGTCTGGCAACGATCGATGTTGGAGATATTTTGTGTAGAAGCCAACAGGCCGGCGACGCGTTCGAGACCCATGCCAGTGTCGACGCATTTTTGAGGCAAAGGACTTAGGGAAGCATCTTCTCTTCGATTATATTGCATGAAGACGAGATTCCAAATCTCGATACAGCGCGGGTCACCGGCATTGACAAGAGTGCCTTTCGTGTCTCCGCAAGGAGTCAGATCGATATGAATTTCGGAACAGGGGCCACAGGGGCCCGTATCGCCCATCGACCAGAAATTTTCCTTGGAACCAAAGCATAAGATGTGCTGTGCTGGGTCGAGGTCATCGGACTTGAGGACCGCTTTCCAAATGTCCGCAGCTTCCTGATCGAAATCTCCGGGCTCGTCTCTAGCAGGATGGTAGATGGTCACGTAGAGGCGTTCTTTGGGGAAATGCCAGTGATGTACCAACAGTTCCCATGCCCAGCGGATGGCTTCTTCCTTAAAATAGTCGCCGAATGACCAGTTACCGAGCATTTCGAAAAAAGTGTGATGGTAACCATCGAAACCCACGTCCTCGAGATCATTATGTTTACCGCCGGCACGAAGGCAGCGCTGGGTATCAGCTACCCGCGGGTGAGGACTTTCCTGTCCCAGAAAGTAAGGTACGAATGGATTCATACCGGCATTGGTGAAGAGCAGCCCCAGTGATGGGGCCGGAAGGAGCGGTGCCGATGGGACGATTTTATGTCCCCTGGCGGCGAAAAATTCAAGAAAACTGCGACGGATATCGGTCGATTGCATGAGAGCTTCATCATGCTAAATCTTCTGTGATTTTTCAACATAGAATCTTTCATGATTTTTTGTCATGCGATGCCATACTCTATGGATCTGTTTACCGCCTTTGAGCCCCTTGGGCTCTTACCCGCTGTGCGGGTTGCGGTAAGAAAAATGAAAGCTCCCGCTTTGCATTTTTCCTTAGCGCAAAGGCGGTAAAAAACACTTATGAAGAAGATGCTCTCTCCGAACAGCAACTTCCCAACAGGTACTCTTTTCCAACACCAACTTTCCGACCTTTTCGCAACGGGTCATGATGAAGCCACTCTACTACGCTAGGATTTTAAAAAAATATTTCGAGATAAAGAATCTAAATCTCTCCAATGTCTCGCGTACTTCTTACAAAGATATCACTCTGCATATTCGGAAACCATATACCTGAAAATAAGGTATGCCCTTATCGAGAAAAATACCTTGACGCTTCAGAATAGAGCCTTTCGTTAGAAAGTCATCGTTATCTCGGATAACACCGGTGAATCGTCAATAGCGAGGAAAAATTTTATGAAGGTCGTATCGTCTTTAAAGTCACTAAAAAATCGCCATGCGGATTGTCGAGTCGTTCGGCGCAAAGGCCGCGTTTACGTCATTTGTAAAAGTCATCCGCGCTTTAAGGCACGTCAGGGCTAACGGTGAAATTGTCTCTCAATCTATGAAAAAAGATATCCATCCTGTCTCGAAACCAGTTTGTTTTTGCGATATTTCTACCGGCAAACGCTTTTTGACACTTTCGACGTTACGTTCCAAAAATAAAGAGACCATCGATGGCGTAGAATACGATCTGATCTACCGCGACGTGACATCTGATTCGCATCCGGCTTATACGGGTGAAAAACGACTCGTCGATACGGCCGGCCGTGTCGAAAAATTTCAAAACAAATTCCAACGCCGCCGGTC
>JAITIW010000006.1 GCA_031279255.1 Puniceicoccales bacterium
ATACGCATGTTGAGCTGCCACATCTTAACTCCTGATGCAATCGCATGCCGAACAGCATCGCGAATGACCTTATTCTTCTCCGTCGGTTTCGGAATCTGAAAAACCGGCGCATCATAAATGAAACACATGATCATGGCGGCGCTTTCATGATCCTTCAGGGCATCACTCAAATCCGTGACATGTCGAATAAAGCGCTCGAAATAGGATGCCGCTCGTTCCTGCAACGGAGCAGCTTCGGGGAGCCACGGCATATACATCAGTGGTGTCTTGACCTCGACATAGGTATTTTCGATTTTGAAATCCAGCTTGGAATGGCCGATTTTTTGCTCCCGCAGAATTTTATGACCATTGGCGGCGATATGATTCAACAATCCGCTGCGAAAGAAATGCTCGACGTAGCGATTGGCGGCATTTTGATTGATACCCATCCAGGACTTCGCCATATCCAGAGAAATCGCCTCGACCGTATAGGGCGTTTTTCTCGTTATATTCGTGGACGACGACAGAAGACAGGGTAAGCCTTCCAGAGGGATATTTCCGATTTTTCCAGTACTGGGACAATGGCAGGTGAAAGTTTCGCCCTCTTTTTCCACCTGCATAATGAAGCGATTGGGCCGACAGATGATCTTTCCCTCTTCCAGTGGCGATTCAAAGCGATACATTCCCTTATCGGACATTTTATGGTAAAAGATCAATGCTCCTCGCCAGAATGCCACGTACTTAACCGCGGAATCCAACGCGGTACATTTCGCCTATAGCGTCGATAATCTTCACCAAACCGTTTTTCCAAATCCTTCTCCTCAAAAAATGGGAAATAAATCATGTTTCCAATCCAAAACAGGATGAATAAAAGAAAGACGTACTCAGACTGCAAGTACAGTGACTCGGCGAGTAGTATCATCAAAACACTGCTGATCATCGGATTCCGGACATGGCGATAAGGCCCTGCCACTACTAATTTCTGCGGCGGATCCCATGGAGCGGCCGTTCCTTGACCCATTTTGGCAAAGAGCCACATGGTCCAAATGGCCAAGAATAATCCTGCTCCGAACAAGATGACACCGAATGTTAAGCCATATATATTATAACCCTGCCAACGGTAATCCGTTCCGTAAAGGACTATGGCTGGGATGATGACGAGGACATTGAACGGCAGCAACATGACGGCTTTCGTCCATCTCCACAGCATTTGCATTTTTAGATCAGACATTTTTTTGGTGATTAATATTTTTAGGTGAAAAAACGAATAAGCGATGAAATATAATTTTTCTAAATATTTCACAACGGGACGCAAATCATTTCCACATCCCATTGACGTATCCCTGAACCCTGACTAGTATACAGCGAGCAGGTACTTCATGAAAGCTCTACGGCGTTGTTTAAAATCCTTATATTATCAGATGCAGTACCTGCTTACGGACCACTTTCCTCAATTCCAAGGAGAATATCAACAGTTCTCTCTGCAGAAGGGAAATCTTTTCCCTTCTGATACATCGCTCGCGATCACTCTAGACCCCTTCCCGGTCACTTTTCCCATCGACATCGTCTACACCTGGGTCGATCAAATGGAATGGGAATGGCAAAAGGCTTACCAATTTTTTCTCAAAGAAACTCCATTTCCATCGGAACTCTTTCGATGTAGAGCCGCTTCTTCCATCCGTTACAACAACCATCAGGAGCTCTACTACTCGCTTCGTTCCGTGGAACTCTATGCCCCGTGGGTACGAAAAATTTTCATCGTCATCTCCGATCTCAACGCAGTGCCTCCTTTTCTGAAGCATTGGGGAAAGATCACAATCATTCGCCATTCTGACATCATTGACTCTTCCTTTCTCCCGACTTTCAATTCCCATGTCATCGAGGCCTGTCTGCATCGGATCTCAGGCCTGTCGGAACATTATATTTATTTCAACGATGATGTATTTCTCGGTTCTCCCATGACACCTAATGATTTTTTCGGCCGCAATGGAATGGCCTATAAGCTCTTTTCTTCCAAACGCATCCTTTTAGAGCCCGACAATCCGACCCAAATGGCCGATAGGCAGGTCAAAGCATTACTCGAAAAAGAATACGGCCTAACGATCACAAGCCGCTTTCTTCACCTGACGCATACGCAGCAAAAATCGATAGCGGAAATGGTCGAACGACGCCATCCGGAAATTTATTCAGAACTCCTCTCTCATCGATTCCGTTCACCAACGGACTGGACCATCGCAACATTGTTGCACCACTATGTGGCCTTCTTGGAGAGTAAAGCCATTATGAAAGTCTTTCCACAAACCGCCTATGTCCAGCTGGGAAGTTGCGGATACAAACTGTTTTTGAAAAAAATTCTTCAAAATAAGGAACGAAATCCCTATAAAATCTTCTGCCTCAACGAGGCACATTTCTGAAATGACGGAGAAAATAAATTCCCTCAAGAAATTTCCATGGGGCATGGCTTACTAACACTGGTCGATGTCACATTGACATTGGGTGAAAAGACTTGCTTTGAGGCCTTTTCCGGAGAAATTTTTCTCCAGGACCGCATCGGCATTATCGGAGCCAACGGTTCTGGAAAGACTTCACTGATACGACTCCTATCCGGAGAATTAGAGCCGATGCAGGGATATATCCGACGACGGGAATCCCTACGCATCGGCTATGTACCACAATTTTCGACGACTCATAGTTATGAAAGCGGAGGTCAGCGTTTTCAAAAATCTTTCGCGGTGGCCATGAACAATTCTCCCGATCTACTCTTACTTGATGAGCCCACCAATCATCTCGATGAAAAGCACCGCCGGCAACTTTACCGTTCATTGTCTTATTTTTCAGGAGCCATTGTCATCGTTTCCCACCACCAGGAATGCTTGGAAACGCTCATCACTCAATTTTGGTCCATAAAAGATCGCCACATCGAGAAATTTTGCGGGAGCTATGGTGATCTCCAGCGGCAGTATCACATCGCTGCGGCACAGCGACAACAGGAATTGGAAGCCCTAAAATCCGAGCGTAAAAAGGCACAGGAGGCACTGGAGCGAGAACGGGAACGCGCTACTCAGAGCCGGTATGCCCACCGCCATGAGAATGATATCAATATCATCAGAAAAATGCAAGATACCGCCTCTGCTACGACGGGAAGGATCAAGGGAAAGCTCCGCCGACAGCTGCAGGAAGCGGAAAAGGCCACCAAACAGATCCAGCCAGAAAAATCCTATAAACCACATTTTTTCCTATCCTGTGAATATTCTTCCCATCGCAGTGCCTGTCTCATCCATCGCGGAACGATCGCCTATGGCGACCATGTTTTGCTCAGGGATTTTCACTTCGTGTGGAATTTTAAAGAAAAAATTGCACTGATGGGCGAAAACGGCGCCGGCAAGACATCTCTGGCTCATGCCTTATATGATCAACCATCACTTCGCATCTCAGGTGATTGGCAGCTACCACCTTCAGACGCCATCGGTTTTCTGGATCAGCACTATGAAGGCCTGGATGAAGATCAAAGTGTGCTGGATAATGTACGGGCCGGCGATCCTAAGCGGCCATTGTCCGAGCTGCGACAACTACTCAGTAGCTTTCTCTTCCGGACGAACCGAGAGGTGCAGATGCCGGTACGACAGCTGTCCGGAGGCGAACGGCTGCGCTGCTGCCTCGCCCGCATCGCACTCCGACGCCCGTCCTGGCTCATCCTCGATGAGATGACGAACCATCTCGATGTCGAATTACGTGATTATCTTCGTGATATTCTCAAAAATTTCCCCGGATCGCTCTGCCTCATCTCCCACGATAGAGCATTTATCCAATCCATTGGGATCGAGCACATATGGAGCATTCAGGATAAGAAACTCATTTGTCAGGATTAAAAATTTTTCTCATTATTAGCGTGTATTTTTTAAAAAATGAGGATGAATCTCCATTACCGAAATATTCGTTACTTCTTTTCCATTACCTTTCGAGAACTTTGGGCCGGTGAAATCTATGGACAGGAAAATATTCCACCGTCAGGGCCTTGTCTCGTTGCTGCCAATCACGCCAGTTTTCTCGATCCACCCTTCATAGCAGCTGCCTGTTCCCATAGGGAAATCTTTTACTTCGCTAGACAGACACTTTTCAAGCCAGGTTTCTGGAATTTTCTCTTCTCGAGAATCAATACCATTCCCGTCGATCGCGATGGGACATCGGACATTCGGGCGATTCGCCGCGTTCTAAAACTTCTTCAGGCTGAACAAGGTATTGCGATTTTTCCCGAAGGGACGCGTTCGCCCGATGGTCAGCTGCAAGCAGCACAGGCCGGTGTTGGTCTACTGGCCTGTAAGATGTCCGTTCCGGTTATTCCTGTTCGTATTTTCGGCACCTACGGAATTTGGAATCGTCATCAATCGGCTCCCAATATTCATCGTCATGCACAAGTCGTTATGGGGAAGCCCCTACTGGCCGAAACCTACGATCCCGGGGAAACACACCCTCGACGTTACCTGGAATGCGCGCAGCGCATCATGAATGCCATTCGAGACCTACAGCTGCCATCGCTCCACCGCGTGTAGCGCGCATCTGGACTCGCCCATGCATCTTGAGCAGCATCCAAGTACCGTCGATGACTGACTGCCGATTCTGCCGCCTTTCGAGCCCTACGGGCTCGCCCGCGCAGCGGGCCACGCCATGAAACCATGAAGGTCTTCATGGTTTCATGGCGGAAAGGCGGCAGAAACAATGATCTCAAGCTCTGGAAAAATTTCAATCCACACACCATAGAAATCAGCTTGCAGCTCGACAAAAAACTGAAAAATTCACATCCATGGTGATCCACAACAAAGATCCTCAGTATACATCACTTTACCAAGATTTCCTGGAGAAAATCTCCCAAAAGTTAAAGTGTAATGACTCCGTTCTCCAAGCACTCAGCCAGTACTATACCCTCACGGGAAATACGGCCAAGAGCTTACAAATCGACCGTAGAATCCTAAAGCTTCATCCTCATGATCCCGCAGCTCATTACAATCTCGCTTGCGGTCTAGCGCTTAAAAATAAGACAAACGAAGCCTGTCAAGCGCTATCGAAAGCCATTCAACTGGGATATCACGATTGGCAATGGATTCGCGAGGATACGGATTTCGATAACATTCGCCATGCGGATGCCTTTCGTCAACTCCTGCCCCCATCGCAACACTAGCACGAACCACTTTTATACCTATGGGAAAAACATATAGCGCTGAACTTTCTCCAGCCGAGCGCTCTCGTCTCACGTTTCGATACGATACCCTGCGACAAATCTTTCAAGGCATTCTGGAGACAGGATTTAAAACCTATGTCCTCTTGATCGCCATACGCGTCTTTCACATGAACGCGTTCGAGAAATCCCTCATCTCTTCTGCCGGCTTCGCTGGATTACTCTTGGCTCCCATCGTCATGAAGTGGATGGCCCGCACGGCATGGACTAGTATGCAGGCAGCTTCCTGCTATTTCTTCATCGTGGCGGTTTGTTTTCTGGCTGCTGCGATGACGGAACAGGCCGGTACTTATTTGATACTGATCGTCATAGCGAGGTTTATCTACAAACAGCAAATTCCCGTCATGATCGATGTCTATGGACATAACTATGCACCCCATGAACGAGGATCTAAATTGGGTTTCTCCATGTTTTTTCTCGCGACAACCAGTGTCATTTTCTCACTTTTTTCAGGAAAATGGCTCGATACTCATCTCGAAGCCTATCGCTGGATTCTCTTCGTCATCGCACTTTCGGCGTTAGGAAGCGCGATGAGTTTTTTAAAAATCCCATCTCGGAAAATTTTAAGCAATCCGAAACAACATGCATGGTCTAACTTCAGTCTACTCTGGAAAGATAAGCTCTTCAGTGGCATCATTCTCATCTGGGCACTTGAAGGGATCGCCAATCAAATGACGATTCCGCTCCGCATCGAATATGTTGCCAATGAACGTTACGGACTTTCCCTATCGAATCACTGGGTCATGCTCCTTACCTGCGTTGGCCCTTCACTATTCCGCATTTTAAGTTCCAGAATATGGGGGAAAATTTTCGATCGCGTACCCTTCGTCCGTATGAAGTTATGGATCAACATGATCCTGTTTTTTGGCATTCTATGCTATTTCATTCCCTCTTCACCACTAGGGATAGGGATCGGTTCCTGCTTGATCGGCATCGCCTATGGCGGGGGCGTTATTGCTTGGAGCCTTTGGGTCACGAAGATCGCTCCAGAAGAATCCTGTTGTGACTATGCCAGCATCAGTGCATCGGAATTTGGTTTACGCAGTTTCCTATCGCCCTTTATCGGCTATGCCCTCTTGACCTGGACCCAATCCCTGCACTGCGTCGTGGCCATCGCCGCCATCATGATTCTGCTATCATCGCTCGGATTTTGGCTGATCCGAAAACATGAGCGCTTGCGCCCAACGTAAAATTCATCCAAAATAAAATCTCATCTTCTTTAGGATTTCATGAAAATTCATCTCAAATGGCTCAAGCGCTACGTCCAGATTCCCGTCGAGTACACTGCATTGGTTGAAATTTTTCCGAAACTCGGGCTGGAAGTAGAGGGAACAACAATCCACGGCGCAGGCTTTCCGTCCACTTTGGTCGTCGGTGAGATCATCGACATCGCTGCGCATCCCGATGCTGATAAATTGCAAGTCTGTAGAGTCAAGGTAGATGATAGAGCTCCGCGACAAATCGTCTGCGGTGCCAAAAATTTCCAGCTCGGTGATCGAGTTCCGGTCGCCCTCCCGGGGACCCTCATGCCGGAAGGTTTCAAGATAAAATCCAGTAAACTGCGCGGCGTTCTTTCCGAAGGTATGATGTGCAGCGCGCGTGAATTAGGCATTTCTAATGACCATGAAGGTCTTTTGATTTTACAAGACAAGCCTGCCATCGGTATGCCACTTCAGGAAATCTACCCCACGGAAGACGTCACATTTGAGCTTGAAACGACGAGTAATCGTGGCGATCTCTTGAGTCATTGGGGCATCGCTCGAGAACTGGCGGCCTTTTTTCGAAAACCACTCTCGCCGCCTATCTCTCCCATTTATCCGGAATCCACCGCATATGGTACTTTTTCTAAAAAAATCAGCATTTCTTCCTCCAATGCACCCTACTATTGCCTGTTCGAGATCCGCGACGTCACCATAGGCGAAAGTCCCAAATGGCTTCAGGAAGACCTAAAGGCCATCGGACTCCATCCCATCAATAATGCTGTCGATATCAGCAATTGGATACTTTTCGACTGCGGACAGCCGCTCCATGCCTTCGATGCCGATAAAGTTGAGGGTGATACGATTCACGTACGTCAGGCAAAATGCGGCGAATCGCTTCAAACTCTCGACGGCCAAACGCGACCGCTTTCGGACTCCGTATTGGTCATCGCCGATGATCAAAAAATACTCTCCATCGCGGGTGTTATGGGCGGCGAATCATCCGCGATCCAAAAGGATACGCGTCATATCTTTCTGGAAAGCGCCTACTTTCGTCCTGAAAGTATACGACAGAGCACAAAAATACTTGGGTTACGGAGTGATAGTTCTTACCGCTTCGAGCGTGATGTCGATCCGGGCATGACGCTGGAAGCCGGACAGCGCGCTGTCCAGATGATTCTGGAAATTTGCGGCGGGACACTAGTGGGTCTGCCACAAATTCAAGGTCAAGTACCGCGCGATGTCCGACGGATCACCCTAGATCCCACTTGGGTCGCCGAACGATGTGGAGTTCCCTTGGACCCTATGATCCTAGCGGAACACTTGAATGTTCTGGGATATTCGGTCGATATTTCTCAAATGCCATGGGAAGTTTCCGTTCCCAGTTATCGCTCTGATGTCTCGCGTCCCATCGATCTCGTGGAAGAATTTTTGAGGATTTACGGCAACGAAAACATTCCCATATCAGCTCCAAGCTTTCCCGTTTACCACCGAAACAATACTCCCATCGCGGATTATTTCCAAAAAGTAGCACACTACCTCTGTCATCGAGGAGCTACGGAGTGCTATAATGATTCCTTTCGTTCTGCCGCTGAGGTCCATATTTTTGGGAAAAATGCCAGCTCTCTTCTGGAACTCGAAAATCCTATCGTGGAGCCTCAAAGCCATTTACGATTCAGCCTCATTCCGGGGCTCTTAGACACAGCTCGCCATAACTTACAGAACAAAAATGATCTTGGGAATCCTTTTGAAAACGGACATGTCTTCATCCCGAACGAAAACAAATTATGGGAGATCTATTCCACCACCTGTCTTTATTCCCTTGGTTCCTTAAGACGCCACTGGGATGAATTCCGAGCTCCCCATTGGACAGAGATCAAAGCCACCGCCGTGGCCATGGCCAAAATAGCTCGTATCCCCATTGAACCCCTCTTCCAAAGAGGAGCGGAACCAGAGGCGATGTGGCAAGCGGAACACCGATGGCATTTTGGAAATCTCTTTCAGGATGGCTACCGCATCCAAATCGGAATTCTCGACCTGGCGTGGTGCCATTCCTGGGAACTGCCCTACCCCATAGCCGCCATCGAGATCCATCTGCTGCCGCGACATTTCGAAAGACCATCCGATGAGGTGCATTTCGAGCCTTTCAGCCTCTATCCTAAGGCCTCTCGAGATCTTTCCCTGCTCGTCGACCGCTCGACTACGGCGGAAGAAATACGTTCCAAGATAGAATCATTGGCTAAGCGCGCTTCCGGACGGCATTTTAACGTCCAAGATGTGAGCATCTTCGATGTCTATGAAGGTGAAGGATTATCGCAAAATAAGAAGAATATCGCCCTCGCCATCGATTTTTATTCCGATAAGCGTACTCTCAAGGAACAAGAAGTACAGCATGCTTTCGAGCAGCTTCAGCACTTTGTTTCGCAGGAGACGCCCTATGAAATCCGCCGGGCTAAAGATCTCATAAGTACGTCTGATAAGTCACGTTAATCTACCAAGAATTTATGGAAAAAACTTGTAAAACATCTCGCTGCCACACGGCATGGTTCATATGGCTCGCGGCGGTTATGTTCTATTTCTATGAATTTTTCGTCCGCGTCGTTCCTGGTGGTATGTTCCAAGACATGCAACAGCATTATGCCGTAACGGCGGGTCTCTTGGGCTTTGCCTCCAGTGTTTACTATTACATCTATTCGCCCATCCAAATCTTTGCCGGTACGCTTTTTGACCGATTCGGCGGAAGGTCGGTACTCATATCGGCCAGTTTATGCGTCACTTTGGGCTGCGTAGGTGCCCTGTTATCCGGTCATTCACTGGCGATCTTTGCCCTAGGAAGATTTTTCATGGGACTGGGTTCCGGTTTTGGTTTTATCGGCGTCATGTACCTCGCGGCCATATGGTTCCCCAAGGAAAAAATTTCCTTCATCTCGGGACTCACGACCGCAATCGGATTTTTAGGGGCCATTTTTGCACTGGAGTATATCCCGCAGCTCGTCGGATGGATCGGATATTTTCCGTGCTGGCTCTTGGCCAGTATCCTGGGTATCCTATCCGCTTCTATTCTCTACTTCACCATCCCGCATGCCTCTCTTGGGGAGAAGGAACGCTGGGAAGTTTACCGTAAAGCGCATGCCGAGCATCATTTTTTTACAGGATTATTTCAAGTAATGCGCAATCCGCAGACCTGGATCATCGGAAGTATCGCCGGGGCATTCTATGCCATTCCCACCGTTTTCGGCGATCTATGGGGGAATGCCTATCTCGAAATCGTGGCCGATGTATCCAACAAAACAGCTGGCCAGACCGTCGCCATGTTGTACATAGGTTGGCTCATGGGCTCGCCATTCTTCGGCTGGCTATCCGATCGTATCCAGAAGAAAAAAATCTTCCTCCTTGGGGGTTCTTTCGCCTGCAGTGTCTTGCTATGTATATTTCTTTACAGTCCTCTGTCGCTCAATACCACCCGCATTTTGCTCTTACTGATCGGTTTCTGCGGATCACCTCAAGTGACCTGCTTTACGGCTTCCCTCGAGACAAATCCTTCCTATGCAAGCGGTAGCGCCGTAGCCGTCGTCAACATGATCGTGATGTTCATAGGAGGCTTTACACAACCCATTGTGGGATGGATTATCAACGGCCTAAGCTCAAACCACATCCAGGATAATCTTCACATGGCCAGTGCCCACGATCTCCGCATAGCGCTCAGTGTCTTACCCATCATCATATTCCTAGGTTTCGTCATGACCTTCTTCTACGACGAAAAGTCTGCAACGACTTCCTCGTAAAACTTCTATTGCCAACATGGCGACGAGCACTAATTTTTTTCTTATGTTTTCAGAACGAAAAATTTTTGCGTCGCTTCTATGCGGGATATCGGCCTGCTGTATGAGCTATGCCGCGCCTCCGAATAATCTTCATGATCGATCATCCTATAAACGAGAAATTAAAGTGAATCCTCCATTGGCTTCTGAGGGCTCCAAGCTTATTGTCTCGACGCGCAGACCCATCCCAAATCAGCGCCAAAATTATCAGAACCAGAAACAAAATCAAAACCAAAATCGTCCAGAAAGCACCTCCACTACTTTCCGAAAATACAGCCGTCAATGCAAGCCATTCGAACCCCGATCGCATCCGTTTTCTTCTCGAAAAACTTCACAGCCGTCTCGATTTTCACCGCAACGCTCAAAATCTCCGAGCCTCAAGCAGCTTAACCGGCCCTTTTCGAGACCTTCTCAGTCTGCGAATCAGCCAGTTCCTGTTGTCTCAGCTGGTAGGCCTGGATAATATCTCATATCTTGCATCATTTGCCATTTAAGGACATCGATGATTTTATAGCCCTCTAAGCACAACACCTTCTCGTGCTGTAATTTCTCCATCGACAAAGCCAGTCCGTCGAACAGCGACGGTGCTCGTGAATCGTCTTCTCCCACCTGGCCAAACGCAAACGTCCCTTAAAAAAATCGCGGCAGTTAGTAGAATGACGCAGCGTACAGTACCTATCGAAACGATACAGCGTGTAACCGTTTACATGACATGCGATATACAGCACGCGATAAATACTCGCCTCTGTTCATGATTTTCCTTCACTGATCGAGCATGATCTCAGAGTCGCAGGAATTGCAGCTCCTTACGGAAGCGCGCTTGGCCCAACCGCATCACTACC
>JAITIW010000059.1 GCA_031279255.1 Puniceicoccales bacterium
AAGGGGAAGAGCAACCGAAAGCTGCCACAAGAATTTGAAATATTGAAGAAGAGATATTGAGGATCACATCCCTGGGCTAAGGGATATTTTGCTGTAACTGTGGGAAATGTGAGCAGTGAAGGTATTCAAGAATATATAGAAAATCAAGAGGTGCATCATACGTCTGGAGATTTTCAAATACCAGGCCTCTGACATTTCATGTTTTTAATCTGCTTTTCAAGCGTTTATGCGATACTATCGCCTTCAGGTGATAGTGGTTGATTCTTAAATCTTTTTAGCTCAAACGTCTCATACTTGGCCCTCTAAATGACCCTCTCTTTTTAATGCTTATCATCGTTTCGAAAGAAATCTATTGTTCCATGAGTCAACTCTCCCACTTTCTTTCTTCTCCCTATCCCGCCTTTGCGAACGGAGAAAAATGAAAGCTCCCAGCTTTGCATTTTTCCCCTTAATCGCAGCCCGCGGAGCGGGCCAGAGCCCGTAGGGCTCAAAGGCGGTGGGCTTGTCAATCCGATGATAAATATCTTGTAAGAACGCCCTCGATATCTTCTTTGGCCAGATGAGACAGGATGAAATGCATGTTCCATACCGGGCGCTCGGGCAGGTCATGCGACTTTCAAAGTAAAAAAAATGCCCGATCAAGATGGCGCCATAGCGTATTGTGACTTGGTAAGGGCATCTTCGACGTCATCTTTGGCCAAAAGGGCTAAGATGAAACGCATATTCAATATCCGTCGCCCTTGGCAAGTCATGCGACCTTCAAAGTAAAAAAAGTGCCCGATTGTCTGCTCCCATGTAATGCGCATCTCCACCGTCTCATCAGGTAAAATGGGTGCATGAAATTTGGCTACCTCGATGCGCGAGAGGACGGGAATACCTTGGGATTCGGAAACATCTTTGGACTGCGAATGCTTTAGATTAAAAGCCACCAATATCCCCGCTGTTTGAAACATCGCTTCGCACAAAAGAACTCCCGGCGTCACGGGATTGTGGGGATAATGCCCGCGGTAAATATCCATGGATGCGTCGAATTTTGTCCGTGCCGTGATGGTCTGCGACTCTATCGAAACGACCTCGTCGACGAAAAGAAAAGGTGCTCGATGGGGAATCCAATCCTGTGGGCGAATCATCATAAAAATCTAATCGGTCATCTCGAGACGATAAATATCCTCTTTTAATTCCTTTCCCCAGACGTCGTCCTCCACGTCGGATACCATATCATCTGCATCTGACTCCAGTTCCTCTTCGAGGACGTCCGACTCATCCTCATCGCCTTCTAATCCATCGGGTATATACTCGAGGATCGAGGCCATTTCCTCAAACGCATGTACCGCATTTCCGTCCAAATTTTTCTCTCGCCCTTGATCCCGAAAATGTAGCTCGATATCTTCAAATTCCAGAGCTTGTTTAAAATCAAATGCCATATTTAACCATTTGACGCGGAGCTGTATCAGGTGGTCTATGAATTCATCATAACGCTCGGCCGAATCCGAACGAGCATAGGGCAACAGGAATAATTTTTCTTCTGTATCGAGTAGAGATGTCTCGATGGCCGAAAATTGGACGCGCTCGTCAGGCAATTCTTTTTCGATACAGAATTTGCAAAACGCGTTTTCCAAAATCTCCTCCTGGAGCCCACAAGCCCGCAAAGGCGACAGCAGTTCCTCCAAAAATTCCCACTGATACGGATCTATCAGCCCCAAATGATCCATTTCCCAATGGGTTTCATCGTTCAGATTATCGACCCACCAGTTCGCATTCTCTCCTAAATGCGCGATACACCATGTTAACTTATCAAATGCCATGCCTATGCTACACTCGAATGAGGGGCCTCATCGAGTATATATTATAATAGGCGTAAAGAAAAATTTTCATATCAGGGCCAGATTCTCCGAAGCGGAGTATATTTTGAGATTTTGTGCATGCTTATCCCTCCGCGCCGTAAAACCCTGTTGTTTATGAAGGAGACATAAGGTGCCGCAATACACCGGCCAAAAATGCTCACACTGTGGACATGTTGCAGAAGAAAATTATAAAAGCCAAACGAAATTTAAATGTTACGACGGCCGTTTCGGAGTGCACGCACTGACCACAGTGTGGCAGAGTTCGTCGTTAAAGCTTGTGGAGAGATCAACGCAAGCCGACTCCGTTGACTGGAACCTGCTTTACTTGATGCAATAACCGGAAATATCTCGTCCTTTAGGACGCAGAAGATGTCAACTATACCAAAAAAACCTTGCCTTATGGGCTATCTTGAATTCGCAAGTAATCTGTATATTTTAATGATTCATGAATTTCATTTCATCATAAAGTGAGCTCATGGTAAAATCGATGTCAGAATCGTCTTCCCAGGACCCACGTCGGGAGGCCTATACCTTCGATGAGCTCATGCAATTGGCATTGGATGAGAATTTGGAGGCCATTGAGCCGCAGCGTTTAGCCCGTACATCACCTTATGAAGTAGGTAGCCTTCTGAAACGACTCGATTCTGAAAAACGACAGGCCATCCTGAAGAAACTATCCTACGAGGACGCCGCTGATATCATCGCCGAGATGGATACGGAGGACTCTGCCGATATGCTGCGGGAGATGAAGAGCCTCCGCGCTAGAAAAATTATCGAAGGACTCGAGCCCGACGATGCGGCTTGTCTTTTACGTGAATTCGGGATTCAGGAACAGGAACGCATCCTAGCTAATCTTCCGGAAGAAGTGGCTCGTACCATACGCAACTTACTTTCCTACGATCCTGATACAGCGGCCGGTGTCATGACGCCCTATGTCACGACACTGCGAGATGATATGACGGTCGACGAAGCCATTCATCATATTCGGCGCGAAAAGAATGAGACGGAAAATAGCGATATGCTCTACGTCGTCGATACGCAAAAACGGCTCATGGGTGTCACCTCCGTCCGCGATCTCATTTGGTCACGTCCCAATAAAAAGATATCCAATTTGATGCATAAGGAACTCCGTGGAGTTTGTCAGGCGGACCAGCATAAGGAAGATGCGGCGCGGCTGATGACCGAATTAAATTTTCAAAATTTGCCAGTGGTCGATGCACGTGGGCGCCTCATGGGTATGATAACCTACGACGACGTCATGGACATTTTACGCGATGCTGCCACTGAAGATATTCAGAAATTACACGGTGCCGGTGCCGATGAGAATATCCATGATGCTGTTTTCCCCAGCGTCGCTAAGCGCATACCATGGCTCATCGCCAATCTCGGTATCGCGCTCACCATGGCGAAAGTAATTTCTTTATTCACGGAACAAATTGCTCAACTGACGATTTTAGCGGTTTTTATGAACCTTGTTTCCAGCTTGGGGGGAAGTGCTGGAGCTCAAACCTTGGCGGTAGCGATTCGCAGTCTTGCACTGGGCAATTTACATACCGGCGACGCTCGTGGGATCTGCTGGAAAGAGTTCTGTAAAGGACTCAGCAATGGCCTCATGATTGGATTTTTAACTTCTGTGATCGCGGCTATTTGGACAAAAAACTCCATGATAGGCCTTGTCCTCTTTCTGGCGATGAGCGCGAATATGGGACTGGCCGGTCTGGCAGGAGCCTTGATTCCGCTCTCTCTGCAATCTCTGCGTTTCGACCCAGCGCAGAGCTCCTATATTTTCCTCAGCTCCATTACGGACATTGCCGGTGTTTCTATCTTTCTGACCCTAGGGTCCAAGCTTCTGCTGTAGATTTTGAGATATTAAATCAAGAGCCTCTGGTTTCTTTATTCGGTTTCTTTACCGCCTTGCGCTAAGATAAAAATGCAAAGCCGGGAGCTTTCATTTTTCCTTACCGCCGCTCGCGCAGCGAGCCAGAGCCCGAAGGGCTCAAAGGCGGTAAAATTAAATGATCTGATGGGAACGAAATTGAATAGACTTCTCCTGAAACGGCATTAGACGCTCCCAATTATAAACGGAGGATGTTCCTATGACGAAACGTTGTTGGCTTCACGTCCGTTGAACGACGAAATTCTTCTCTTGTTAAATCTTTTAATCTCGAATGCCTCGTGCTTTACCCTCAAAACAATTACTACCGTTTCGAACGAAATTAAATTACCCATCATGACCCGATCATCGCTTTATAATCTTGAAGAAAAGTTTAAAATTTTCTCCCTAAAGACATGTCCACTTTTGTTCCGATTCGTCCACAGTATTACGATTCCGTATGGAAGGAACTCAAACAGATCTACTTTCTACTCCTCATCCGAGAAGTTAAGACACGTTTTGGTCGTCTAAAGCTCGGCTGGATTTGGATTTTCCTCGAACCCATGCTGCATTTAGGCATCCTCATCTCTGTCATAAATTTACGATCCAGAGCTACGATTCTAGAGGATGTCCCCAATGTCGTCTATATGCTCAATGGCCTTATCCCATGGTTTCTATTTCGAGATGTCGTAAATCGATGTACCATCGCCATTTCTGCCAATAAAAGCCTTTTTGTCTTTTCGAGCATACGCCCCTTCGATACCGTCTACACGCGCTTCATGATCGAATTATTCCTAAGCTGCACCATTTATTTTACCGCCACACTGGGTTTATGGTGGATTTTTGACATTACCATGCTGCCCACACAACTTATAAAATGGTTCCTATCGCTACTTTTACTGGCGCTTTTAGGCATCGGCCTAGGAGGCATCGTTACCGTAGCTACCCTTTATTTCCCAGAAACTCAAAAAATCAAGGACATCATGTTCACAGCGCTCTACTTCACGAATGGCATTTTTTTCATACCATCTCAACTACCAGTTAACATACACTATATTTTTCGATGGAATCCTATTTTTCTGGGAGTCGATCTCTGTAAGACAAATGCCATCGCGGGCTATCCTCCTATCCCCGCTGAGAAAATCTTCTTCGTACTTTCAGCGCTCGGGATATTCATCGTAGGGCACTACCTCCTTAAACGTCACATTTCACGAATTCTTTCCGAATGATTCACCTTCAACATATTACCAAATGGTATCCTTTGCAAAAGGAGCGCTATTATATTTTCAAAGATTTTAGCCTTCATATCCCACATGGTGCCAAGTTAGGCCTTATCGGCGCCAATGGCAGTGGCAAATCGACCTTCATCCGAATGCTCAACCGAACGGAATATCCCAATATGGGCTCTATCAGGATACAAGGTAGCGTTTCATGGCCCGTTGCATCCGGATCGGGATTTCAGGCCAGTCTCTCGGGTTTGGAGAATGTCCGACTTGTTTGCCGAATCTATGGCATTCTCGGTCGACGCATGCAGAGTGTTGTCGATTTTGTTCACGAAAGCTCAGGTATTGGTGATTTCTTCTTTGAGCCGATCAAAAACTACTCTTCCGGTATGCAGGCGAGATTTTCCTTTATGCTGAGCATGGCTTTCGAATTCGATGTTTACTTACTGGATGAAGTAACAGCTGTCGGTGACCAAAGCTTTCGAGAGCAATCCCAACGATGGCTCCAGGGAAAAATATCCAAAGCTGCGATGATCTATGCCTCCCATAGTCTCAACGAGGTAAAAAGGATATGCACCCATGTGCTCGTCTTTCAGAAAAATCTAGAACCACAATTCTTTGAAAATGTCGCGGATGGTATTCAGTTTTACATTGACCACATCCAAATGATGAATAAGGAAGTTAATAAGCAATTGATTGCGTAAGAAATGCGTAAGAAATGCGTAAGAAACTCCAAGTTTCAATTTTTATCTCAACACCATATCCATGCTTTTGGATTTCATTATTGGAAACATGGTGTATTATGCGCCTATACTTCGCCTGCGAAGGTATCTTCGCACTATGGTTTCCAGCTAAAACAACTACGAAATCTCGATCCCCAAAGGGACATTTTTTGCGTATGGAGCAGTTCTTCTTTGGCTGATGATGTGATCTCTTGGGCACAGAATTATCACTGCCAATACTTTCGCGTCGAGGATGGATTTTTACGGTCGATAGGCTTAGGCTGCCTTTTCGTCAAGCCATGGTCATTGGTTTTTGACACTTGCGGCATCTACTACGATGCTTCGCGACCCAGCGATCTCGAAAACATCCTTCGAGATAAAGAATTCTCGCCGGAAGAGATTCAAAGAGCTCGGCAGCTCGTGGAACGCATCCGCTCGTTGGGTATCACGAAGTATAACGTCGGCACCTGTATTCGCGATCTTCCCAAATTACAACATAATCGTCCTGTGATCCTCGTACCGGGTCAAGTGGAAGACGATGCGAGCATTCGCTGCGGAACAAACGAGATCAACAACAACCTACGGCTCCTTCAGGCGACACGAGAGCTCAATCCTTCGGCTTGGATTATCTACAAACCGCATCCGGATCTCCAATTTACGAAGAAATATTTACAAACTTCAAATAATCACATTCTTAAAATCGCGAATGATGTCATTATAGATGTGTCAGTGACATCTCTTTTCCCATACGTCGATAGCGTGTACACCATGACGTCATTGACAGGATTTGAAGCACTTTTACATGGAAAGAATGTTCACTGCTTTGGATTACCTTTTTACGCCGGATGGGGAATGACTCAAGATAGCATTTCATGCCCCAGAAGAAGCCGATCGCGAAGTTTAGAAGAACTTGTCGCAGCTGCTTACATCGATTACCCGCGCTATTACCATTGGTCGGAAAAAAGACCGTGCGAAGTCGAAGAAGTACTATCTGCTTTTCAACAACAAGGCGCAAATACCAAAATAAATTGGAAACAACGGATCGTTCGGTCTGTTCTCAATGGATTTAAAAGGATCAAAAGAGGATTGAGATAGAGGATTATGAAACATACGCTCTTATTACAAGGGCCCATAGGACCATTTTTTGACCAATGGGCACGGTTTCTGAAAAAAAATAGTCAGAGGCAAATTTGGGAAATCCACTTCAATTGGGGCGATAGTTGTTTTTATCACCAAAGAAATGCATATCATTACCGCGGAACCTTCGATGCCTGGCCAGATTTTTTCAAAAAATTCGTCGCGAACCACAACATTTCAGAAGTCTTCCTCTGCGGTGATTGCCGACCCTATCACCAGAGCATCATCTCACTCTGCAAAAAACTCTCCCTAGACATCTGGGTCTTTGAAGAAGGTTATCTGCGACCTCAGTATATCGCTTTAGAGAAAAATGGGGTGAATGCTTTTTCTGACGATTATAAGAAGTCTTTAGATGCGCTGCAGCCTTCTATGCCATTGCCACCATTACTGCCTTACCGACGCCATCGTACGCCATTGTCCTTTATCTGGCTCTCTATCCGTTATTACGGCTCGATAGTTCTTGAAAAATTTACAACTCGCATATCGAATAATGCCATTATTCAAAAAGTACGTACTTTGCTTTTCAGGCAACAACCTTCTCTCGAAAAAGAAATATATCATCCCCAAAAATTTTACTATTGTCACTACCGCTCCATGACGCCAAAGGAAATTTTTTACTTCATGCGTTCTTTCACGAGAAAAATCACTTATGCAGCCAGAGAACATAACATAAGAGAAAAATTGCGCTCTCTCCCGAAGCGATCTCTTTTTATCGTCCCGCTGCAAATCGCCAACGATTCTCAAATCACAGGGCACTCGAATTTTCCCAATATCGAAGCTTTCATCACAGAAGTACTGCAATCTTTCGCCCGATCAGCTCCGGACGATACTTTTATTGTGTTTAAACACCATCCTCTAGACCGCGGACATTGTCATTACGGAAAACATATTGACCACACCGTACAGCAATTGCGAATCAATCCACAACGCGTTTTCTATGTCCATACAACAACACTGAGCTTTTTCTGGCCGCGGGCTTTGGGTTGCATTACCATTAACAGCACTTCCGGTTTTCATGCATTGCAAAATGGCATTCCGACCATTTGTCTAGGAAGATGCCTCTACCATCGTGAAAGCATAACACACACGGGATCCCTGGATGATTTTTGGACACATCCACAGAAACCCCAAAGAACTAGTGTTCAACAATTAGCTAATTACTGGAAAAGTCATGTGCTGATCCAGGCTTCATTCTATCATCCACTTCGACATGATCTTTGGGATTGCATCCCTCCTTGCCTTCGGAAGGAATTGGATCTGCACAAAGGCTAAAATACAAAAATCACCCTGATGTGAGCTATCTGGCCTCAAAAGTATAAATCTATCAGATGTGCCGTAAAATCATGTCATTTACGGCAGGGATACAACAATATTCTGTATTTTTAATCTGCCGGAGAATTTTAAACGCTGTAATTGTGGTTTCGAAATAAATGCTGATTGTAACGTGACCATAAACTTGCATGCAGGGTGTGCCCTCGAAGCCTGTGGAGAAATCGGCACCGACCGACTCCGTAAAGCCAGAACCTTCACGTACTCAATAAAATCAGAAACCCTTGTCCCTTAGGATGAGGCGGATGCTAAAGGAGAAAATAATCTAGCTATTACTTAAAGCCTACCATTTAACGACGGTGCGTGTGACAATGGCAATTTTGTAGAGAATATCTGCAACACTTTGTGCCAAGAGCATGGAACTCGTCGATACCTTTGGCAAGACCATGATCGTATCTCCCGGTAAAAGTGTGCCACGGTCACGAAAAGATACAGCCCTTCTATTCTGACGCGATGATCGTATGGCCACATGATCTTGAAGCATTTGGCTTTCTCCATTAGGATGTATGATCAAAATGCCACGAGGATCCGCTTCTTTTGTCAACCCACCGGCCAACTGAATGTAATCGGAAACATTCCTACCAGTTTGATAGGAAAAAGTCATAGGAATGCGGACCGAACCTGAAACGGCAATGGTATAAGTTTTGGCTGGGATATGCAGTACATCGCCATCTTCCAAAAACGTCTCGCCATAACCGCTCTGGCTGTTCATAACAACAAGTCCTCGTGGTTCCAGCTTCCTCGCTTCATCGATGAAATTTTTAAAAATCTTGGCTTCTTCGATGCGAATTTTCGCCTCTTCTGAATTGATGGGAGCCGAAAACATCATCTGGCGTTCCAACTGAGAGAGGCTTTTTTCGACCATCTCTTTTTGCTGCTGCGCCACGCTTTTGCGAAAGAGTTGCAGTGAATGAATATCTCCTATGGCCGAGGCGCGAATAAGTCCTTTATCGAAAAGATCTTTGAGTGTGCACGACTTCTCTAAAACTAAGGTCGCGTCACCCTCATACTCTCCGGTTAACTTGACAAGCACTTGCTGAGGAGATTTTTCAGAACCTATTTCTAGAACATCACCATCTTGAACGTTAATGTCATACCTTTGAGGCCATTCGATACGCGTCTGAATGACCTGCCCATTGGCTCGCTGCGTCCGTAAAATATGGGTCGCGCCCGGACGAGGAATGGCCATGTCGAGTACGTCCGAAAGACGGATCGTATCGCCCTGAAACTCAAAGGCATTCGCATGCTGCACGTCCCCAAAAAGATAAACACTGTGTTTTTTAGAACCTACCCAAATGACGTCCCCTGTTCGCAATTGCAGGGCCTGAATGCTTCCACGCAGTAAAAATTGGTAAAGATCAAAGGTCGCGACGACCTTCCCTTCTCTTAAAAGTCTAATATCTAAAAAACTTCCCTTCTTGGGATCGATGCCACCCGCACGGTCGATAAAATGCAAAATACTTTCCGAACATACGCCATCGTAGTTCCCAGGATTCTGGACAAATCCACTGACATAGATGGAAACCGGCTTTGCGGCCGCCAAGAGCGCATATACGCGGACGTTATCGCGATAATGTCGCCTAATGGCCTCATCGATAACGCGATTCAGATCCTCATTCTTCACATTCAGGATATGAATGGGGCCAACCGTCGGGACAAAGATGTTCCCCTGAGTATCGACAACGAGTTCCGATGAAAAACTCATCGATCCCCAAATATGCAGCATGATCTGGTCGCCGATGGAAATCTGATAGTCAGGATTGAAATCCTGTACACTGCGTTTCGAAAAATTTCCACGAAAGAGATTAGAACCAAAACACGGCAAAAGCTCCGGCTTCACATCGAATACTCTTTTGGAAATTTCCCTTTTCGTTTCTTCTGAAACGCTTTCCACTAAGGCCGATGGAGCAGCGGACTCGCTTCCATAAAGAGAAATAAGAGAGGCAGAAGCTGCTAAAATCCCGCAATGGGAATAAAAAAATATGTGCGTTACATTCATGGTCGTGAAGTTATGCGATGCTCTCGAATGATACTGAGAATAATACGCCATGTGGCGTATAACAGAGCTATTAACAGTAAAATATTAACAATATTGCGAATGCGATGAGGGCCTATCGGTTCGATGGGCAACGTCGCCCGCGATATTTCAATAAAAATTTTCTGTTTTTGGTTCGCCTGGACGCGCGTTTCTTCGGCTAATTTGATGAGCACCATACGCTCTTTTTCCAAAAAATCTAAGTGCGTCTTTAGATCGATGTACTCGAACGTCAAAACATTTAACTCTCCCGAATTGGCACCTATGAGTTTGGTATTTTCCTCCTGTATCTGCTCCTCTATGGAAGCAATCCTTTGCTCCAATTCCTTGATCTGCGGAGCCTGCGGCGCTAAATAAGACTGTAGTTCCCGCAATTGAATTTTTGCCTTTATCTTCTCTCCTTCGATGCGAGCAATGGCCTTCAATTCATCTCCCACATTCGTCTCGAGATCCAGAAGCTTATGCTGCGCCTGGAAAGCGATGAGATTTTGCCGCGCCATATGAATCGATTGGTTAATCGTCACCAATTCCTTCTCGATGGCCGTAATGCGCTCCGATAGTGTCTTACGCTCAATTTCATTGATAAAAGCTTCCGCCGTCTGGAGAAGCTCCGTCACTACGTCATGGGCTTTCCGGGGATCGAATGTCCGGAATTTTAATTGAAAAACAGAACTGCCTGGAGGGACATCGAGATCGAGCGATTTTTGGTAAAAACGCCATAAATCTTCCCGATGAGACCAGGGACGGATACCCCATAGCCAATCTCTCGAATTCTGGCGAAAATATCGACTGAGATCGAGTTTTTGGTCGACATGCTCCCATGCTTCTTGCGAAAGAAAAAACGCATCCAAAACATCTTTTTCGCTCGAATTGCCTTTTATGCCCAGGAGCGTCGCCGAAAGCGAATTCGTCACGGAAATCTGCCCTCCGCGGATTAAAAACTCTCCCTGACTTTCATAGATATCCCTCCGGCATACCCATTGATACAGCCCTAGTAATAGGACAATGAGCAGCCAAATCCTATTTCGGGTACGTTTTTTTATCCTACGTTCTCCCCATAAAATGGCATAAAAATCCTCTAGGAATTTTTTTTCAGTAGATGGTGACAAAGATTTTGACGTCATAAAATGTCATTGCGCACATTTGAAATATAAAATTTAGCCCTTGCCAAGTTAAAAGCATTTTTTGTTTCGACTTGCTTTCTTAAGATCAACCCATAGGGAATAGCGGAATGATTTTATCCACATCTTCTAAACATACTCCACTCTTGTCCATCGTGGATCTCAAGATCCATTTTACTTTGGTCAACAAAGAGGCCGTCCACGGTATTTCCTTTGGGATTTTTCCTGGAGAAATCGTAGCTCTCATCGGCGAAAGTGGTAGTGGCAAGAGCGTCACAGCACTTTCCGTGACACGTCTACTGCCTCCCAAGGAGACGCGCGTTTTGGGAGAAATTAATTTTCAGGGGAAAAATCTCCTC
Organism: Puniceicoccales bacterium; assembly: GCA_031279255.1. Taxonomy (GTDB): domain Bacteria; phylum Verrucomicrobiota; class Verrucomicrobiia; order Opitutales; family JAIRLG01; genus JAIRLG01. The sequence goes on from JAITIW010000059.1 coordinate 11,644, forward strand.
ACTATTTCCTTAAAAGAACTTACGGCCATCCGGGGACGTAAAATTGCCTATATTTTCCAAGAACCTGGCGCTTCTTTAAATCCATCACTGACAATGGGCTACCAGATGTCGGAGATCATACGGCATCTCCCCAAAAAAGAGCGTCTGCAGCAGATTCAAAGCCGATTGCGCGACGTAGGCATTATGGATACAGAGCGCTGCTATCGTTCCTATCCGCATGAACTCAGCGGAGGGATGCAGCAGCGTGTGATGATCGCCATGGCTATCCTGCAGGAGCCCGATCTTCTCATCGCCGATGAGCCCACGACCGCCCTCGATGTTACGCTCCAAAAGCAAATTCTCGATCTGCTCAAAAAACTTCAAGAGCAGCGTAAATTTGCCATTCTCATGATTACGCATAATCTTCTGCTGGTCTCGCATTTTGCCGATCGAACGCTCGTGATGTTTCGGGGAAATATTGTGGAATCAGGTGAAACGCGAACGTTATTACAAAATCAAAAACATCCCTACACCAAGGCATTATTTCAGTGCATTCCGCGCTTTCGACATAAGCACCAGGTGCTCAATCCGATCGACTACGCCGAACTCGGAGTAGCCTAAGCACAGTAAAAAGTACTACGGTCCCCGTTTGTAATAGCTTGTAATGAAAATAAAAAAGATTTTCGCTTGTAGTATTACTGTTGCTGCTGTGATTCTTTTGGGTGGATGCACCACGGTGCAGTACCAGATAGGTGGAAATTTAAGCCGCTACGAATGTGATAGACTCAGCTACGAAGAGATCGAAATAGAGATGAGCAAAATCCTAAAACAAGTCGAATACCTCGTCGAGCATCCAGACATCGGCATCAACTTCAATTTGTTGACGGACTATGATTATTCAGAAAGAAATCGTCTTTTTAAGGATGCTTTTGGGCGTCTGCGCCAGCTGCAAGATTTAAAAGCGCAGAAAAAATTTCCCTTCTCCGGCAAAGCGGAAACCGAGAAGGACGTCAATCGACCTTCAACTGACATCCGCATCGTCTACTAGGCTTTCTCAATCCCCAGGATAGCTCATCTGTCTCTTGCAGCAACAACAGAAAATCGTACAGTATTTTTCAAAGGTCTGGAAGGTCTGGTAGGTAGGATGGTGATCTTGGCGTCAGTTTTTTGCCCGCCTTTAGAGCCCATTGGGCTCTAGCCCGCTGCGCGGGCTGCGGTGAAGAAAAAAAATGCAAAGCGTGAGCTTTTATTTTTTTCTTACCGCAAAGGCGGGTAAACATAAACGAAACCATCCCTGAAGGGTGCCGTCAAAACCAGGCAGCAATCTTTTCGTCCTGTTTCACAATTCATCTGATAGGCCGCATCTCCTATGTGTCCTTTTTTCCATTCCCTCCATCTTCTTCTCTTTTTCCTTTGTTAATCTTTTATTTGACGACACCCTCTAGAATTCGAAAAATACACGCTTAGGCCTACGAAAATATCCCCACAAACCCAAAAAATCCCACTCGTCCTGACAAATCCACTACTTCCGCCATATGAAGAAAGAACACAGAATACCTACATTTAGAGCGTAAAGTTCTGATTGGCTATCAGGATAACACATTCACCTTTGGCCGGCAAGTACAGCTCCTTTGTCACCATTTCGCCCAATGTACAAGTGATATAGGTCTCATGTAGCTTCGTCATCTCCCGAGCAACGCATATCCATCGTAAATCTCCCCATTCCTCTCTCGCTTCGAGAATAAATTTCTCTATCCGATGACAGGACTCGTAAAAGATAAGCGTATGAGGACATTCCCTATACTGCTGAAAGATCTGCCTCCTTGTGGAAGATTTTGGCGGCAAAAATCCCAAAAAAAGGAAGGACATGGTCGGCAATCCCGAGACAGACAGAGCCGCTATGGCAGCATTGGCTCCCGGTATTGGCAATACCTCGATGCTTTCCTGACGGCAGGCCCTCACAAGCCGAAATCCCGGATCGCTCAATGTCGGTGTCCCGGCATCGCTTATCAGAGCGACATTCTTTCCCAACTTTAATTTTTTCAGCAATATCTCACTCTGGCGTATTTCATGGGCACTGTTGTAAATACTCAGAGGTCTCGAGATGTTATAGCGCGACAATAGACGATAACTCATCCGCGTATCTTCGCAGGCTACTATATCGCAGCTTTTCAGAAGTTCCAATGCCCGAAAAGAGATATCCCCCAAATGCCCTATGGGTGTCGCTATGACGTAAAGCTTACCGACTTCGCTCACCCTATATCTTTAGAAAAAATGTGCCCCGTAATGAAAGTAAAAGACACCCACGGGAAGCGTTAGGATGAGGCTGTCCGTCAGATCGAAAATACCCCCGATGCCCGGGATTAAATTCCCTGAGTCTTTAACTTGCGCCAGGCGTTTTATCATGGATTCTAAGAGATCTGAGAAGACGGCGATGAGTGTTAGAAGCGTAGCCAGTAGCAAGGCTCTTGCGGCTGAAAAATTTTCTGGAAAAAACGAAGGGAATAATATTCTTCCCCCTAAACCTGCCAAAAGGGAACCAAATACCAACGCACCTATGAATCCTTTCCGCGTCTTAGCAGGGCTCAGAAGCGGTGCCAATTTCTTTCCACCGCACAGAGAACCGATACAAAGCCCACCGACATCGCTGAATTTAGCCACAGCAACAATCCATACGATACAGACCATAGCCATCTTGCCATTACCTCTGAGTGACCACTCTCGCAGCATCGCGATGGGAAACATAAACATCATGGGCACATAGACTAAATTGCAAATCGTCGTGACCAAGCCTTCCATGATCTTTTTAGGCTCCTTTTGTAAAAAAGAATAAAATGTCGTATCGAGCATCGCACAGATGAATACGGCCACAGAAGCCTCTATACTATTCATAAAATCTGGTGGCTTCCATGCCATCATCAACATCAAAAAACCATACCCTAAGCAATGACAACGATAAGGTTCGTACCCTGCCTTGCGGCAGAGAAGACATAATTCGTACTGAGTCCATAGGGAAGCCAATATCATCAATAGAATAGCACCATGAGTACCACCGACGGCAAGCATCACTATCACCACTGTCCATAACACAAAAAAACTACAAATTCTTGCCTTCATAAAGAACTTTTTAGCGACTCAATTCCTTCTTATACTCTCCAAAACGCCTCTGCCGTTTGCGATAAACCTCTATGGCTTCCTCCAGATCTTTTTCGCTGAAATCTGGCCACAAAACAGGAGGAAAATAAAGTTCCGAATAGACGGACTGCAATGGCAAAAAGTGACTCAGTCGCATTTCACCCGAAGTGCGTATGATCAAATCCGGATCCGGAATCCCATGAGTATCCAAATAAATTTCAAAATCTTCCCAACATGCCGGTGATATCGCCTTGCCAGATTCTTGAAATCGATGAAGGGCTCGCAATATTTCATCCCGACCGCCATAATTAACTGCTAAGATCAGCACCATTCCTTTCCTATCCTGTGTTTTGATCTCCAATTGACGTAAGGCATGGGCGGTCGACTTTTTCATGGCATCGATATTTCCTATCAAGCGAATCCGAATCCCCTGATCATGTTCTGTATGCGCAAAGTGTTTTGCATAACGCTCGAAGAGCGACATCAATCCACTGATTTCTGCCTTCGGCCGAGCATTGTTTTCGATCGAAAAAGTATACAGTGTGAGAAATGGGATGCCTAGGGATTGAGCATGGCGGACGATGCGCTGGACATTTTTAGCCCCTTGCCGATGGCCGTAGAGGCGAGATTTTCCCCACTGTTGTGCCCAACGACCATTGCCATCTAGGATGATGCCGATGTGCCGCGGTACTGGTTTTCCAGAAAACATAAATCACGTCTACGAATGCGGAAATAAATTCGTATTTCAATCCTCCAAATTTATAGATATATCCTGCATCCGTTTCGGTAAGGCCTGTATAGTATTTTACTTTGAAACTAAAGTCATTTCCAAGAACCGGAATCTTTCGTGATAAATTATCAGCAATTTGCTCACCATGAAATCTATATAGTGTTTAGAAATCAGAGTCATTCGCCGTGAAATCATCGGCGATTCGTTCGTCATGAAGTCCATCGATATTTTTTCTTTTTCGCCAGCTCATTTTTCTCAAGCAGCGATTTTTTTGGCTAGCTCATTTGTCCTAAGCGGCTGGTTTTTAAGCGTTGGACTTTTGTTCTGTTTAGTTTCTCAAGCGCCAGTCTTTGTCGGTTTTCTGCCAAATGCTAGCATTTTTCAGGCGTCGGAGCGTCAGTTTCTGCCCACCGCCTTTGCGCTAAGAAAAAAATGAAAGCTTTTGCTTTGCATTTTTCCCTTATCGCTGCCCGCGCAGCGGGCTAGAGCCCGAAGGGCTCAAAGGCGGGCAAAGTCATCAGTCAAATGGAGACGATCCTTAAAAAAATGCAGCACTTATCGGAATGATACAGCGTGTAACACCTTATAATAGGCACCATTTAGAACAACATACATTCCGTACTTAACTATAGGTCTTGACCAGTCCTTCGACGAGTTTTGTCCAGCCGTCGATTAAAACAAATAACATTAATTTAAATGGCAGAGAAATCGTCATCGGTGAAACCATCATCATACCCATGGCCAGAAGAATATTGGAAACGATCATATCGATGGCGATGAAGGGCAAGTAGAGTAAAAACCCTATCTGAAAGGCCGCTGTTAATTCCGAGACGACAAAAGCGGGTATGAGAATGAGCAAATGCTCCTTATTCAGTCCCTCTTGTGCCTCCGGAGGCCACATCCGCTTGGCCATATTCATGAAAAAAATAGTGCCACTTTCCTTGGTATGTTTGCTGAGAAATTTCCTCAATGGTACTGTAGCTTTCTGTACCACAGGTGCCATCTGCTGCAGAGAAGAACCCTTGAAATCCACATCTTCGATGATACTAAACGTCTCCCTCACAACGGGGTACATTACGTAGATCGTTAACATGATGGCCATGCCATTGAGCACCATGTTGGGTGGAACTTGCTGGACTCCCAAGGCATTTCGGATGAGACTCAATACAACGGCTATTTTGACGAAAGAAGATACCAATAGGAGGATGAACGGGGCCAGCGATAACGCGATCAATATCGCTATGATCGCTATTGGATCCATTGTCAATCCTTCCAACATGATTTGCCTCCGATATTCTAATGCTATTGGCTGTTAATCCTAATAAATTTCTGTTACGCGAACCCCTATGCGGCCTTCGATATTCAACAGGCTTCCCTTGCCAATCAGTTGACCATTGGCACATATATTGACCGCTGCCTCCAGCGGATTTTCGCATTCGAAGATAAAACCCTCTTGTAAAGTTTCCAAATCTCCAAGTCGTATTGATTTTCGTCCGACTTCAAAGGTAACAAGTATTGGCATTTTGGCGACGGAAGCACCTGTTCCCTTACGATATTCTGCATGTAAGAAGACTTCCGGTACCTGGATCTCCACTGCCTCAGCCGGCTTGATATGCGCAGCATCAGCCGCAGGTGCTGCCGTATCCCTTTCCTCAGGAGACAATTCAATCGGCACTTCTTCCGACGCAATGGATTCCTCTTTAGTTACTGCATCAGCTGTAGGTGCCGCTGAATCACTCTCCTCGGCAGCTAATTCTGTCGATATTTCCTCCTCAACAGCGGCCTCGTCACTTTCCTGGGAAGTCGAAAGATCATCCTTAACTTCAACGTCGTCGACCTCATCGACCGCTTCTTCCTTCAGCTCGTCGTCTGATTCCTCTTCATCTTCAACTTCATCTATATCTAGATCTTCGTCTTTATCTTTATCAGGTGTAGTATCCATATCAAAATTATTTATCATTTTTGTCCGTTAACATTGAACCTTATGCACACAAAATCCCTCCTTGCACGGAATGACGCTCACTTGAAATGGGTCTAAGCCCCGAAGTTGCGACACGGTTCCAGGTTCTAAAAAATAATGATCGAGGAGAATGAGGTCTTCTTCCTGAAGTTTTTCATAACATTCTCGTGTTAGTCCTGTAGAACCTAATTCCAGCACATAGTCTACGCGCAGATCACGATAGGTCCGTGATGGCACAGCGGCTTGACGTTTCCATAAATCCTGCAATAATGTGTCGAGATCCGCATCCGACACTTGCCAATATCCTAGTAAACTTCGCTGCTCAGAGGATATATAGGCATGAAATCCTATGGCTTCCGAAAGATCTTTCATGGCGCGAGAATTTTTTTTGAAGGATACAAGTGAAATTTTCCCATTCAAAAGCGATCCCATCGTCTCCAGTAACGGCGACAGCGCCGCTTCCCAAAAAAGTAACTGAAGTTCTTGCGGAAGGATTTTTCCATTAACTTCTTGAAATTTAGGATCTATGTCGGACAGGCTCGGCCATTGGGAAAGATAAATTTTAATCGTTTTTCCTTGGAACTCAAACGACCCAACCGATAATGGTCCATCGATGACGACCCGAGGGACAAAAGTCAGCCAGATTTCCTTAGCAGCGACGGAAAACTTCAGTATCCGACGACGACCATAGAAACTATTTCTACGCTCTAATTGAATTTTTGAAACTTCCTCAAGCTCGATCTCTTCCATACCCACACCTATGCATCGCCGCAAAGTGTGTCGGTTTTAATTAAATTCACAAGCGCAAATATTTGCAAATTTACACAATACCTCAGCTATTGTTGACCTCTCCCCGAAGAGTCTCCGCGTTAGCTACGCCTTCAGCTCACTCATTCCACTAAAGATTGTCCACATCCACGCCAGCCCCTTGTAACGCATCTCTATACCATTTATTTTCCGGTTTTCGAACCAGATCAAGCCATTCTCCAAATTCCTTTCCTCCGTCATATGTTCTAATGACGCCACCCTGTAGCATCGCCTGGATATCGATTCCCTTCTCTCGAAGTTTTTCTAAAAGAGCACGGGTGGTTTCGGTAGCGCCCTCGATTGTAGGCTTTTGATCTTGGTTATCTACTTGTCTATAAACGACAAGATGCAGCGGAGTCCAATTGCCATTTCTGTCCGAACTCATGGCATCGACCTGCGCACCTTTTTCTAATAACAATTGAACAACAGCGGTATAAGCATACTGTGCTGCGATATACAGCGGCGTCCAGCCATCTTTGTCTTGAGCATTAACTTGTGTGACTATTTGTTCTTGGGTGACGGGATCGCCTAGTAAGGCTTTCACAACCGCGTCATGGCCATACTCTGCCGCGGCATGCAGTGGCGTACTGCCGTTTTTATTTTTGGCATTCAACTGGTCAGTTCTTTGATCTGTGGGGACATGTTCAGGATCTAGCAAGGCTTCAACAACCGCGGTATGGCCAAACTCTGCCGCGGCATGCAGTGGCGTCAATAGACCATGTTCCTCTGAAGTCCTCGCCCTGACATCGGCGCCTTTCTCTATCAATAGTTTCACGACCTCAACA
>JAITIW010000064.1 GCA_031279255.1 Puniceicoccales bacterium
TCTTGCTGACAAAGCCTATGATTCTGACGAAATCATCTTTTCCCTCTCTTCACGCGGCATTGTTCCCATCATTCTACCAAAGATCAACAGAAAATCTCAACGCTTCTATGATAAAAATATTTATAAAAAACGCCATGTTATTGAAAATTTCGTTCCTCAAAATGAAAGCATGGCGTTCCCTTTTCGCTCGATACTTTAAAAATATTCTCTCCTTTATCTCTGCATTCCATGTCCGTTCCATCTCTCTCTTTGCTGCCTGATTTGACGACTCCCTCCAGCTATTTTGTCCGATAAAATATTACTTCAATATCTTAATGATAATGTTCTCGATTTCTTTATTGCTCATGACCTTTTTAAGACATTTCGAGAGGAAGTATCCGCTGATTTTTGAGTCTGACTCTCGCGCCAAAAGATCTAGGCTCAATACCTTTTTAACGGACACTTTCTCGAGTTCGCCTTTGCGAGATTCTTTGTAAAGCGCATCTATTCGTTTTGTGGTGATGTCCTTGCCTGTCGCCAATGCATATTACCCACGTATTCTTGCTCCTTCTTGCACAAGAACAACAACGCCTCACCGAGGCGTATAGCGAATTCTTTACGTTGGGTCGCTCTTTGAGTCCGAGTGTTAATGCTTGTCAGTATACAAAGCATGGCAGCTGCTTATTACAAAAGACTAATTGAGCATAAGTGGGAATATTTTAAAAATTGGTTTATTAAAGCGAACTTTTGAGGAATACAGTACGCAATTCCTGGCGGTTTGTGACGATCTTAACACCGCAAACAGCCACGAATGTATCATGCCACATTCCGAGATGTTTCTAATGAGTATTGTAGGCCGTCATTAGCCCCAAAGCATTAGGCAGCCTTTACAATTTTTCCGGCTTTGATAGCTTTAACGGATACCCAAAGGCGTTTAATCTGCCCTGATGGCAATACGACACGGATATGCTGTAAATTGGGTCGAAATTTCCGCGGTGAGCGCTTGATGATATGTGTCCCGATTCCACCGCTTTTTATGGTCTGCCCGCGGCGTAAAATACGGTTCCCTTTGGTGGGTCTTTTTTGAGTAATATAACAGACTTTGGACATGGCACTTATCGATTACAATTTTTAAAAAAGTGTCAAGGAGCGAGATATATAAATTTCCCAAAAGTGAGATGATTTCATCATTAAATACATATTATGTATGATAGACTTCTTTCGAAACGGCGTTAATGCTCCCAATTGTAAATAGGGGACACCCCTATGACTGAATGTTGCTGGCTTAATACCTGTTAAACGGCGAGACTCTTCTACCGATCAATCCTTTAAACTCAAGTATCTCATGTTTTCCTCTCTGGATAACTATCTCTCCATAACACCTATTTTTTTATTTCGCAAGAAGTCTATTAATTAAAATTACATATTGTATGTACTATATAGACCGCGCAATGGTTTCCGGCAGTAGACGCTTTTCGATCAATTCCAAGATTTTGGCAATAGCCTCTTTACGCGGGAACATACCTTCGATGCTTTTGTGGATTCTCGAACGAACCGAGATACTCGATTGTTCCACTTCTTTGGCCCCTAGGATAAACATATGGGGCACTTTTTCCGTTTCGGCTCGGCGGATTTTTGTCCCTAAAGGATCAGGATGATCATCCTGATGGGCGCGAATCCCTTTGGACTTGAGTTCTTGGATGAGTCTGGCCGCTTCGGTGGCAAAATGGTCGTTCACCGTCAACACACGCACCTGTTCCGGAGCGAGCCATGTCGGAAAATTACCACCGAAATGTTCGATTAACAGGCCACAGAAACGCTCCAGTGATCCCAAGGGTGCTCGGTGGATCATGACAGGGCGATGCGCTTGGTTGTCGCTCCCGGTGTAGGTGAGCTGGAAACGCTCGGGCAAATTATAGTCCACTTGAACAGTCCCCAGTTGCCATTCTCTTCCGATGACATCGCAGACAACAAAGTCAATTTTCGGGCCGTAAAAAGCAGCTTCGCCGGCTTCTGCAGAGACCGGAACTCCTAATTTCGCCGCGGCATTTTGAAGAGCCGCTTCGGCATGTTCCCAGCTGGCATCATTTCCGACGTATTTGTCAGAATGCGGATCTCTGAGCCCGATACGTACGCGAAAATTGGACATCTGCAACGTGTCGAAAATTTTCTGAATCATTTGCAGACAGGCATCGATCTCACTGGCCAATTGCTCCTCTGTACAAAAGATATGGGCATCGTCCTGAGTAAAGCCACGGACTCGTACCATTCCGTTGAGCTCTCCCGATTGTTCCCAGCGGTAAACGGTGCCGAATTCCGCCAGACGGATGGGAAGTTCGCGGTAAGAATGCGCTTGAGAGCTGTAGATTTTGATATGCCCCGGACAGCTCATGGGTTTGAGGAGGAAACCATCCAGAATACCGGTTTCTAGTCCCTGGACCATCTCTTCGCAGGTGGAATGTTTTTGCAAAAACTTCCCCAAAGCGACTTGATCGGGAATTGGCGGATATTGAGAGTCCTTGTAGTAGGGAAAATGACCAGAGGTGTGGAATAATTCCAGTTTGGCAATGTGTGGGGTAAATACCTGCTCATAGCCCTGTTTTTCGAGTTCTTCCAGGATGAACTTTTGAAGCTCGTTGCGGATAATGGCACCACGAGGTAACCAAAGGACTAGCCCTTGACCAAAACTTTCGTCGATTGAAAATAGTTGCATTTCCTTCCCCAATCGACGATGATCTCGCTTTTTGGCTTCTTCCATCTGCAGCAGATGAGCATTCAGATCCGCTTCGGACGCAAAAGCTGTCCCATAAATACGCTGCAGTTGTTTATTTGTTTCATCGCCGCGATAATAAGCTCCGGCGATATTCAACAGTTTAATGGCCTTGATATCAGAAGTACGCCGCACATGCCCTCCTTGGCAGAGGTCTAGCCACTCCCCATTGCGGTAGAAACTGATAGCTTCTCCTTCGGGTATATCCGCTAAACGCTCGAGTTTGTAGGGCTGATTTAAGTTCTGAAGTAGACGAATAGCTTCTGCGCGCGATAGTATTTGACATTCAAAGACCTGATCTTCGGAAATAATTTCCCGCATCTCTTCCTCGATGCGCTGAAGATCCTCCGACGTCAGAGGTGGTTCGAGGTCGATGTCGTAGTAAAATCCTGTTTTGGTCGCCGGCCCAATGTCCAGTTTGGCCTTGGGAAATAAACGCAAAATGGCCGCTGCCAGGACGTGAGCCGCTGAGTGACGCATACGGGATAATTCGTTTTCAGAATCCATGAGATATGCCTAAAGGGATGTTTTTTTTGAAAAATATTCAAGCAGCAACTTGCTGCTATATCTTTCCAGGGACTTCGGAAGGAGCAAAATTGTTGAGATATTATGATCCTAAACTGGCAGATGGCGGCCTAAAGTTAAACAGACAAGTTTTGGTGAATACGGACGACCTGTTCAAGCCGATGGCAAGCTTCTTAAGCTCGGGAATTTTCGATCGACCGCCTTTGCGGCAAAGAAAAATGAAAGCTTCTGGCTTTGCATTTTTCTTTTACCGCAGCCCGTGTAACGGGCTAGAGCCCGAAGGGCTCAAAGGCGGTAAATTTGTCTGATCAATCGAAGATGTTATGGGAAATATTTTGAAGTGGATGGATGATACTTTTGGGATGATATTTTCTCCAAGCCATTTCTTTTTTTCCAAAAACTATCTCCTTTCGGATATTGTTCCTAGGTGATATCGTTCCTGGATGAGTTTCCGTTTCGAGATTTCAGATCAGGCCCGCCTTTGAGCTCTCCGAGCTCACTCGCTCTGCGAGCTTGGAAGTGAAAAAAAGGAGAATGCCTCCCTTTTTTCACTTCCCAAAGGCGGGCACTTATAAGTAGGCTCAATGTGAAGGTCGGATCGTAATTGGCATCCGTCCCGTCCTAAAACAAGGATTCCCGATTTCATGGAATCGGCCGGTGCCGCTCTCTCCACAGGCTTTGATGATATGTCCTGCCGCAAGCATATTTATGGCCACCTTGTAGTCAGCATTTTTTCAAAACCATAGCGGCTTAAGTTTCGGAGCGCCTTGTGTCCATGCCATAAATGACATGGTTTTATAGCGCATCTGACAAAGATGCCTTTTAATTTTCGCTGGGATTTTTCCCTTTCTTAAGACCTTCGAGGTATTTCCAAAAAGAACTATGCTGTTCCAGCATCAATGTTTCCGAAACGGGCAATTTAAAACGATAGGTGAAGTCGGATAAGGAATGTTCCGGCAGCACATAATGACAAAACAAGCTTCCATCCTCTTTCTGTTCGAAATAAATCCTCCAATGATCGGTTCGATAGCGATAGAGCAGAAGTCCATCGCGCTGGAAACAGGTAAAATCCCCCGACGGGTTTTGGAGATTGTCTTCCGAAATACCGCCGATATTTTCGATCAGTCGGAGTTGTTCTTCCGGGGCTAATTTCTGGAGCTCGTGGAGGCTTTGTTCGCTGAAGGTCACCTGTCGCATGATATTGATTTATGGGACTTGCCGATGAGTGGCAAGAGCTAAAGCGTACACAGTTGAAAGAGCGTCGATCTCGATCTTATGTGCAAGCTGTGGAATTCCTGAATACTTCCTACGACAGCCCTTTCCGTTCATCTGGACGGGGCGCCTACTTCTTTTATATATCTCATACGCCGCCTTCTTGCCCGCCTCTACGTCCGGCTGACGGTAGGCATCGACGTGGATGAGCTTTTTCATCATCACTATGATGATGCACTGTGCGCACAAATTTTTATTCTCTCTCCTGCATATTCTCTTCTCGATATAATATATCCTCTGTACAATATATATACTCCACGTAGCGTCCTCATGGTTGAGTTTTCAAAAAAACTTGATAAATAAGGCTGGTATTCTTCAGAAAATTTTCACGATGATTTTTGTCGTTTACTCTAGTTTCAATGACGAAGATTTTTTCGATTGTTGTTTTTTTCATCAGTGTCATCTTTTTGGGTTGTTTCTTTTTATGGCCCATATGGCAGATGCTGCAGGGCGGTTTTACGAACACCGATGGCCGCTTTACATTGGGATTTTTTCGCCTCGCATTTGAGAATCCTATCTATATCCAGGGCTTGTGGAATGCCATTGTTTTCGCCACTGCTTCTACCATTTTGGCTTTACTCATCGCGATGCCATTGGCTTATTTTGCGGATCGCTACGATTTTTTTGGCAAAAAATTTTTCACCAGTGTCGTTCTGTTGCCCTTGATTTTGCCTCCTTTTGTCGGAGCCATCGGTGTGCAGCAGATTTTCGGTACTCATGGATCATTGAATGCCGGACTCATTCATTTTGGGTGGATGGATCCTGGCCATCCCTATGATTGGCTCAGTCACTACAAATTTTTGGGGATGATCCTCCTTAATGCTCTGGGGCTTTTTCCGGTACTATACCTCAACTTGGTGGCGGTTCTGGCGAATCTCGATCCGGCTTTGGAAGAGGCGGCTGGAAATCTCGGCTGCCGCGGCCTACGTCGTTTTTACAAAATCACGCTCCCGTTGATGGGGCCTGGTGTTTTTGCCGGATGTACGGTGGCATTTATTTGGTCCTTTACCGAGTTGGGCATTCCGCTTATCTTCGATTACAACCGCATCTTACCGGTACAAATTTTTTTTGGATTAAAGGATATTGGGAATAATCCATTTCCCTATGCCCTTGTTTCGGTGATGTTGATGTTCTCTATCGTATTCTATGTTCTAGGGAAAGGTATTCTGGGCCGGCGCAATTTTTCCATGATGGCAAAAGCGACGCACGTCTCCAGTTCCAGAAAGATTCCTCTGTGGAAACAGGGATTTTGCATCCTTCTGTTTACAGTAGTCATTTTGGCTGCATTACTGCCTCACATCGCCGTCGTTATTCGGTCTTTTGCATCGGATTGGTATGGCACGGTCTTGCCGCATCTGTGGACGGGACGTAACTATCAGATCGCATTGGGGCATCCTCTAACGGTTCCCGCTATCCAGAATAGTCTTATTTATTCTGGCTGCGCTACGCTGCTTACGCTGCTGTTGGGAATTTCCGTCGCCTTCGTCGTCGTTCGGACGAAACTTCCGGGTCGTCACATTTTGGATACCCTGACGATGCTTCCGCTCGCCGTTCCCGGACTTGTCATGGCATTCGGCTACCTTTCCATGAGTCAAAAGGGCAGGGCTTTTGCCTTTCTCAATCCCGTTGAAAATCCGACCATATTGCTGATCATTGCCTATGCCGTCAGAAAATTGCCTTTCATGGTACGCTCCGCCGTAGCGGGGCTGCAACAGACAAGCTATACCTACGAAGAAGCGGCACAAAGTCTTGGATGTCCACCGTTGAAGGCCAGTTTAAGGATCACGTTGCCACTGATCATGGCCAATCTTATGGCGGGAGGATTGCTCGTATTTTCCCAAACGATGCTGGAAGTATCGGACTCGATCATTTTGGCTCAGAAACAGCAATTTTATCCCATCACGAAGGCCATTTATGAATTGATGCATATGCTAGCCGATGGGCCATATTTGGCATGTGCATTGGGAGTCTGGACAATGCTTTTTCTGGGCATTACCATTATCGGCTTCTCATCGCTCCTGGGGAAAAATTTAGGCAGTATCTTTCGAGCCTAGATAAAAGACTGTTCTGAAAAAAATGGGCCCAGATTTCGATGGCATTCTGATTTCCGTACAGTAAGCTCATAAAAAGATGAGTCGATGGAAGGTACTCCGCAACCGCATTTGCTAAAAAATTATTCACTGGATTGAGAAAACCGTAGCGATAGATTTTCTTTTCGTCCTTATGCCGCTTTTGGAGAATTCAGGGCTGGAGTGTTCGCCAGATAGGCCTAACGCAAATTCAGGTAAGAGGGAAATCTCGTGGAAAATTTTTCAAGAATAGTGTCGCACGTAGTCCTGTTTCTCGATTAAAAGTACCGCATACCAAGCATGGATTGTGTCGTTATTGTGAGTTTCTAGAACTTTAGAGTGATGTGAGAAGAGGAATCCGTTGGCCCCACATGAGAAATTTCTCTTTCTTTACCTCCTGAATTTTTTTCGCTTCTGCAGGGTTTTGTTGCCCATTGTCTGAACGCCGCCTTTAAAGCCCTTCGGGCTTTTGTCCGCTATGCGGACA
>JAITIW010000029.1 GCA_031279255.1 Puniceicoccales bacterium
TCAATGGACGCCACTGCATGTCGCAGCGGAGAAAGGCCATGACGCTGTTGTTCAAGCCTTGCTAAGCTCCCCCGTGACTTCAGAACAAATAGCTACTCAACTGAATGCCAAAAATAAAGATGACTGGACGCCACTGCATTTCGCAGCATGGTATGGCAAGGACGCGGTTATCGAAATACTATTAGCCAAAGGTGCCGATGTCAGGGCGAGAACTTTGGAGAGTCAATGGACGCCGCTGCATCTCGCAGCGCTGTTTGACCATGTTGAGGTCGTGAAAGCCTTACTAAGCGATTCCGTCCACCAAGATCAAATAACTGAACAGTTGAACGCCAAAAATAAAAATGACTGGACGCCACTGTATATCGCAGCGCAGGAGGGCCGTTTTGAGATCGCGAAACGATTGATAGAGAAAGGCGCCGATGTCATGGCGAGAACTTCGGAGGGACATGGTCAATGGACAGCGCTGCATATCGCAGCAAAGAAGGGCCATATCGCGGTTATTGAAGCCTTGCTAAGCGAACCCGTCCTCCAAGGAAAAAGAACTGAACAGTTGAACGCCAAAGATGGAAATGGCAGGACGCCACTGTATATCGCAGCAGCGTATGGCCATGACGCTGTCGTGAAAGCCTTACTAAGCGATTCCGTCCACCAAGATCAAATAACTGAACAGTTGAACGCCAAAAATAAAAATGACTGGACGCCACTGTATATCGCAGCAGCGAATGGCCATGACGCTGTTGTGAAAGCCTTGCTAGATCCTAAATATGTAACTCCAGAACAAATAACCGCTCAACTGAATGCCAAAAATAAAGATGACTGGACGCCACTGCATTTCGCAGCGCGGTATGGCCGTGTTGAGATCGTGAAACGATTGATAGAGAAAGGCGCAGTGGTCGACGCCCAAACCTCGGGTGGCTATACGCCGCTGCATCTCGTCATTTATAGACAAAAAAATGCCCAAGACCAACAACCTACACCTGAAGCTGCCGCTGCAATCGCTCGTGCCGTGCTGGCAAAACTCCAAGACCAAGGGATGGATAAGGACGCTATTGAAAGAATGCTTAAAAGCCTTGGAGACCACAACAAAGGTAAGGAATTTAAAGCTTGGGTAGCCGAAGCACGAAAACCAGAAAATGAATGGTATAAGCAAGTTTTGCTAGAGCATAACGTAAACCCTAAGGTGGGACTTTTGGAACGGCTTTTTCAGTAAAAGCGAAACTGACGGCATAAAAATTCCACCGAGGCAATGGCCATGAACCTTGTACGTCGGCAGCAGCTAAACTGCCGACATGTTGTATTATCGTAAATTTGCTGCCGTAAAGATTACCCATCATCACCATAAAAATTCCTGAAAGGTTTTATTTGAAACGAGACGACTTTTACGTTTATTTTGCCTCAAGATAACCCAGATGGAAGATATGCCTATGCCTCATACGATTCCCTTCCTAAAAGTGCGAAACCTGGAAACGCGCTACGGTCAGCGCGTCATCATGCGGAATATTTCCTTTGAACTGAAAAAAGGAGAAATTTGCCTCATCATCGGTGGCAGTGGTTGCGGGAAAAGTACCTTGCTGCGATACATGATCGGACTTATGACATCCCCACCGGGGCATATTTTTTACCAGGGTATCGATTTCGCCTTAGCGGATCCTATCCAATATGAACAGATTTCTCAGCAATTCGGTGTTCTCTTCCAAAGCGGCGCACTGTGGAGTGCCATGACCATAGCCGAAAACGTGGCATTACCTCTTAAGAGACACCATCCCCTTCATCCTGATGTCATGACCGATCTCGTCTCGTTAAAACTCGCTCTAGTCGGTCTGGAAAGCTATAAGGATCTCTATCCATCTGAAATTTCCGGCGGGATGCGCAAACTGGCGGGATTGGCCAGAGCCATGATACTGGACCCCAATATTCTCTTCTTCGACGAACCTTCGGCTGGACTCGATCCCATCAGTGCCCGCCATCTGGATGACTTAATTCTCAACATCAATCGGAGCTTCGGAACGACCATGGTCATCGTGACCCACGACCTGGAAAGTATTTTTAAGATCAACAGCCGCGTGATCTTTTTGGATGCCGAGACGCAATCCATTTTGGCCGACGGACTTGCCAAAGAACTGCGGGATCATTCCGATAAAGAAAAAATTCGCAAATTTCTTTCTTTTCATTCAGATCGTTAATGTATTTATTCGATGGATCACGTACGAGGCTCTACCGCTGCTTTAATTGGATTTTTCTTTCTGCTGGCATTTGCATTATTTTTGGCGGCGGTTGTGTTTCTGTCCACAGGCCTAAAAAGCAGCAAAAATGACGCTTTTTTCATCCTCTGCTTTGACAGTTCTCTCAATGGCCTAGAAGTCGGTGCACCGGTGAAATTCCGTGGTGTTCGCGTAGGATCTGTCGAAAAAATTTCCGTCAGCTATGATCCAGAACAATCCATTGCCCAAACTCCCATCATTATCAAAACTGATCCTGATTTTCTCGATTGCTGCCGTGATCGTAAAAAGGAATACCAGCACGATGCCTTGGTCAACCGTGAAACGGTACAATCTAGGGCCAATTTTTATCAGGCGCAAATTGCAAAAGGTCTATCGGCCAAACTGAGCATGGATAGTTTTCTGACGGGAAAACTTTTCATCGAACTGGATTACTACAACGATCGCCGCACACGTCAATTGATCCCGATCTTTCACGTCGAAGGAGAAAAAAAGCTGCCGCAAATCCCTACGGTTTATTCCGACATCGATCGCTTCCTACAACAGGTGGAGCACATCAATCTACCTCTCCTCTTGGATCATCTGGAAAATTGCCTCTCGCATCTGGATGAAAAGATACAGAAAGTGGACATGGATACGATCATGAAAGCGGTGCAAGCATTCGGCCAATTTTCTCATTCTGCGGATGAAATTGCTCAGTCCGAGACGCTCAAACAGGGATTAGCGGCCATACGCGATACGTTTGTTCAAGGTTCCCAGACTTTTAAAACCTGGAACGAGAACTTTCCAGATCTCAAGGCCGCTACCCAGCGTCTCCTAAAACATATTTCCAATGCCATAAGTGATATTCAATCCGACATCAATTCTGTTCTCGATGAAGACTCACCTCTGCAGCAAGAGATCCTCAAGACCTTAAAAACTTTCTCCGACATGATCTTTAAACTACAGTCGCTCATCGAGTACCTTGAGCGTAATCCCAATGCCATTTTAGCTGGCAAGCAAGCGTAAGATTCTATGCCAAGATTCAAACATACATCGTGGAAAAGTCTGAGTACAGGCTTGTCTCTCCTTTTTTTGCCGGGATGTTTGGTGACACCCGTCAAGGACACGTCGAAGTTTTACGCGCTCGGCTTACATTCCCTTTCGGAAGAATCTTCCTCCAAAGGCCATGAAATTCCAGAAAAGTTACCCATCAAGATCGATCTTCAAGTCACTTCTCTGCCGTCCTATCTTCGGAAATCGCAACTCATGATTCAGCTCTCGGAACATGAAGTGCAATTCGACGAATTCCATCGCTGGGCAGAGCCTCTGGAAGAAGGACTTATGCGTATTATCCTTCCCCCACTTCGCAATGCCATTGCAGAAGCTTATCAACACCCGATATCTGTACCCGAAAACATCTTACCCCATGAGGATTTTTCCAAGCTGCCTTCGACCTCTCCCAAAATACTGAAGGTAACATTATCCGTCGAAGAGTTGAAAGTAGATATATCTCGGCAGGATATTATTTTTCAGGGAGAAGTTTCCATCAGCTCTAAAAAAAAAGACGAGGTATCATATCGCTTGACGAAGCAGGAATCTTCTCATCGTCTTATAGTAGCTGAAAAACTATCTGATGTCCTAACGGCATCCAGCATCTCGTGGGGAAAAGTTGTAGAAGCTATGGAAGGTGTTCTTAAAAATGTTGGAAATCGCATCGCAAATCTGTGTGCTCAGCATGTGGGACAAAATAATCTTTGACAGCTCGATGGAGAAAATTTCACGTCATGGGCAGTGGCTACACTGTAATTTTCAATGGTCGATATAAAAATTCGAAAACTCGTAAAACGATTCCAAGATAGTGTCGTTCTAGACCATATTGGTCTTTCCATTTATTCCGGTGAACTATTTTTTCTACTGGGCCCGAGCGGATGCGGGAAAACGACTCTCCTGAGAACAATCGCAGGGTTTTACATCCCCGAAGAGGGCAGAATTTGTTTCGGAGAGCGCGATGTCACTCGATTGCTGCCCCATAAACGAGGCACAGGAATGGTTTTCCAAAGCTATGCCCTATGGCCTCACATGACCGTGGCTCAAAATGTCGCTTTCGGTCTCGAGCAGAAGAAGCTTCCCAAGAACGAGATCCCCCAAAAGGTCGATGAAGCTCTGGAGAGCGTTCAGATGAAATCTTACGCCAACCGGAAACCTAATGAATTATCCGGTGGTCAGCAGCAGAGAATCGCCCTCGCCCGAGCATTAGTCGTACGACCGAATTGCCTTTTACTCGACGAACCGCTTTCCAATCTCGATGCCCAACTGCGCAACGAAATGCGGGGCGAAATACGGAAAATTTGCAAAGAAAATGGTCTGACGACGATTTATGTGACGCATGATCAAAAAGAAGCACTCTGTATTGCCGATCGCATCGCGGTACTCTCAAAAGGGAAAGTGGAACAAGTTGGAACTCCGATGGAGCTCTATCGACGGCCTAAGAATACTTTCGTGGCGAATTTTATAGGCGATACTAACCTTTTGGAAGGGGTTATTCTGCGCGTCAATTCCGAAGAAATCATGGTCCGGACTCCTATTGGGAGTTTCTGCGGTATTTTATCCGATAAAAATCATACACCTACGCCCGGAACTAATGTTCAGGTCTCCATACGACCGGAAGCATTGCGCCTTGATATTTACCCTTCCGAGGATAACTGCATCGAAGGGCATATTAAGACGGCCATTTATTTCGGAGAACTTGCCCACTACCAGTTCGAAAAAAATGGAATTTCTCTAAAAATTTCAGAGATCAATCCTCAACACTTCGAATCCTTTCAGCAAAAAACTGTCTATGCCTATGCATCTCCAGAAGACGTCGTCATTCTTTTTCGATAAAGAGGAATAAATCTCATCGGAAAATTCCTTTATGTTTGCCATAAAACATGTCGTGATCCTGGTGGCTATTGCCTTCGTTATTGCTGTTCCATTTGCTTTTCGCTCGCCATCCGATTCTCTCACACCATCGGTCCATGACGATGTTTTGGTCGTCATCACGGCACATAACGAATCTCTACGCCGGGAATATGGCCATGGGTTTCGAGAATGGTATCGAAAGAAAACAGGCAAGGATGTCGTCATCGACTGGCGCCATCCAGGAGGTGGTCGTGATGTCGCTCGCTATGTTGATTCCATGTTCATCAACAATTTTCGGCTCTACTGGGAGAGCTTAGGCCGTGTTTGGACACAGGAGATAAGAGGAATTTTTCTACGGCTCGAACACATCGACAAAAATTCTCCTCCATTAGAACAGGAAGTGAAAGACCTATTTCTATCCTCTGACGTCGGATGTAATATCGATGTTTTTTTCGGTGGCGGTATTTTTGAACACCAACTGAATGCTCGAAGAGGTTATTTGGTAGCCAGCCATTTGAAAGAAGAACATCCGGAGCTTTTTATGGAAGATAAGATTCCTGAAATACTTGCCGGTGAGCAGCTCTACGACAAGGATGGCCTCTGGTATGGCGGCAGTCTCACTTCTTTCGGAATTATCTACAACGAAGATGCTATTCGAGAACTGGAAATAGATCACCCTCCTCGTACCTGGATGGATTTAGCAAATCCTAAATATTTCAGAAGTATTGCCATTGTGGATCCCTCCAAAAGCTCCTCGACATTAAAATCCTTCGAAATGCTCATTCAGCAACAGATGCAACGATCATTACAGGAACTCCAAAATGCATCGAAATATGAAATTAAAAAATACGAATTGGAAAAACAAGCGATGCATCAAGGATGGATACAAGGGCTACAGCTATTGCAAAAAATTGTCGCCAATGGACGTTACTTCACCGATTCTTCTGGGAAAATCATCACCGATGTCGCGGCTGGGAATTGCCCCATCGGGATTGCCGTCGATTTCTACGGAAGAGCCCAAAAGGCAAACATTCAGGAACGAGGCGGAGTGCAACGTTTTGCCTTTGTTCTCCCCCGAGGCGGCGAAGCTCCATCTCCTGATTCTATCTCACTCTTTAGAGGTTCTCAGCATACGAAATACGCCAAAGCTTTCATAGAATATATCGTCTCGCTGCCGGGTCAACAGTTGCTCGCCTTCAAAGTCGGTGTAGCGGGAGGGCCTATATGTTCGCCCTTATGCCGTACACCTATTCTGAAAACGGTCTACGGCGATGAGTTTCAATCTTCTCGCCTGGAGGGCTATGAAGATCCCTACCAATCGGCCGAAGATTTCGTGTATCGTCCCGAGTGGACAAAACCCGTGCATAACCTCTTGGGCTTCGTCGTAAAAGTGGCTTTTATCGATGCAGCGGATGAGCTGATATCGGCATGGCAGCAAATTATTCGCGCACAGAATGAAGGCCGGACCAAAGATGCCGAAAAAGCACTAAAGATTTTCTCGGACATGACTTTGCTAAGCTATCCCATCGTTCGTACATCTTTCGCTGAAGCCTTGTACCATAAAGATCCCTTAGTGACGAATCGTTACCAGATGGACCTGACGAACAAATTCCGTCATCAATATCTGTTGGCGAAACAGCTAGCCAAAGGTCTAGATGGCGTCGTCAAATAAAAGATTGATAAAGGGAAAAGAGGGAGGAGAAGGGACACATAGGAGGCACGACCTATCTATCAGGTAAGTTATAGAATAAGGTGAAAAGGTTATTGCCTGATTTGATGACTTCCTCTAGCTTTCAGGCTCCAATCACTTGTACTGCTGCCCGTAAAAGCATACGGCCCGCTTTTCTGAATTTTCATCCCTGGAAATATGCCTCGAAGTCTTAGGATTGAAGGAAATAGCTAGGATTTACATTCTATTTACAATTTTCAGAAACCGTCTTTTGACAAAAAACCGTCGTCGGAACCACGCTTCAGCGCCTATTCGCATGCATATATGGCACTCGCGATGATAAAAGCAGCGATGATAAGGCTTATAAAGCGTTTGCTTTTCACAAGTTTTAAAAAATCATGCCACATTTTATTCAAAAAGATAAAGGATTTTCCATGCCCATCTTGGACATCATCTGCTGCAATTCCCTTCGTCCATGAGCGCTCTTCGTCTTCTTCATCATCTGTTGCATATGACGAAATTGCTTTAGAAGCGAATTGACATCAGCCAATGTCGTGCCAGAGCCATTCGCAATGCGCACACGCCGCGGACCATGAATAATGTCAGGATGTTGCCGCTCCTTAGGGGTCATCGAAGAAATCATGGCTTCCACCTTTTTGAAGCGCTTATCGGTATCTTCGGAAGATATGCGATTAGAACCCGGGAAATATTGCAATAAGGAGCCAAGCGACCCTGCTGTCTGAAATTTCCGCAGCTGTTGTAAAAAATCCTCCAAGGTAAAACTCGATCGTTTTATCTTTTCTGCCAATCGCTCCGATTCTCGTTGATCAATGATTTCCTCAGTCTTTTCGACGAGAGAGACAATATCTCCCATTCCCAAAATCCGCTGAGCAATACGATCGGCATGAAAAATTTCTAGATCTGAAATTTTTTCGCCCGTACCTATGAAGCGGATCGGAACCTGCGTCACAGATTTCATCGAAATGGCAGCACCTCCACGCGCATCGCCATCCAACTTCGTCAGCACGATGCCCGTAAGCGTCAAAGCCTCATGAAAATGCTTGGCGACATTGACCGCTTCTTGGCCCAAAGCGCTATCGGCCACCAGTAAAACTTCCTGTGCCTGGATCAATGACTGGATCTCCTTAAGTTCCTGAACCAATGCATCTTCGATTTGTAAACGACCTGCTGTATCCCATAAAATGGCATCGCATGACTGTTGCTTCGCCCAGTTGAGTCCCGATGATGCGATCGAAAGCACATGCTTTTTGTCGCGATCGCCATAAAACGGAACCGATACCTGTTGGGCCAATTGCTCGAGCTGGTCGATGGCTGCCGGACGATCCACATCGCAGGCGATGACAGCGGGATGATATCCCTTTTTTTGCAACATCGCCGCCAATTTAACGGTTGTCGTCGTCTTGCCGGAACCATGAAGGCCCAGCATTAAAATCCTCAACGGTTTTCGGACAAAGAAATCCGGAGCTTTCCCCCCCAATAACGAAACGAGTTCCTCATGGATCTCGCGAATGAGCTGCTGACCCGGCGTCACGCCCAAAGTGACCTTTTTCCCAAGGCATTCTGTCTGCACGCGGGTTATAAATTCCTTCGCTACTTTGTAGTGAACATCGGCATTCAATAGGGCTGTCTTTACATGGACCAGGGCATCGGCGACATTGGCTTCCGAAATCTTGTTGAGGCCGCGTATTGCCCGAATGGCTTGGCTCATTTTATCCGTGATCGCTTCAAACATCTCGCTCTTTTATCAATTTCTCTCAACATTTGTTAGTAGCAATATTCCCCATAAATGTAAAGTGTATCTCGCAAATACCTTCCAAAACTTCCCACAATCCAAAAACTAAAGAATTGTTTCGTTTTACCAAAATAAACCATAGAGATTAAACTATAGAATATGGAAATGTCCCTTCGCCATTTTTTCCACCGCCTTCGAGCCCAATGGGCTCGCTCGCATAGCGAGCCTGCGCCCTCGGCGAAAGGAAGACCTTCGGTCTTCTTTCGCCGGGGCGCAAAGGCGGTGGAGCCGAGCTATTCCCAAGAACCGAGCGACTCTCAAGAACGGAAAATTGAGAAATGTACCTCCTGAGGAATGAAACCGAAACATGTGCTCTCGAGAACGGAAACCCAAAATGTGCTTCCGAAAAGGGGATATATTCTTCTTAAATCCAGAAATGCGCTTCCGAGAATGAAAAATCAAGAAAGACACTCCAGAGGACGGAAAACCGAAAACGCGTCCCTAAAAGGGAAAAACCGAAAAATATACTCCCGAAAAAAGAAATATATTCTTCTTGAATCCAGAAATGCACTTCCCAAAAATGAAAATCGAGAAATTCACGAAAAAGTCCAGCATTGACGATTCATCCTCGACAACCCGGTGCTTCTCTGTATTTTCGGGCTCAGGTTGGGATTATGCTATTTCGTTACATAACGAAAGATAAGGTAGGAAAACGCTTTTACGGAAAAATCGAAAGCGATAGCAAAGAGGAATTAGAAAAACGGTTCCAAAGCGCAGGACACAGTATCGTTCTCCTGGAACACCTAGAATCTAGGGTATCTGCCGAAGCTAAGCATGTAGACCACGTTGCGCCTACTACACCGACAACAACCTTGGGCCATCAACGCATCTCCCGAGAGCAAAAGTCGCGATTTATTCAACAACTGGCCATTCTCATGGATTCTGGCATGGAATTGCGAATCAGTTTGGTCATTCTTCTCGAACAGACATCACGTTCCTCTCGTACATTTAAATTCTTACAACACCTCATACAGCATATCGAATCAGGCGATAGCCTTTCCGATGCCCTCAACAGTATGAAGGCCAGATTCGAGACCTATGAAATAGCGATGATTCGTGCCGGTGAGTCGATTGGGAAATTACCCCAAGCACTCGTGCGCCTATCGGAGCTCATCACCAAAAGTGAACGTATCCGCAAAGCCATCATATCAGCATCCTTCTACCCCATGACTGTTATGCTGGTCGCAGCTGTCATCGTCCTCATACTGACGCTTTTTGTCATTCCCCGCTTCGAAGCCATTTTTACGGAACAATTTGGTTCCGACGAATTGCCAACACTCACAGCTATTATCCTCGGAGTCAGTCGCTGGTCATTGAAGCATTGGAAAGCCATTATTCTTGTACTGCCCGGCATTTTCTTTTCCATGCTCCTTCTGCAAAAATGGGCCCCATTCCAAATCCTCTGTGAACGCACATTCCTCAAAATCCCCATACTGAAAAACATCATCATCGAATGGAACATCGTCCTATTTTCTAGAATCTTTGGAGAATTGCTCCACTGCGGAGCGCCATTACTGAAATCACTGCAACTCACCAAAGAAAGTATTAAAAATGCCACCACTCGTCAGGAATTACAGTACGTCATCGGTGATCTCGCACACGGCATGACGTTTTCCGAAGCTCTGCAACGACACCATGTCTTTCCACCTATGGCCCAGGGCCTGATGGCTGTCGGCGATCGTTCAGGAACCATTGGAGAAATGATGAATCGAGTGGCCGAAACCTACGAATATCAACTCAATGAAGATATCAAAGGGATGACGAAATTACTGGAGCCGATCATGATCGTCTTTCTGGCTGTTTTCGTCGGAAGCATTGTCATCGGACTTTTCCTACCGCTCGTCGCCATTATTAAAAACTTCTCTGGATAATTCTTATCACTTGCGTCGTAAAACCATGTCATTTATGGTATGGATATAAGGCATTGTAATACACCAGCCAAAGATGTTCGCGCTGTGGACATGTTGCAAAAGAAAACTGCAAAAGCCAAGCGAAATTTAAATGTTGCAATTGCGGATTCGAAGTGCATACTAACCACCATATGGTAGGGTATGCTGTTGAAAGCCTATAGAGAGATCAGTGTGAGCTAAAACCTACCTGGTATAATAACCAGGAATCCCTGTCCTAAAGGACGGGGAGGATGTCAAAATTTTATATTGCTATAATAGGAACAATTGTTTACAGGTAACTTGTACTTCATTTAATGAAATATTCTATTTCAAACACAAATCATATGAACACAGACAAAAAATGGATAACAGCCCTTATGGGGATTCTTTCCTCTGGCTTCTTGTGCGCCGAAGGTGATTTTAAGTTGCCTTCACTATCACTCGATACCAGTTGCGGCTTCGATAGCGAATACGTTTATCGCGGAACCAAACTCAATCAACAGTTTTTTTCGCCTAAGGTTGAAATCAGCACATCTTTTTTCGGAAATGGTGATATTTACTTCGGGACGAAGGCTTTCTTAGCTACTAAAAATTCTCGCTTTAATAAATACGACCTTCACATCGGCCTCTCTCATGAAATTACGGACTTAATCGTCTTAGATTTCGGATTTACTCACCACATTTATCGGAATCGATTCAAATGGATTCCAGTCATTAGGCCTTACTGGGAAAAAACCAAAAGACATAGTGAGGAGATTTACATTGGATGTTCCAGTGATATATCGTTGAGTCCATCCGTCTACTACGCTTATGATATCACTCAGAAGAGACATAATTTAGAAGGAAAAGTGAATTATCTTTATGATCTTTCGCAATGGGGCGCCGGTGGCTTGGCCGTAGATCTTTTGGCTAAAATTGGCTATGACAGGACACAACAGCCGTTCGGGTTGAAAGGAACTTTCAAAAGTGATGGTGCATTCGCCGGATCGAAAAAGCATTATTTCTACTACGGTGCCGGTGCCGATCTCGTCTACACCATTAACCCCAATACCGCCGCTCGCGCCGGAGCTAAATTTGAAGGAGCCAATGGGAAAAAGGCCTGGATTGCTAAGATTTCTGAAAAATATCGCCGTGACCTTTTCTGGTTCTCGACTTCCATCGATTGTAGTTTTTAGAAAGTTCTTGGAAATTTGATCCTCCCAAGGACTCAGTTTATTTTTTGACAAAACAACAAACCACAAATCAACATGAATAAGAAACTAATCAATATCGCAGTTGGTACATTATGCATCGGTTCCTCTTTAATGGCAAAGGAACCCCGTGACAGCTTTGCTCTGCCTCCGTTATCACTTAAGACAGATATTCGTTTCGACAGCGAATACGTCTATCGTGGGGCTAAACTTGGTCAACAGGTCTTCATTCCCAAGGTAGAGCTGGGCGCCTCTCTTTTTGAGAAGGGCAGGTTTTATTTCGGTAATGAAAATTTCTTACTGGTCAAAAATTCTCTCTCGAATCGGAATGATCTCTGTGTCGGTTTTTCTTATGATCTTACTGATCTCTTTACCGTCGATGGCGCTCTTACGTTTCATCTACGCAAAAGCGAGAACATAACCCTAAATCAACAGGGAGGGAAAAAAGACACCAAGGAAATTTATGTAGGGCTTTTGTCCAATGTATGCTGGAATCCTTCACTCTATTATTCCTATGATATTACTTGGAAAAGACATAATCTTGAAGGTAGACTCGAGTATCCTTACGATCTCACTCCTTTAGGTGTCGAAGGATTTGCGGTTGCTCTTCGAGCTAAAGCAGGTTTCGACAGAACCAATAAACCCTTGGGGATCAAAAATAGTTTTGAGCCAGGGGGAAGGCACCACGGTAAAAAGAAAAGCTATGCTTATTATGGCGCCGGTATCGATCTAGTCCGTTCCTTTAATGAAAATTGTGAAGGCCGCATAGGCGTAAACTATGAAGGTACGAGCACAAAAAGTGCCTGGATTCATGGGCCTAGTGCTTGGTTATTTACCGTTCGCAAGAATCTCGCGTGGTTTTCGACTTCCTTGAAGTGGGATTTTTAAGTTTTAGGAAAAACTTCATTAGATTGTAGTTAAGGTTAATAGGAAACTTCTGAAGAAATTCAGAAGTTTCGTTTACTTTGGGTATTTCTTTCGAAAATAACACAGGAGGAAATATAGAGAAAATCATCACACGATGAAAATTCCATGAAGCCCTTGAGATTTTCGTTATGTCCCAATGTTGTCTCTTATCGATCAGTTTCGCCGCTGATTAACTTTGCTGCCTTTTGAGCCCTTCGGGCTCGCCCGCGCAGCGGGCCAGCGGCTCAAAAAAATATAAAGCAGGAGCTTTTATTTTTTTAGCCGCAAAAGGCAGCAGACTTAGATGGTGTCATCAAATGAAAAGGTGGACAAAAGAGAAAAGAGAGATAGAGAGGGAGAATGGACAAAAGGATACATAAGGGATACGACCTATCAGATGAATTGTGGAACAAGGCGAAAGGATTGCCGCCTGATTTTGACGACATCCTCTAGATGGTAAACCTAGATTTTGGCAAAAAACCGGCTTAGATCTTAGCTTCTCAAAATCCATCCATGAGCCGTTTTGCAGATGATACCCATCAACGGACAATTTCCGCTCTGCGTTTGGAAGGATTCTTGACCTTTCAGCGGCTTTCCCAAGGATCATCTTGCTCTTAAATACTCCATCATGGAGAAAAATTTCGTCCACCTTCATGTTCATACCGATTACAGCCTCCTGGATGGGGCCTGTCGCATCGATCGTCTCTTCCAACATGCGCAGAAGCTCGGGATGCCGGCCGTCGCCATGACAGATCACGGCAATGTCTTTGCCATCCCAAATTTCCTCAAAGAGGCGAAAAAATACGACATCAAGCCCATTATCGGCTGCGAATTTTATACACTTTTCGAAGAAGATTTTAAAATCAGGGAACGTTTTCCGCTCTACCATCTGGAGCTGATTGCCCAGACACTGGACGGTTACCGCAATCTTTCGCATCTGGTTTCCGTAGCCCACACACAGGGATTCTACTACAAGCCACGGATCAATTGGCAGACCATAGCCGAGTATTCCAAAGACCTCCTGTGCCTCACGGGATGCCTGCAGGGCTACCTCTCGGATATGCTCCGAAAAGGGCTCTACAAGGAGGCCAAGTCGGGGCTCCATCGTCTGATCGATATTTTTGGCCGCGAACGTCTTTTTGTGGAAGTTCAGAATCACGGTATGCCGGAACAGGCAGAAATTTTGCCACAGCTCTTTCGACTAGCGGATGAAGCAAAAATTCCCGTCATTGCCACCAACGATGCCCATTATGTGGAAGCCAAGGACTGGGAAGCTCAGGATGCTCTCCTCTGTATTCAGACAGCTTCTCGGGTATCGGATGTCGAGCGCATGCGCATGGCTTCTCATCAATTCTATATCAAATCGCGGGCCGAAATGGAGGCCATTTTTGGCGAGCGGCCAGATGCGCTGGACAATACACTCCGTGTCGCCGAGCGCTGCGACTTTCAGCTGCCCTATGGAGAAAATCATTACCCCATATTTCGGCAGAACACCGAAGATACTTCTCGCTATCATGGTGACCACACTGCTCACTTACGCTCGCTTTGTCTCACGGGTCTTCAGGAGCGCTACGGCATTACCTACTGCGAACCGAACTCCATCACGAAGCATGATGCGTCTTCCCGGCGCCAAAAAATGCTCTGCGAACGCATGGATTACGAGTTGCAGATCATCGCATCGACTGGGTTTCTGGATTACTTTCTCATCGTCTGGGATTTTATCGCCTGGGCGAGGCATCATCATATTTCCGTCGGCCCTGGTCGCGGTTCCGGTGCCGGTTGTCTCGTCGCCTACGTTCTCTACATCACCGACGTCGACCCCATCGCCTTCGGTCTGCTTTTCGAGCGTTTTCTCAATCCGGAGCGCATCTCACCACCGGATTTCGACATCGATTTCTGTATGCGTCGCCGCGAAGAGGTCATCGATTATGTACGGCAAAAATACGGAAGCGATAACGTGGCTAATATCATCACGTTCGGAACCTTTGGGGCCAAAATGGTTCTCCGCGACCTCTGCCGTGTACACGATATTCCTTACGCCGAAGCGAATCGCATGGCAAAAATGGTACCGGATGACCTGAAGATCACACTGGAGACGGCATTGCAGAAATCTCCAGAACTTCAGCAGGAAGTACGTCGAAATCCCGTGACCCAGAAGATCATCGAAGAGGGAAAAATCATCGAAGGAATGGTCCGCAACACCGGTTCTCATGCCTGTGGTATCCTGATTTCCGATCGACCGATCGAGCAGCACATTCCGGTATGCCTTCAGGAAGGGACCCTGACGACGCAGTTCTCCATGGAACCGGTGGGAGAATTGGGCCTGCTCAAAATGGACTTTTTGGGCCTCAAAACCCTCACGGTCATCGCCGATGCTGAGCGACATGTACAAGTCCTGGCGCAACAGCCAGATTTTCATATTCTCGACATCCTGCTCGACGATACAGCGACCTATTCCTTGCTCAATAGCGGCGAAACGACCGGTATTTTTCAATTGGAATCCGATGGTATGCGATCCCTTTGCCGAAAGTTCGAAATTTCCAGCATCGAAGAGATCAGTGCCCTGAGTGCCCTGTACCGTCCGGGGCCGATGGAATGGATTCCGGCTTATGTCGACGGGAAAAAAGATCCTTCAAAAATCCAATATCCTCATCCGTTATTGGAACAAATCTGCCGAGAGACCTACGGCATACTCGTCTACCAGGAACAGGTCATGGAAGCGGCGCGTGTCATTGCCGGTTATACACTCGGCGGTGCGGATATTTTACGTCGCGCCATGGGGAAGAAAAAAGCCGATGAGATGGCAAAACAACGGGCTGTTTTTATCGAAGGAGCCTACAAGCATCACCATATCGCCAAGTCCAAAGCGGAAGAAATTTTCGACATTTTGGAAAAATTTGCCGGCTATGGGTTCAATAAATCTCACTCCACAGCCTACGCCATCATCGCCTACCAAACGGCTTTTCTGAAAGCGAACTATCCCGTCGCCTTCATGGCAGCACTGCTCTCGGCGGAATTGGGAAATGCGGAAAAAAGCGCTACGTTCATCGCCGAATGCCGCCGAATGTCCATCCCTGTATTGGCACCAGACATCAACGAATCGCTCGAGGATTTTACGCCCAATCTGGAAAAACATTGCATCCGATTTGGATTAGCGGCCATCAAGGGCGTCGGCGAAGCCGCTTCCAAAAGTATCCTCTCCGAGAGGGAACAAAATGGCCCTTTCAAAAATTTTCGGGACTTCATCCATCGTATCGATCTGCGTATCGTCAACAAGCGTGTCCTGGAATACCTCATCAAATGCGGGGCCTTTGACAATTGGGGCGAAGATCGGCAATACCTACTGGATACCCTCGATACGACCATGGCCGAGGCATCTTCGTTGCAAAAAGATCGGGATGCTGGCCAATCCCAACTTTTTGATTTTTTGGAGGAAGCACCAACGGATGCTGAAAATACCACAGTGCTTTCCGCTCCTGATTTCCGCAACACGATGCCGCCACACGAAAAATGGCATCACGAAAAGGAATTATTGGGATTTTACGTCACCGGCCATCCACTCGAGCTCTACGACGGCATTCTGGAAACTATCAACGTGCCAGCTGAAAATTCTTTCCATGAACAAGCAAATCTGACACCCTTTCGTCTCTGTGGAATCCTGCAGCAGCTTCAGAAGCGGTTTACTCAGAAAGATCAACGACCATGGGCCAGTTTTGAGCTCGAAACCCGCGATCACATTTGGACCATGAGCTGCTTCCCCGATACCTACGAACGCGTCGTCCATCGGCTAAACGAAGGCGGAAGTTTTCTCGTCCAGGGAAGTATCCGGCGGCAGAACGAAGAGATACGGCTCAACGTCAGCGACATTCATCCGCTTTCCGAAATCCTTCCAGAGCTCGTTGAAGAAATTTTCTGGGATTTGGATGCCGCTGCACCCGACCTCGATGCCTTCCTCGAAAAACTTCATGATTACATCTCGCATCAAGCCGGCAGAAGCGGCACACGGCTGTACTTTCATTTTCCGGAAGAAAATTTGCCCTTAGAAATCCCACTCCCTCAGTCCTTTCGATGTCATTTCCATATGCAACACTTACGAAGCATCGAACAGCAATTTCAAGCGGTGAAGAAAATGCGCATTGCAACTCAAGCACTTCGATTCACAACATAGCAGTGGATTTTCACCACCTCGAAATCCATTCCCCTTATCTTTAGGAAATTATCATATCCGATAGAAGCGCCCTTATTTTGTTCATGAACAACAAGAATTCAGCTTGAAAAAAGCAAATATCTTCTTCCTTTTGCAGAAAAAAGTCACTATCGGCTCCTCAAATTAAAACTACTTCCTGCAAATAAATCTTATGACCGAATTGACGCTTTTTCAAAAAATCATCCGGCGGGAAATTCCAGCCGAAATCCTCATGGAAACCAAAGACACCATAGTGATCAAAGACATTCATCCACAAGCACCTGTCCATGTACTCATCATTCCTAAAAAACTCATCCAGCGGACTTCTGAAGCACAGGAAGAAGATGCGCTTCTGCTCGGGAAATTGTTACTTACCGCCAAAGCTTTCGCCGAAAAAGAAGAGCTGTCGAATGGCTACCGTCTGGTCATCAATAATGGTCGAATGGCCGGAGAGACGATTCCGCATTTGCACATCCATCTCTTCGCCGGACGGCCCATGAGCTGGCCACCCTGTTAATTAAAAAAGCCTATCACGTTCACCATTTTAAGAAAAAGTTTGACAAACACTTTGGTGCAGCCTAGCTGATGGCTTCATTTTACGGACTTTCGATGAAGACAACGTTGGTAAAAAAAGTCAATATGGACGAGAAGAAGTGGTTTCTCGTCGACGCCGCTAAGGGAAATCTGGGGCGTATCGCTGTCAGAATTGCCAATGTTTTACGCGGTCGACATAAGGTGACCTATACGCCTCACATGGACGATGGTGATTTCGTCGTCGTCGTGAATGCCGATAAAGTGCGTCTGACAGGCAAGAAAAACGAGGATAAAGATTATATGTTTTACGCGATGTATCAGGGGAACGAAAAGCGTTTTTCGGCTCAGACGATGCGGACGCGTCAGCCATGTTTTCTCATAGAACACGCCGTAAAAGGGATGCTGCCCAAGAATCGATTGGCCAATACCATGCTTAAAAAATTAAAAGTCTATGCCGGAACGACACATCCCCATGAAGCTCAGAATCCTGTCCTTCTGAACACTTAACCTATTGCATTTGATTTTATGGTCGTTCAAACAGGATCCGTTGTGGAATTTTTAGGGACAGGACGTCGTAAAACAGCGATCGCCAAGGTACGTCTTAGATCCGGTGAAGGGAAATTTACCATCAATGGCAAGGCGTTGGAGCGTTACTTATGCCTTGAGAGTGCACGTAAGGAAGCTCTTTCTCCGCTACACTGTGTGGAATTAGTCGACAAAGTAGACGTGAATGCGACCGTACTCGGCGGAGGGATTCATGGCCAAGCCGGCGCTATCCGCCTGGGTATTGCCCGTGCTATTCAGAAAATGGACGAGACTCTACGAATTCCTCTAAAAAAAGAAGAGCACTTGACGCGCGATGGTCGTATGAGAGAACGCAAAAAGTCCGGCCAGCCGGGCGCTCGGAAGCGTTTCCAGTTCTCAAAACGCTAGTCGGCCTATTTAATCTCTCCCGAAACGGCATTGATTATGTTCCCTATTCTCTCAAAAGCTGATCTTCCAAACGAAGCTTACTGCATCCTCCATGCCACCTCTTGACCTTATAAGCCGTACCCGATATTTCAGCCCTATGACTAATGTTGATGGCTTAATGCCTATCAGATGACGAAATTCTTCTGTCGACAAATCTTTTAAACTCAAATGCCTCATATTTACCTCTTTAAATAACTATCTCCTTTTAACATCCTATTATCGTTTCGAAAGAAGTCTAATGAAATTTTCTCGTTGCGATAGCGAAAAAGGTTCTTTTCGTTCATGTAAATCTGATCGGTCTGGGGATGGGGTTGTATTTTTTTCCAAAAAAAGAGGTGTTTGTGAAATACACACGAATCACCTCTTGCTCCTTTAGAAACACTCTCGTTCAAAAGAACGTCGAAAAGGATCAGGTGACCTACGGCACGCAAAACCTCTGGCGACCGCTGCTTTCTTCCGAACCTGACGGAGTTAGCCGATGCCTTACTGTATAGGGCCCAATCCCTATTCTAGGGAGAAAAAGAAATATAAGGAAGCAAGAGTAAAAAATGTTCACAAACAACAGACTAGCTCCAAGGCACATTTTATGCACAAAAATATTTTACAATAGTGAAATCTTCAATTTCTTAAAAACATCTTTTTCCTATTGTGAGATTTTTTTCAAATATCAATATACAAATCATGAGTCGTAATCCGCTCAGTCCCAAAGACCTGACGAATGTTCTGAATCGTTACCAAGGATCCATATGCCGACGTTCAGCCATGAGCAAAGTAGCTTCGAATCGCCGGGGAGAACCTCGACGAGAAGGAAGTCAGAGTACATGTGACCGTATGGCTCTAGGACTACTCATATGCGCCTCCGCGCTTCAAACATTCGCCATATTATGCTTTGATCTTTTTTAATCGCTGTGGAAACGATACGTTTGGATAACATCGACAGCACCAATGACGAGGCCTTTCGTCTGAGCGCCACAAAGTCGCTACCCTTTATCATCATCGCTGCACGGCAGTTCGCAGGACGTGGGCAAGGGAAGCATACGTGGTACAGCGATGATCCGCATAATTTGTATTGGACTCTGATCTGGAAACCACGACAAACGCCACAAGGATTTCAAAATCATTCCACGAAAGTAGCCATTCTTCTCAGTCAAAAACTGCGGGAACACTATCGCATTCCGGTAAGCGTCAAATACCCCAATGATCTCATGATTCAGGGTCGTAAGCTCGGTGGTATTCTGACGGAAACGCGCATCACATCCGGCAATCTAGTCCTGGCGGCTTGCGGAATTGGACTTAATATCAACGGCAATATCAATGCCTATCCCGACGACATTCGGGAACATTGTTGCCGCTTAAGCGATTGGGTGTCGAAGCCCATCGAGCTGCGAACTGTAGAAATTTTGTTAGAAGAAATGTTTTCTAAGCACTTTTTGTAAAAAATTTGCGATCTCATCATCGCCGGACGGCATCAGGTGACGTCATCAAATCAGGTAGCAACTTTTCTATCTTATTTTGCAATTACCTCCTATGTGTCTTTTCCAATTCTCTTTCTCCCATTTTCCAATCTCTCATTTAACGACGACATCTAAGCGACCATATTGTCGTAGGACTTATTCCTCTGACACGCTCGAAGAGCATTCGCATACAAGACAATACGAACTCAAAAGACTTCATTTTGATATGGCCAAAGTGGCTTATTGTCCATGATGGCCATGCTTTCGGAAAAATATCAAAAATCTATGGAAGAAACTATTCACATCGCCTTTGCCTGTGATGACGCCTATGCCAAATTCACCGCCGTAGCACTTTGGTCATTGATGGAACATTACCATGGCACAGCGCCTGTCCATGTACATATCCTGAGTGGCGAACTATCGGAAATATCTCGGCAAAAACTACAGCAAATACAGGAGAATTTCCCAGCCCTAGAGCTCTATTTTCCTCCACTGCCGGAGGCTCTTTGGGAACTTCCCGTAGCGGAAAGATATCCCCACAACGAAGTCTATGCGCGTATTTTTTTAGCAGAAATTCTACCCGGAGCCTCGCGCGTGCTTTACCTGGACAGTGATCTCTTAATCTTGGGTGAATGGGAATCGCTTTATCATTTGAATATCAAGCCCTATGCCTTTGCGGCGAGGTCTGAAATGGGATTTGCTCCGCTGAGACGACATAATCGTCGATTAAAGCGTAAAAAAGATGCGGATTACTTCAACGTAGGCGTTCTGCTCATGGACCTCGATCGCTGGAGGGATGAGGGGATTACGGAAAGCCTCGTAAAGCTCGTCCAGGCGAGAGGGCCATTTGATTTTCCGGAACAGGATGCGTTGAATATCATCATCGATGTGAATTATTACCCATTGGAGCCCTGTTGGAATAAATTTGACTACAGAAATTTTTATCCCGGTCGTGAAGAAGAGCCGAAAATCATCCACTTTGTTTACCAAAAGCCATGGAAATCATTTTCGAAATCTCTAGAAGAGAAGTGTTTGGGTGATCAAAGCCATATGCCATCGCGGCTCCCGCGGCGTTTCGGGTGCTATTACCTGACACATCTTTTCTGGGAAACGGCCGCTCGTACGCCTTTCGCCGAAGATTTAAGGATTTTACAAGATACCGCTAAGTGCGTAAGACCCATGAAACGTCAATCGATGCTGCACGCTCTGTCCTTCATCGAAAGATTTATCCGCAAGGCGATCCGAGATCCCATCAAACGTCGATTTTGGGCCACTAAATCATGAATTTTTTCTTCGGCCAGAAACCCACTCCTTGTGTAAAAGCCATCCAGCAAGCTCTTGGCTATCGCTTCAAATCTCCATTACTCTTGGGGAAAGCTCTTACGCATCCATCGATTTCAGCCGAAACAAATTATGAACGTTTGGAATTTTTAGGCGATGCCATCCTGTCAACGATTTTGGCTGATGCGCTCTTTCAATTATTTCCGGACAAGTCCGAGGGAGAGTTGACGGTTTACAAAAGCTCCTTGGTCAATGGAAAATTTTTGGCAGCATTGGCGGAAAAAATGAATATCCGTCCCTGGATCCGCTTCAATGCTCAGGTTTCCGGAGGGCCCATGAGCTCTTCTGTTTTGGAAGATGTTTTGGA
The DNA here is from genome assembly GCA_031279255.1 of Puniceicoccales bacterium. GTDB lineage: Bacteria > Verrucomicrobiota > Verrucomicrobiia > Opitutales > JAIRLG01 > JAIRLG01. The sequence goes on from JAITIW010000029.1 coordinate 21,364, forward strand.
ATCCCTGGTGGGGGCCATTTTTCTCGAAGCGGGATTTAAGACGACGCAACGAGTCGTACTGTCCTGGTTTGGAAATATTAAGCTCCATGTGGAGTCGGCTTTGCAGGAGTATAATCCTAAGGGAAGGGTCCAGGAATATGCCCAGAGCCAATCGCCGATCTGGAGCATCGACTACCGTCTAGTAAGAGAGGAAGGGGAAGGTTCCCAAAAAATCTTTGAAGTTGAGCTGTGGTTGCAAGGAAAATTGTACGGTCAGGCCTGTTCGCATTCCAAAAAACGCGCCCAAGAAGCTGCTGCTCAGGAAGCTCTTAGGAAATTATCCTAACTGCCTGATTTGACGATACCATCCAGGGCCAATCTCAGTATCGTGCCTGTTCTTATCACGCATGCTTTAAATTTCGCCGTTTTCCCTAGCAACCAAGCAAGATTTTCAACCATTAAGTAAAGTCGTCCCCACCGCCTTCGAGCCCAATGGGCTCGCCCGCGCAGCGGGCCTGCGCCTTCGGCGAAAGGAAGGCCTTCGGCCTTCTTGCGCCGGGGCGCGAAGGCGGTGGAAGGAAACAAAAGCCCAGTAACTCACGAAATTAATAAAAATTCAGCAACCAGCGAAAATTCAATAGCTAACTGAGCATAAGCTTCATGTTATAAATTACCCATTGAGCATAGCTCCCTATTGTAAAAAATTTTCTTTCGCATCACGGCCTAAAGCGATGCAGAACCTTTCGCTGCATTGACAGTCACAAAAATGCAGATAGAAACTACCCTGTGGGAAGAAAAGGTTTTTCATTGCTCGAGATGGTTCTGGCTTTGGCGCTAGGCGGAAGTGTCCTGCTGGCCTCCGTATCGTTGATGACTACTTTTGTCGAATTATGGGAACGCGAAACCAAGCCAGATTGGGAAATAGAAGCTCAGATCGTCGCGAAAAAGTTCCTGAGCAACAGTCTGCAGGAGGCCTACATTCGGTTGCAGGGGATGTATCCAGATAAAAAGGGCGACCCAACGGAACCACAGCCCTATTGGCGAGATTCCGATCCACAACCGGGAACTTTTTATTTGTATTGGCAAAATCACAACACACCGCCCTTCATCGATAATCCACAGGGGAGGTTCATCGAATATCATCTGGTGCACGATCATAAAAAACACCGCGTACAATTACACCATCGCCTCTTACCCCTGGATTACAGACAACAACTCCCGCCTGCTCAACACGTGACTTTGTTCCGCAAGTGTAGCTACTTCGGTTATGCCTATTATACCTTCGACGGCGATAGCTGGAACATTACGCTAGAGCCTAAACAAGATCAGCAGGGCCGAAACAAACTTCCCGATGGATTTCATTTTGAATTCGAAGATAAGACGCAGCTCTTTGTCTATCTGAAGAAACACAGCCACTTCCCATTTAAAGCTCCGGAGCCACCGAAGCCATCAAATCTGCCGGATCCGACTAGAGGAGGAGGCGGCGGTGGTGGCAGCGGAGGTGGCGGACACGGAGGCACTCAGGGTCAAGGTAATCAAACTCAACCAGGAAATAATCCTCTGCAAAATCCGACAACGGCTTCACAATCCATGAATCCCAGGAGCGCTGCACCGAAACGCAGATCATGAAATTCCAAGATTGATAAAAACAAAAATGTTCTATCATGGACGACATGCTGGAACACAAGGTCGACATCCGTGTGCGATATGCCGAAACGGATCTCATGGGCATCGTACATCATGCCCATTACTGGGTATGGTGCGAAGTGGCGCGCATTGCGCTAATGGACTTCATGGGCTACCCCTATGCACGACTCGAGGCGGAAGGATTTTTTCTGCCGGTGGTCGAATTACAGGCCAAATATCGCGCATCCGCTCATTTTGATGATCTGCTAGTCGTATGGGCTACGATTCGAGAAATGCCACGCTCGCGAATCGAAATATCGTACCGTATCGAGCGTCAGGGCCAACGGCTTTTCGATGGCAGTTCCCGCCATGCCTTTGTCCAAAAGGGCGGAGGTGCTTGTCGTCCACCGACAGCGTGGCTACAGGCATTGATGCCATATATAAAATAACGAGGAGCTGGACATCGCATTTGGCGCACTTCTAAAAAGTGTCGTCAATATCAGGCAGCAATCTTTTCGCCTTGTTCTACAATTCATCTGCAATATGTCGTATCTCCTACGTGTCCTTTTTTCCATTCCCTCCACCTTCTTCTCTCTTTCCTTCGTTAATCTTTTATTTGACGACACACTCTAGGCTATGGGGAAACTAGCTGTAGAAAAATTCTCAGTTCTTTTTAGGACCCTGCCAATCTGTTGGTAATTTCACTCGAAATGTTGTTCCGGAACCGAGTGTCGACTTAAAGGCGATGCTTCCATGATGCAAATCCACGCAGTATTTTACCATAAACATCCCTACGCCGATACCCTTAGCGGTGCCGACATTCGTTCCTCGGTAAAAGAGATGAAAAATTTTCCCATGATCTTCAACGGGAATCCCAATACCTTTATCAGCTACTTCCAGAACCAGCTGATTTTGATCGCGGCGTAATGTCAATATGACCTTCGTATCCGGAGGAGAATATTTCAAGGCGTTACTCAACAGATTGACCAAGATATAATTGAAAAGTGCTGGATCGATACACCACATCAACGGAAAATCCTCTGATACTTTGACGATGACCCGCGATCTTCCTCCATAGACCTGGACGAATTGTATCGCCTCCTGGCAAAGTGTCAACGGATCGACGAGTGATACTTGCAAACAGAGTTGTCCATTTTGAATTTTTCCCAACAGTAAAATATCATCCATCATCCGAGCCATACGGAGAACATCGACGCTTATCTGCTCCAAATATTTCCTTCGCTCTTCTGAAGAAAGGCGTTCCCAATAATCTCTCAAAAGATCTGACGCGGCCTGAAGCGATGCCATAGGTGTACGAAATTCGTGCGAGACAAGACTAACAAAAAGACTCTTGGCCTGATTAACTTTCTCAGCTCTTTGCCATTTCATTTTCAAATTTTTCTCTCTTTTCCGAGCGTCCTGCATATCCCAAATGTAGAGCCCGATACACCCTTTTCGACCGCCGGCCGCGATTATCTCTGATGCCAAATGCTGTCCGTTTTTATGCCGAAATTCACACGATAACTTTAAAATATCTCCTTCGTTTCTTTTACACTTCAGCGCTTGCCACAAGCGTTCATATCGAAATACCAAAGTTTCTAAACTCAGAGAGTGCAAAGATGGAGGCTCATATCCTAAAAAATAATGAGCCATTTTATTGGCATAGAGGACCCGAGCATCGGTATCGATCATAAGGGTGGAAATCGGTAGATTTCCTAAAAAATCATAAAAATTCACAATATTTTCTCCAAACAAGAGATACCATGACATATCTCAAAACGGTATGGTGATCCATGGCTATAAATGTACACAGAAGGCATAAAATATACGTGTAGGCCACGTATTAAAACCGAAAATAAAACGATCAAGATAAGATTACGAACAGATCTCAAGAGAGCACATTTCATTTCAGGCCTCAGAGACATGCAATGAAGCGCTTTACGGCCGCGCTGGCTAAAACTTTTCATAGGAGAACGATGTATCTCGCCGGAAAAGTATCGGGATCCGACACCTAAAGAAATGTGTAAAATTTTTTGCAACAGTACATCTTTTTACTATCAATTTTTTATAGATTGGATGAGACTTTATTTCCCTTAACGCAAAAACTGTCAAGCAAGATCACCAGAAGCCCAATGGTAAAAATTTCAATATTCGTCACTACAATCCTGTTTTTTCATTTGCCTTTCTCGCCTCACGCTCTTCTAATATCTTCCTACAAAAAGACACATCATCAAGTGCTGACTTTTTAACTTTCTATATGAACTCGTTATTTTGGTTTATCCCGTTGACATCTGTCATTGCGCTGGCAACGGCACGCTTTTTCTTCAAGCAAATGATACAATACCCGAGGGGGTCGGAAAAAATGAAATCCATTGCCCGTCACATCCGTCAGGGCGCAATGGCCTATCTTCAGCAGCAGTACAAGGTCGTAGGCATTGTCTTTCTCATCATAGCTTGTCTCTTGGCTTATCTCTGTTATGGGATCAAATTACAGAATAAGTGGCTTCCCTTTGCTTTTTTATCGGCTGGATTTTTCTCCTCACTGGCTGGATTTTTAGGGATGCGTACGGCCACCTGTGCCTCTTCACGAACCGCATTCGCCGCCTCTCAATCACTGAATGATGCCCTCCAAGTTGCTTTTCGCAGCGGTGCCGTCATGGGTCTTGTCGTTGTCGGATTGGCTCTATTGGACTATTCCATCTGGTTCTACGTCCTACATACTTTCACTAACGCCCCCACTGGGCAACAGAAGCTACTCGCCATCACAAACACTATGCTGACCTTTGGGATGGGAACTTCTTTGCAGGCGCTTTTCGCGCGCGTCGGGGGAGGTATTTTCACCAAAGCAGCTGACGTTGGTGCTGATCTCGTCGGGAAAATAGAAGCCAATATTCCGGAGGATGATCCACGGAATCCCGCTACCATTGCCGATAATGTCGGCGATAATGTCGGCGATGTTGCCGGTATGGGTGCTGATCTCTACGAATCCTTTTACAGCTCCATCCTAGCCGCTACCGCTCTAGGCGCCGCCGCTTTTTTCTCCCACGATATCACCACTCAGATTAAAGCTGCGCTTTTACCGGCCATGATCGGAGCCGTAGGGACATTGCTTTCCATTTTAGGCATTTTCAGCGTTCGCACTCATGAAGAAGCCACTATGCATGACCTACTTAAAGCCCTCAATAGAGGCGTTCGCTACAGTGCCATCTTGATCTTTGTACTCTCTTTTCTCCTTCTCTATATCTTGCATATACCGAATTATGTCGGCATCTGGGGATCGGTCGTCGTCGGATTGATAACCGGAGAAATTATCGGGAAATCCTCCGAATATTTCACTTCTCAAGCCTACAAACCGACTCAACGCATTGCACAGCACGCCTCGACGAGCGCCGCTACAGGTGTCATAAGTGGCATCGGAATAGGTATGATTTCGACGGTCATACCGGTCAGCGCAGTTGCCATAGGGAGTATTCTGGCCTTTGGTTTCGCATCTGAATTCAATCCTAAAGCTATTTCCATGGGACTCTTTGGCATCAGTGTCGCGGCTGTCGGTATGCTTTCCACGCTGGGTATCACGTTGGCAACGGATGCCTACGGCCCCATCGCCGATAATGCCGGAGGTAATGCTGAAATGAGTAAGCTTTCCTCCGAAGTCAGACGACGAACAGATACTCTCGATGCTTTGGGTAATACGACTGCCGCTACGGGAAAAGGATTCGCCATCGGCTCTGCAGCTCTGACAGCTCTAGCGCTCATGGCATCCTATGTGGAAGGCATCCGAATCTGCATGCTCCAATCCGGATACCACGCCCTTTCCTGTGGGCATCATTTAGTCAATACAGCTCAGGCATCATTGATCGATTTTATGCACCTCTACGAAGTACACCTCATGAATCCCGATGTCCTCATTGGCTTATTTATCGGTTCCATGATGGCATTTCTGTTCTGCGGCTTGACCATCAATGCCGTCGGGCGCGCAGCGGCCAGTATGGTCAACGAAGTCCGTCGCCAATTTCGAGAAATCGCCGGCATTCTCGAAGGCAAAACGAAACCAGACTATGCACGTTGCGTCACGATTTCCACCAGAGCCGCGCAGAGGGAAATGTGCATACCGGCCTGCAGTGCGATCATCGTTCCGATTGTCATCGGTTACTTCCTAGGCGTCCCGGGAGTCCTCGGGCTCTTAAGTGGTTCCCTGTCGACGGGATTCGTCCTCGCCATTTTCATGGCTAATTCCGGAGGAGCTTGGGATAATGCCAAAAAATATATCGAAGAAGGGGCCTATGGCGGCAAGGGCTCTCCGGCTCATAAATCGGCCATCGTTGGCGACACCATTGGCGATCCTTTTAAGGATACCTCTGGGCCAAGCCTCAACATCTTGATCAAACTCATGACCATGATAGCGATCGTGACCGTTGGCATCACCGTTGGAAAAACTTGTGTTCATTAAACCTCAAATGGCGGAGATTTTTGTTATGATACCTTCTGTTGTTTTATTTACAGTTTTGTTTATATTGACGGGCATAATGCATTCGCCATTGGTTAAAGCTCATAATTCTGATAGGCATTCTTTTGTCGGAGAGCTGCATGCGATTCTTGAAATCGCAACTATTACACAGTTGTTAATTGCTGTGAATAAATTGCTAGGTTGGATTTAATCGTAGGTTTACTCTAGAACCGATTGGTTAAACAAGCGCCCATTCAAGTTCGAAATGCAACAACGGTCATTCACAGGATATAATTTTTTATACCGAAAGTTGCACCCCAAAGTGATCTAAAAGGCCATGAGGAGAAGTTAATCTCGATTTAGTATTCCATAAAAAAGATTAATATGGCTCGCCTATTATTTCTGATGTATGCATGCCGCCATTGAGTTAAAATTTTTCGTTTGAAGAATCCTAAAGTGCTGCCATCTTTAAGAGCTTGCTATGGTCCACACCAAATCATCTTCATTACATCGCGTACCGCCCCATAGCCCTGAATTCGAACAGGCTCTGCTGGCCAGCTGCATCCTCGAAGGAGGGCAAGAAAGCGTTGATCTTTGCCTACAAGCTCACATCCAGCCCGATTCCTTTTATATCCCAGCGCATCAGACAATTTTTAAAGCCATTTGTTCGCTTTCCGATGAAGCTAAACCTGTCTCAGAATTACTCCTCTCCGAAAAGCTCTCCGCCCAAGGGGAATTCGAAAATATCGGTGGATACGATTACCTCAACCTCATCACGAATCGCATCGATACACCGGCCCATGTCCATCATTACATTCAAAGGGTTCGTGATCTTGCGCTCATTCGCCGCATCATTCGCGTCTCAACCCAAAGCATAGAGAAGGCCTACGCCGGCGTCGATGATGTCGACCAATTTGTAGAACAGGTCGAAAAATCCGTCTTTGCCGTGAGCCAAGATCGGCTCTCCGACAGCGCCGCGCACATTCAGAAATCCATCGACCGCGTGGGTGGCCTCATCAAGCAGATGTCAGAGCACAAAGGCAATGTCACCGGAGTATCTTCCGGCTTTATCGATCTTGACAAAAAAACCTTTGGGTTCCATCCGGCTGAAATGATCGTTGTGGCGGCTCGTCCCTCCATCGGAAAAACGAGTCTAGCCCTGAGTTTTGCCAAAACCGCTGTTCTGCTCGAAAAAGAAGAGCAAAAAATTTTTCCGACGCTTTTCTTCAGCCTCGAAATGAGTTCCGACCAATTGGCCATGCGTTTACTCTGCAGTCAATCCGGAGTCGACATGACCAAGCTCAAAGATGGTCGTGTTCCTCAAGAAGGCTTAAAAGCTCTAACCAAAATCAGTCATCAATTTAGCAAAGCACCGCTATGGATCGACGAATCGGCCAACATGACGATTCTAGAAATGCGGGCCAAAGCGAGACGACTGCATAATCAACATCCACTGGGACTCATCATCATCGATTACCTACAGCTCATTTCCGGGAGCGATGCTCGTGCTCTGCGGGAACAGCAAATTGCCGAAATCTCACGCGGCATCAAAGCAATGGCTAAGGAATTGGCGATCCCCGTCATTGTCCTGAGCCAGCTGAACCGCGAATCTGAAAAGGAACGGCGCCAACCTCGTCTTTCGGACTTGCGCGAATCCGGCTCCATCGAACAAGATGCCGATGTGGTTCTGCTCCTTGCCAAGCGCCGCGATGTCGATGAGGACGAAGAAATGTCCAACGATACTACGATACGAGAATTGATCATCGCCAAACAACGCAATGGTCCAGTCGGTATTGTCCGTCTTGCTTTTCGAAAAAACTTAACCAAATTCGAAAACTACACAACACAGATACAATCCTTACTTTAGTTTCTATGAAATTTCACAATCGTTTTTGTTGTTTCCTATGTTTCCTCTTGCCATACGGCCATCTGCTTCAGGCGGAACCTGATGGGAAACGCGTCCAAAGCATTGAATTTATTTTCGATGAAAATGCTCCTAAAGTCCATAGGGATTTCCTCATGGCTCGTATCGCCCTGAGAAAGGATGAACCTTTTAAGTCCTACCTTGCCGATCGCTCCATGCAATCCCTTTATGAGACAGGCTTGTTTTCCAATATTACGATCAAGACGGAAGAGAAAAACGAAGAAGTTACGGTGATCTTTTACTTCGAAACTCTACTCAAAATTCACGCCCTTCATTTTAAAGGAAATCAGAAGATCAGCACTTCTACGCTGCTCAAAAAAATCCAAAGTCGCACCGGACAAAGTGCCCAGCCTCCACGACTCCATGAGGATGCGCAACAGATTCAGAAATTTTATCGCGAAAAAGGATTTCCTTTCATCCAGGTACAGTACCAGATTGATACGCCACCTCATCATTCTCCTCACGAATGCGACGTATCGTTTCTCATCGATGAGGGTATTAAATACCGCATCCAGAAGATAAACTTTACGGGGAATGATCCCATGAAGCCCTCTCAGCTCCGCAAAGCCATGATAACGCGGACGTGGCATATCTTCTCATGGCTCACAAAGCGCGGATTTTTCCTGGATGAAATCTTTCAACATGACCTTCAGGTTTTACAAAACATTTTTCAAGACGCCGGCTATCTCGATGTCCGCATCGATCCCCAAGAGGTCATCTTCCAATACCTTCCTAAAGGAAGCCTTTGGATCACCATTAACATCCACAGAGGAGAGCTCTACACGATTGGAACGGTATCCATCCCCTCCGTAGAAATTTTCACTTCGGAAGAGTTACAGCAACAGTTGGCTCTAACTTCCGGCCAGGTCTATTCCCCATCTGCCATTGACGAAGCTCGTGAACGCATTCAGGATCTGTATGGCTCCAAAGGTTATCTCCATACAGAAGTCTCCCTCATCTCAACGCCTTCGGCCACAAAAGATCACGTCATGGATCTGCGCTTGGAAATCGAAGAAGGCTTACCCTGCTCCCTCCGGGATATCCACATCAAGGGCAATACCAGGACGAAAAACAAAGTTATTCTGCGCGAACTTTCGCTAGCTCCCGGAGATCCTCTCGATACGGTGCGGATGAGAACCAGTCAGCAACGCCTGCGCAATACTCATTTTTTCGAAGAAGTTGTCGTGCAACCCGAAGACTGTCAATCCCTGAGCCAAAAGGACCTTTCGATCCAAGTCAAAGAAAAGACCACGGGGAAAGTTTCGTTGGGAGGGGCCATAAGTGCTGCCAATAATATCATTGTTTTTCTCAATATTTCCCAATCTAATTTCGATCTCTTCAGCCCCAAGACGCGTTTTCAAGGCGCTGGCCAGAAGTTTAATGCGCGTTTACAGCTGGGCACGCGCAGCAGCTCTGCCTCGCTGATCTTTGAAGAGCCGTGGTTATTCGACCGGGAACTCACCTTCGGCTGTGAACTCTTTGCCACGCGAGATCGATTCAAAAGTTCCGACTTTAACTACGACGGGCCGTCCTACCATGAAAAACACCTGGGGACCGAAATTTATTTCCGCAAAGCACTTTGGGAATACTGGATCGGGAAGCTGAGCTATCGCATCGAACGTCAAAAGATCGGCAATGTAGGCGAAAAAGCACCTTTTGAGCTCAAGCAGGATGTCGGTCGTCGATCCATTTCCCGCGTCGGTCTTTCACTGGAGCGTGATACACGCGATGATCTTTACGTCCCGACTCAAGGTTCCTACATCGACATCAACAATGAGATTTCTGGCGGTATTTTCGGTGGCAGCACTCATTTTCATCGTCTTGAAACTTCGGCGGCGCGTTGGTTTTCGATCCACAAAAAAAATGAACAAGTCCTCTCGTTTTCGGGACATTTAGGAAGCCTGAGTGCTTTTCGAAACAAGAGAATTCCCTACACCGAGAGATTTTTTCTCGGCGGCAATGATGAGATGAGAGGCTTCGGTTCGCGGGACATTGGGCCACACGACGCCGAAGGATACGTCATCGGCGGAAATTCCCTCGTCTATGCCTGCGCCGAGTATTCCTTTGAACTCTTCGATCCTGTGCGGTTTGCTATTTTTACAGAACTGGGTTACGTCAATGCCAAGAAATTCGACTTTAACCCTAAGGCTTACCATTCCGATTACGGCTTTGGCCTACGTATTCTCGTCATGGGTGCTCCACTGAGGCTCGATTTTGGCTTCCCGGGACATAAGGCAAAAGAGACTCAAAAGCACAAAATGCAGTTCAATTTTTCCTTTAGTACGACATTTTAGGCAAGCCATAACGTTCCCAAGGAATCTTTTTCCATGAAGAGAGATATTTTTCGTTTTCGTAAAAATTCCCGTCGCCAAAGGAATTTCCAGGATTACAGCCGCAAAATGGCATTTTGATCTTTAGGGTTTGTGAAGAGATTCTAGGTAAATCCAAAGAAGTTGCACATCGGCGGGACTGACACCACTGATACGCGATGCTTGGCCCAAAGTCTCCGGCAAAATCTGAAAAAACTTCTGTCGGCTTTCATTCCGTAGGCCCTTGATGGCGTTGTAATCCACGTGTTCTGGAATGGGAACAGCTTCCATCTCACCCATTTTTTCGATCTGCCGACGATCGCGTTCCATATAACCGGCATATCCAATGCGATACAGAACCTCCTCACGAACTTCTGAAGAAAATTCTTTGAAAGAATCCGGCAAAATTTTTGCTAAATGTTCATAATTCTGCCGTACGGCATCGGCCAATGTAGAACCTTCTTGCCAATGCATCGACTCAAGCTGCTCCATACCTAGCTGAATGGCTTGTTGTTTCGCCTCAATGCGATAAATCCTCGAAGACGACAACAGTCCGTAGCATTTGGCATATGCCAGCAATCGCAATTCTGCACTGTGATGATTGAGCAATAGTCGATATTCCGCTCGGCTTGTGAACATTCGATATGGCTCAACGGTTCCCTTCGTCACGAGATCATCAATGAGGACACCTATATAGGCTTCATGGCGTTTGATGATCAATGGCTCTTCGCGGCGTACCCAAGCCACGGCATTGATTCCAGCCACGAGTCCCTGAGCCGCTGCTTCTTCATATCCAGAAGTGCCATTGACCTGTCCGGCACAGAATAATCCCGATATGATCTTGGACTCCAACGATGGTTTTAATTGTGTCGGTGGCATATAATCATATTCTACCGCATAGGCCGGACGTACTATACAGGCCTGTTCCAGTCCTGGTATGGTCTTCAGCATTGCGTACTGAATTTCCAACGGCAGGCTCGTCGAAAGACCATTGATATACCACTCATCGGTCGCGTATCCCTCGGGTTCCAAAAATAAACGATGTTCTAATTTATCTGGAAATTTTACATATTTGTCCTCAATACTCGGACAATAGCGCGGGCCATTGCCGCTAATGGCACCGGAATACAACGGCGACCACTGCAAAGACGACTGTATCAATTCCCGCGTAGTGTCCTGAGTATGCGTCATCCAGCAGGAGCGCTGTTTTCGAACTAACAAGTCTCCTTTCGTCAAATAGGTCTTTTCTAATCCCTCAGCCGTGGGAAATGCAGCCCAAGGGATACCTTCCTCGCCACGCGTATCATAAAATCCAAATAAAACTGGCTCGGCATCGCCCAACTGCTCTTCGCATTGACCAAAGTCGATACTCGACCCCAGAATACGAGCCGATGTACCGGTCTTCAGACGCTTTGTTTCGATTCCAGCATCGCGAAGACTTCGCGACAATGCAATGGCTGCAAAATCCGCCAATCGCCCTCCCTCCATATGTTGCAGGCCCACATGTAGCGTGGCATTTAAAAATGTTCCCGCTGTCAAGATGATGCTCGGTGCAAAAAACTCGATCCCTAACTGCGTCCGGACACCTACAGCCCTTCCATCTTCCACCAAAAGATCCGTCACCAAAGCCTGCAGAAGGCAAAGATTTTCCTGCCGCTCTAAAATCCACTTCATGCGGAACTGGTAGGCTCTCTTATCACTCTGGGCACGCGGCGATTGAACCGCTAGACCTTTCGAGCGATTCAGTAAACGCCACTGAAGTGCTGTCGCGTCGGCATTGATGGCCATCTCGCCACCCAATGTATCGATTTCACGCACAATTTGGCCCTTAGCCTGGCCTCCAATGGCTGGATTACAGCTCATCTGCGCAATCGTATCGTTGTTGCCAGTCAATAGCAGGACACGAGCCCCGCGACGAGCCGCTATCAATGCCGCTTCACAGCCCGCATGACCGGCACCGCATACGATCACGTCGTAGGGATTTTCGCGACCATACTCTCGGGATAGCTGGATCATGGTCCTTCAGAAAAGAACTCATTGGGAAATGGCGACCTGTAAATTCTACTCGGCAGTTTTCCATATAAGCCATGCAAGGCTCATCTCTAGTGGATATTACGCGCAAACAGTTCATATGCAGCCCACGTACTCACGTTAGTCGTTGAGCCGGGAATGCTAATCAAATGCGCATAAAAAACGAGGGATCGATGCCACCGACAGGCTTATCTTCTGGCTGACTAGCAGTTGAAGATTTATCGGAATGTTCCGATATTTCCCCTCTTGCAAAGTTTACCATCTTTTCATTCCACTCCTCTACCTGTGTCACAAAGCTTTCGAACAACGTCTTAAAATGTTCCAGCTCAATAAACTTGCTCGGTAAAAGACATAAAATACCGATTTGATTGGATTCTTGGCTGTAGGAAAACGTAAAACCAGCGCCTTCGAGTGTGCCATTTTCACGGTTAAAAAAACGAAAAATCTCCTTCTGTATCATTTCGGGAACTTCGCCAATTTCGGAGTAGAAGATGACGCCATCGAAATAGGGATTAAACTTCAAATGAATCTCTAAATTGTCTTTAGCGGATAGGCAACAATAGCCAGTTGGATCGACTTGTAACGCCGCCCCAATCTCGCGCCCGAAAGCGCTGATCACACTCGCCATCTGATCACACGACATATCCTATCCTCTCATCTCAAAACCGAATGCCAGTATGCTAAAATTTTCTCATCAAAGGTCAATACTATAAGTAGGATCCAGGCGAAAAGAAATTTACACCAGAAACGAAAGAATACTCCTTTCCACTGAGTCGACCGAAATTTTCTCCATTGTCTTTCCATCAGCCGAGTGGAGTTCGATATGGGGCGCGTCAAAAAATAAACCCGTACGTTGCGAAGATGTCGGCCCATAGAGAACGACGGTCGGAACACCCATGGCGTTAGCCAGATGAACAGCTCCCGTATCATTCCCAACGACGACAGAACAAGAGGATAAGATGTTGGCCAATTCATGGAGATCCGTCTTTCCAACGAGGGAAGTGACCCTTTTATCGGAAAATCCTTCATGCCCTGATAGATGAGCGGCATCCTGTACCGTTCCCAAAAGTATGATGCGCTGGCAACGTCCAGAGGACAATAATTGTGATATCAATTGTTCCCAACAGGCCACAGGCCATCGCTTTTCGGGCATATTCGAACTGCCACAGATCATGGCCACGACATTGGCCGCAGATTTAACATATGTTTCTTGAGGAGCATTGGAAATTTCTTCTCGCATCCCCATGGATTGGAAAAAACGTTCCCATAATCGCGTCTGGTGAATTTCCAAAGTATCGGCTGGCGCTACCCACGGATGACGGACAAAAATTCGTCTCCTATCCGGAATTTGTATGCCAAATGTCTCATACGCCCGCAGAACTTTCGCCTCCAAATCTCCTCTGAGGGAATGCGTCAGAAGGATATAAAAATCCGGCATTTCCTGGCTCAATGAACGCACATCCCAAAAATATCTCCAACCCTTGCGAGGTAAGCTCAAGAAACGATCCGCCAAGCCCCAGCGCGATATGAGCGGAGCCAATGAAGCCTGTCCCAGCAACGTAATCGTCGCATCCGGCCGCATATTTTTTAACTTTCTCAACAGAGGCACGGCCATGACAAAATCGCCGAGCCAATTCGGAAGGCGTACCCAAATCCTCGTCTGCCCATGGCGCACGACATCCGCACGCACCGCCAGATCAACGGCAAAGGCATTGCGTTTGTGATTAATATGCAAAAACGAATGGGGTTCATCCTGCGTATGCCATCGGCGATGTACCCATAACCAATCCTGGCAAACTGATTCATCAGAACGTAAAAGATTTTCCAGCCAACGGTTCCCAACCTGGGCCCATGATCGCTCATCAGGCTTTTTTACGAGACGCTCTATTTCAAACTGAATTTTAGCAAATCCCAAACGACGCGGCCACAGAGCATAGACCTCGGCCTGATGACCATATGTGGCCAATAAATTCACAAGGTCGCTCGTGGAGGCCAAGCGGCCCATAAAATGTGTCAAAACACCGCTCTTGCCAGCATTTTGATCGCCCAAAAGTGCCACAACGGCATTGGAATGTATCCTCTCTTTGGCCTTTAAAAGGCCATCTTTTCGGGAAAGTAATTCGATACCGAAACGTTCTCTGGTGCGATATATCCAGTCGTTGATCCATGGATTTTTCAAGGGACGGAATAAAACACATATGTGCGTTTTTGGAGAAAATTCTGAAACGAATAATGGCAGCCATGTCGCCGATTCCAGCATACTTAAATGCGGCATCCACAGTAGCAGCGGACGAGGCCGATCGCGGATATCCAAAAGACATTTTTGCAACGTTTCCGAAAGAGAACTGTGTCTTCGGATGCATGCTTCGGTGAAAAAAGGTGAAGCCAAAGCCAAGCAACCCATTTCGATCATACGTCCACAACTCGTCCGACCGATATGTCTTTTCCATGACCAAGAACGATGAGGAAAGGCATGATCGAGATTGGACAAGAGGACCCGACGGCGCTCGGGAAATGTATAATAAAATATCCACCCCATCACTGTCGAGAGCCATACCACACTCCGAGATGGCATGAGCGACAAAACATATCCCAAACTCCCCAAAAGTCCCCTCATCAGGACTTCCGTTATTTTCATATCAGATACCCTCGAAGCGACGGAAGAGAAGAGCTGCATTCTGTCCACCAAATGCCAAATTTTCGCTCAAAGCTATCCGCACATCCTTACGTATGGCCTTATGGGGAATATAATTCAGATCACACTCCGGATCCGGATATTCATAATTCATCGTCGGAGGAATGATGCCTGAACAGATACTCTGAATGGCCACGATGGCCTCGATTCCTCCCGCAGCGCCTAAAAGGTGGCCGGTCATACTCTTGGTCGAGCTGATGGGGATGTCATAGGCTGCCTTACCAAAGACCTTTTTAATAGCCAGTGTCTCACATTTGTCGTTATAGACGGTCGATGTGCCGTGTGCATTGATGTAATCGACCTCTTCTGGAGCGCAATGAGCGCTTTCCAGTAAATTCTGCAGACAAATCGTCAATCCTTCACCTTCAGGATCAGGCGATGTGATGTGATAGGCATCGCAAGAAGCGGCATAGGAGATAAGCTCCGCATAGATTCTAGCATTTCTCGACAGGGCATGTTCCAGCGTCTCCAGGACAACAACTCCGGCCCCTTCGCCCATCACAAAACCATCACGCTTCGCATCAAAGGGCCGGCACGCATGAGTTGGATCGTCATTAAAGGCCATACTCATCGCCCGCATGGCACAAAATCCAGCAAAACTCAGTTCACTCAGGGCCGCTTCGCTACCGCCGGCAATCATGACGTCCGCTTTCCCAAGATATAAGAGCTGAAAGGCTTCACCGATGGCATGTGAACCGGCCGCACAAGCTGTTGCTGTCGCAAAATTAGGCCCTCTTGCCCCTATTTCGATGGCCACGATACCCGATGCGATGTTGCAGATGAGCGAAGGTATCATAAAAGGAGAGACCTTGTGCGTCTCCGAATGATGAAACTTCCCCGTTTGAACTCGAATCGTCTCCATCCCACCGATTCCAGATCCGATCACCACACCCACTCGACCGGGATGCTGAGCTTGAGAAACCGAAAAAGAAGCATCGGCCAGAGCCTTTTTAGCGGCCGCGACCGCAAAATGAGCAAAGCGATCATTTCGCTGAACTTCTTTAAAGTCCATGTAGAGGCTCGGATCGAAATCTTTAACCTCCGCCGCAATCTTACAATTGCAATGCTGAGTATCAAAACGCGTAATCCTTTCGATGCCAGAAACCCCTGTAGTTACATGCTTCCAGAACGTATCGATCTCGCTACCAATCGGTGTAACAAGACCCATTCCCGTTACCACAACGCGTTGCTTTGGCGAAAGGGAACTCACGACGCTTATCTCAGGATCCCGGTTGCGGCTCAGCCGAACTCTGTTTTTGCTCTACACGCTCGGTGATGTATTGAACGACTTCCTGTACCGTCCGTAATTTCTCCGCTTCCGCTTCAGGGATTTCACCACCCAATTCATTGGCAAATTCTTCTTCGAAAGCCATGATAAGTTCTACGGTGTCTAAAGAATCCGCACCCAAATCATTGAGAAAAGAAGCCTCCGGAGTCACTTTTTCCGCACTTACTCCCAATTGGTTGATAATGATCTCCCTAACGCGTTGTTCAATTGTTTTTTCAGTCATACTGCTATCGATTACGAATAAAGCTCAGACGTAGTAAGGCAAAAATCTTTTTAAGTCAAGTGACTTCTCGGTAAACATTTTCCCAGTAAGCATCTCATTTAGGATGTTAGCCGGCCATGGGAGCGAAAAAATATTTTTATTTTTTTACAATTTTTTAAAAAATGAGTATCCTGTCATCATCTTTACGCTTGCCCCTCAGGGGACTTATGGAAGCATATAGCCCATGAAATTATTGGCTGGAAGAGCCCATAGGGCCTTAGCAGAAAAAATCAGTTCTTATCTGCAAGTTCCTCTCGGCGAGGTTGATATTTCTGATTTTCCGAATGGAGAAACACATGTGCAAATCAAGGAAAATATCGCTGGCCATGATGTATTCCTCATCCAGTCTATGCACGAATCCGCTAACCAGCATATCATGGAGCTGTTGCTCCTGATCGATGCGGTACGACGTGCGGCAGCGGCTCGTATTACAGCGGTTATTCCTTTTTTTGGCTATGCGCGACAGGATCATAATGACCATCGCCAGATGTCGATTTCGGCCAAACTCATCGCCAATTTACTCGTTACAGCCGGGATTCATCGCCTCTTGACCTTAGATCTTCATCATCCGCAAATTGCAGCTTTTTTCGATATTCCGGTCGATCACCTATCCGCCACATCGGTATTTATGCCCTATATTGAGGAGCAGAACTGGGGACCTTTGAGCATCGCTTCTCCGGACCTAGGTGGCCTCAAACGTGCGGCCGTTTATGCCGAGATGTTGCACTGCCCATTGGTTGTCCTCCGTAAACGACGGAAAGAAGATCATCGTATCGAGATCATCGATGCCATTGGAGAAATGAAGGATCGCCATATTCTTCTCGTGGACGATATGGTGGAGACGGGCCATACGCTCTGTGTCGCCAGTGAATTTTTACGGCAAAGAGGAGCTATTTCTGTACGGGCCATCGTTTCGCATGGCGCCTGGACTCACCAGGCAATGGAACGTATACGCAGCAGCGGCATTGAGGAATTAGTGGTCACCAATTCCATTCCGATGCCTCAAAATATCGACATTCCCATCCATGTTCTCGATACGACAACTCTTTTCGGAGATGCGATACGACGTATCCACAAAACGGCGGTATCTTACGATGCAGCCCTATAAATGTATAGGGATAGCCGCAAGCTTTTTTAAGAAACTCATCCCTTAATCTTACAGATTCTAGATTCTACAGACTTTAGCCTGGGTTTATCCATCGTCAGCCTGGGAATTACTTCATTTTACCGCCTTTGCGCTAAGAGAAAAATGCAAAGCGAGAGCCTTCATTTTTCCTTATCGCCGCCCGCGCAGCGGGCCAGGGCCCGAAGGGCCCAAAGGCGGTAAAGCAAACAAATGGCCGGAAGAGCTCAATAGCCAACACAATCGCAGCCCATGTCGAAGCCTGAGTTTAAAAAAAAACTGCAGCATGTCTCTCAATGAAGAGAAAAATGTAGCCGTTCAGCCTCATTTTTTCCACACTATTCCACATTCATATGACATCTGTTTCGCTCCATAATACTTCGACGAAAACAAAGGATACCCTAACGCCATCGTCCGATGGTATTTTTAGAGTCTACTGCTGCGGTCCAACCGTCTACGCAGCGGCTCACATCGGTAACTTTCGGACATTTTTGCTACAAGATGTCCTACGCCGTGTTTTGGAAATGAGCGGTTATCATGTCCGCTGGGTACGCAATCTAACGGACATCGATGACAAGACGATTCGCGGAGCACAGCAGCAACAAATTCCCCTAAAGGAATTTACACAGCACTGGATCGATGTCTTTCACGAAGATTGCCAAAAGCTCCAGATACGAACCCCCGAAGTAGAACCTCGCGCGACCGAACACATCGATGACCAAATTCGATGGATCGAAAAACTTATCCGGCATGGATTTGCCTATGCCGTTGCGGATGGTTCTGTCTACTACCGCATCGCTTCATTTCCTCGCTACGGACAGCTTTCGTGCCTAGCATCCCATAATCTTCTGCCAGCACAGGCCAAAAACATCACCGGTGATGCAGACGAATATGACCGCGATAACATCCATGATTTCGCGCTCTGGAAGTCACGTAAAGCGGAAGATGGAGAATGCTATTGGAATAGCCCATGGGGACAAGGCCGCCCCGGATGGCATATCGAATGCAGCGTCATGGCGATGCGCTACCTCGGCGAGACATTGGATCTTCATGGTGGTGGCATTGATCTCTGCTTTCCACACCACGAGAACGAAATTGCCCAATCCGAAGCCATTACTCAAAAATGTTTTTCCAAGCACTGGTTTCACAGCGCCCACCTCATGGTTGATGGCCAAAAAATGTCTAAAAGTCTGGGCAATCTCTATACCCTTCAGGAGCTCCAGGATCAGGATTACAGCCCTATGGCCATTCGCTATGCCTTGATAGCAGGACATTACCGTCAGCCACTTAATTTTACTCTGCAGAGCCTATCCACCGCCACCAGTGCTCTGCAAAAACTCGCCAAGGTACAGAAGCAATTGCAAGTTATCGCGACAACGGAAGCGATACCCCCCATGACCCATGACAATATATCTGAAAAAACATCGGCATCGCCGCTAACGAATGCCTGGAAAGCCCTACGTGAAGACCTGAATATTCCCCAATGTTTGGGAATAATATTCACCGAAACCTCTCCGTCGGCCCTTCGCACATTATCGCCAACAGAGGCCTATAGGCTGTTGCATGATTTTAAGGGCATCGTCCTGGGAGTCCTTGGCCTCACCTTGCCAGAAGTCGATACCGACCGTAGAAATGCGACCATTATTCCGGAACAGATTCAAGAACTAGCTGAACAACGCCTCACCGCCAAACGACAAAAACTTTTTGACAAAGCGGATCAATTACGCGAACAGATCCACTCGATGGGGTGGCGTATCATCGACCATCCTGATGGTTTTACGCTCGAAAAAGACCATTCGTAGCTCAAAATATTCTTTTACGCCCAAAAAGGACTTGCTTCTCCATAAATTTTCTTTAGACTTCTCATCATAGGAAGGGAAGGAGATGGAGAGCTCTCAGCGGGAGTTTTTGTTATTGCTGGGCTATTTATACACTCGCTATGCGAAGTATGATGAGGCTTTACTGTTCTTTCGTGGACTGAAAGAATATCTTCCAAATGATCCTGAAATCACCATTGCGCTGGCTCATGCCTACTTTAAGACAGAACGCATTCCGGAAGCCCACGATACTCTCCAGACATTGGAATTAACGCCGCTTCCAAAGAAACAGGAAAAATTTTTCTTCCTCCTACAGAGCCGTATCCTCTGGGCACTGGGTCGCGATATAGCGGCCCGCGACGCCCTCATTCATTTCTTAGGTCTTGAAGAGCGCGAGTTACGCCTTCATGGATACCGCAAGCAGTGGGCAATTTCTAAAAAGGAAGGACAGACAGCATGACCTTGTTTCAAAACATTCAAAAATATGTAGGTAAGCTCTCCCGATATAACGATATCGTATTAGCTGTACTGGTCATCGCGATCATCGCGCTCATGATCGTCCCCATTCCACCTTTTGTCCTCGACGCGCTATTAGCCCTTAACCTCTCCATCGGTATTAGTCTCCTGATGCTCTCGCTTTATATTCCCAGGGTTCTCGCGTTCTCCACTTTCCCCAGTGTACTGCTCTTTACAACGCTCTTTCGGCTCGCGCTCAACATCACGACCACGCGCATGATCTTACTCCATGCGGATGCTGGTGAAATCATCTATACTTTCGGTAACTTCGTCGTCGCAGGCAATTTTATCGTCGGGGCTGTGATCTTTCTCATCATTCTCATCGTCCAATTCTTGGTCATCACCAAGGGAGCTGAGCGTGTTTCCGAAGTAGCGGCTCGGTTTACCCTGGATGCCATGCCGGGTAAACAGATGAGTATTGACGCCGATCTACGTGCTGGCAGTATCGACACCGAGCAGGCTAAGAAAAAACGTACCGAACTGGAGCAGGAGAATCAATTATATGGTGCCATGGATGGTGCCATGAAGTTCGTCAAGGGAGATGCCATCGCCGGTTTGATCATCACGGCCATCAATATCGTCGCCGGACTGCTCATCGGTGTATTTCAGAAGAACATGGAAGCGGCCAAAGCCTTGACGGTTTACTCCGTATTGACGATCGGAGATGGTTTAGTGTCGCAAATACCAGCGCTCTTGATCTCCATCACATCCGGTGTCATGGTTACGCGCGTCGGATCTTCCGATGATGCCAGTCCCTTAGGTAATGACATCGGGTCGCAAATACTGGGTCGACCCAAAGCATTGGTGGTCGGAGGCTTCATGATGTTCGGACTCATGCTCATCCCCGGATTTCCTAAAATACCATTTTTGTTCATTGGGTTTATCGCCATTGCCACCGGTGGAGCCCTGCTCAAAGGCGTTGGCAAGACTTCTGCTTCGCCGTCCGTCGTCAAAAAATCAGGTGGTTTGGACGCGGATGTCGCACCACCGGCATCGGCTAAAGACGAGCGAGATGAATTCTCTGTCACCGTTCCCCTACTGCTCGACGTCGCTACTTCTATCGAGGCCAGTGTGCAACCGGAAGTCCTCAACGAACAGCTCATCAAGATTCGACGAGCGCTCTATCATGATCTCGGCGTCCCATTCCCCGGTATCCACCTGCGTTTTAACGAGAACCTTTCCGAAGGAGTTTACCAGATCCTTCTGCAAGAAGTTCCCATCTCCCAGGGGAAAATCATAAAGGATCATGTACTCGTCCGGGAATCGAAGGATAATTTGGGTATCCTCAATGTCGCTTTCCAAGAGGAAAAGGCATTTTTGCCGAATATTCCAGCCCTATGGGTCCATAAAAACATGGTTTCCCAGATGGACAAAGCGCGCATGGCCTACATGACACCTCCGCAAATTTTTGCCTACCACCTCTCCTTCGTTCTCAAAAAATACGCACATGAATTTATCGGCCTCCAGGAGACACGCTTCCTATTGGAAAATATGGAAAAGCGTTTTCCGGAATTGGCCCGCGAAGTCCAACGCGTACTGCCCATCCAAAAAATTACGGAAGTATTGCAGCGTCTGGTACAGGAGGATATTTCGATTCGAAACCTTCGCATGATCATGCAATGCCTCATCGAATGGGGACAAAAGGAAAAGGAACCGGTACTCCTGACCGACTATGTCCGGACGAGCCTACGGCGCTACATCAGCTACAAATACAGCGGCGGCCAGAATATTCTGGCGGTTTATCTCCTAAATCCCGATGTCGAAGACCTTGTACGTAAGGCCATCCGCCAGACCTCAGCCGGGAGTTATCTCGCTCTAGAGCCGGAAAAAGCTAAACAGATCATCCACAATATTCGGGAAGAAGTAGGTGATTTCTCACAGGAAAGTAACCGACCTGTGCTCCTGACTTCCATGGATATTCGCCGCTATGTTCGCAAACTGATCGAGCTCGACCTTTATGAATTACCCGTCGTGGCACACCAGGAGCTCACGGACGAAATCACGATTCAACCTTTGGGACGTATTGCCCTTGCCAGTTAAACTATGGATAACGAACAATTTTTAAAACAATCAGAAGAGCAAGTGGCTTCTACCCAAAAATCTCTTCAAAGGGCAAAGAAGATGATCGAATACACCGAAAGCTTGTTTCGCCGCTTCGGCTTTGCCTATGGCAACGATGAAGCGATGTTCGCACTGCCGTTCATCCAAAAGATAGCGAGTGACATCGCTCTTATTGCCAAAGGTGAACGCGATTATCTCGAATTCATGGGCTTCAAGGAACCGAAAGGTGGATGGCCAACGCTACACCTGGGTATCGCGAATTCCGAAGAAGAGACAGCCATTGATCGGCTTTTGGCAGAAGCCCAGGCGGCACCCTTAAAACCACGAAAAGAATTCCAGACGGAAGAAGCATCACAATCCATCTCCACACCTACGGAGTCGACCCATGAATCTATCATAAAAATTCGCTCTCAAATGGATGCCCTATTGGCCAACAGCAAAGCTTCTCTAGGCACACGCAATGTTCTCAAAAAGACACCCGCAAAAAAAACATCCGCGGAGAAAACTCAAAAGAATAATCCAAGAGCATCTTTTTCGAAACCACCCTTTCGATCATCGGCCGAATCCATATTCACCATGCCTTCCCCGAAACCGCTGGATACGGCTCGCCAAGAAGTATCATCTCCTGCCTTTTTAAAACAAGATCCTCAACCGGAACCGGCTGTACCGCTTGAGGTCAAGGAGATGTTTTCCGCTGCCGAGAAACAATCGGAAGAAGAACCCATCAGGCTATTGAAGGCGAGTAGCCATCGGGTTCATCGCCATGCGCTGACCAAAGCCCTACGCTCTAAAATACAGAACAATATTCCCGACGAAAATTCCGAAAGCAATGACACCGAAGCGGGAAAATCCCTCTTCCACGATGTGGCATCCGGTCAGCAAGAATCTAAATTCAACGCAACTACTCGGACCTTTAAAGCCGAAACTCAGGTCGTACTACCGCAGAGCCGTCCTCAAAGTCTTACGGAATCGCTGGCCGCGGCCAATCAGGAAGCCTCTACCATCACTCCTCCAACAGCGGGGCATCCGAAACGTTTCTCCAAAATACGCCTCATACAAGATGGCGATACCTTTAAAATTCAAAAAAACACGCAGCTTTAAGAAGATATGGATAAAGTAAACCCAGCCGATTATTTATCAGGAACTCTGGGAGCCATGGCACCCAACTTAGATGATCCTAATTGTCCTTATAGGAACCCATTCAATCCTGACAAAACCCTAGAATTCTATGAATGCGAAATGGTGCAAAGGCCCGATGATCCAGCTATACCGGCAAAGCCCGAAGCTGTACTCAATCCTGGTGCTATTCCATCTGCCCAATCTCTAGGGATCTCGGACCCACCACCTGACTATAAACAACCCGTATTCAATCCGAAAAGTACCGCTATCCATCCTATTTTCAAAGCGCCCGATGTTCCGCCAATGCCAGAACCAAGAAACTCACTCACTCCTGACGATCCCGAAAAGGTACTCCAAGCACTGCCAGATTATACGTTACACACCATAGATAGTATTCCAACGCTGGATGATATACCACCATTTTCAGGACCACAATACACAATTGGCCGGCCAGAACATCCTCAGGCAAAAGCATTCGCATGGCCTAAGATTGTTCTATCACAGGAACGAATCGAATGGCTTAGTTTTCGAGACCTAGATGCCCTACATCACATCTCCAGCGTACCACCAACTGAAGATGTATCTAAAAAATTATCTGAACAAAATATCGTTCTCAAACAGGCACTGCTAGAGGTCTTGATGAACCCAAGTTATGCCGGATGGCGTGAAGATACACGCCTTCATGAGGCATTGGAGCAAGCCTTTCGGAGTACAGCCATGGGTATTGCTATCGATGGAAAGTCGGCTCTAGAAAGCGAATACTTCAAGGCCATTTTCAGTCGTCTGAATAACGGAGACGATGGTACGACTAAGCCACTCCCTGACTTAGATGATCCTGCCTGGCATGTCTTACAATTCCTAAAAACCATCGAAGGTTATAGCCAAAGCGACCTTTACCTACGCCCGGAATGGTTGGAACAATTTCAAGCATTATTGGAAGCCGATTGCGACGTTCCTTACACCGTAGGAAATTCCCTATTGGCAGCAGCACTCAAAACTGTCGATGGCACTTCCGTAATTTCAGAAACTCTTGGAGTTAAGGACACAGATGACGTTTTTCATTCACTGACCGATAAGGTCGATGAGATCAAATGGTCTTACGAAGATTCTGCAAACCCTGATAACCTTAAAATTTACTCCGCCAATCATAGCGTTACCTATGTCGAGGACGACGAAAAGTACATTGAAGTACCTAATCCGCGATTACGCTACGATGAGACAGGCCAATTACAAGCCGATGGAACTTATGTATTGGGTAATGATAGGGCTCTTCATCTCGTAAGTGACAACCTATATTTCAAAGCTAAGAGAGATGGATTCACTGCCATCAACCCCGAAGAAAGATTTGATTACATTGACCAAAAAACTCCTCTCTTTGTTCTTAATAGAGGTGAGTTCGCCCAGGTTGCAAACGCCATTCGGCAATATGTGTGTAAGAACAACGTTTATTACACTGTCCTCGGTACCACAGATGGCACATCACCACAATACATCCTTTCAGATGGGTCTAATGTCGATGCTAGCGACTATGAATTATTTTACAGAGCGCGTATAGGAGAAGGAGACTCGCTTTCTTATGTCTATGGCGCACGACTCTATGAATGGCAAGAAGAAACAGAATACATTCTCCAATCCCAATGCCGAGCCAATGTTCATTACGAAGATTATCAAAGATGGAGTGAGGAATCAACTGGATTTACACGGACCGACGATATCCTTTATACTAAAAACGCACTCGGTGAATATACGCCCATCAGCGATGTCCAAAAACTCTACATTGCCACAACTGTGGCAGGAACGTCGCCGAATGAATCAACTACAAATTACCTCCGCATTGAATTCCCTGGGAGGTTCTACCTGCAAGATGGAGACAAATATCTCTACGTTCCAGACCCATCACTACGCTACACATCAGCAGGGGTATTAAGTGCTACAGGAACTTATGTTCGTACCGAAGAAGAAGGCTATTTCGACCCAAGTAAGCTAACAGAAACCCAAAAAAAGCGCTTTATACAACTCTACGATTCCACCTATCGAAAAGATGGAGATACCTATGTAGTGGCCGCCAATGGATCCTATGTCTATGGGCAACTGACGAGCTATAAATACGCCGAGGTTGACTCGGGTGGTAAATTGAAGAGATACGTCAAGCATGAAGGAAACTTCAGCAGCTCGGCCGATGATGTTTATAAACTTTTCAGCGACGTCATGGTCAAAGGTGATGACGATCACTTTTATCCCTACAACGAAATCTATCTCAGAGGACTACAGAGTGTTTCCTGCCCTGAAGAAGAACTTCTTGTTTCACTTGAAAATGATGAGACTGGACCGGCATTTCAAATGGTCGTCCCCTCGCTCCCCCAGCAATACACAACTCTCACGACTTTGGCAGCCGATAAAACCGCATTGGTGACAGACCTGCAAGCGGTGGAGACATATTTCCAAAGAGTTAAAACAAATTTAGCCACTTTTACAAGACAAGTTGATGCATTCCGCAACGCGGACGAAGAATTAGAACAACTCACACATTTTTACAACACAGAACCTATCGATTGGTCTGATGCTGGACATGTCGAAGGAGTTGCCAACCAAATTTTGCAACAACTAAGCGGTATTAGAGGACGTCATGGGAGTATATGGAGGCAATATGCTGAATTCATTATCGAAACACTCAAAACCTATAACCCATCTGAAGATAGCTCCATTATTTTCCTAGATCGTTGCCGTCAAATTGACGTTGCACTCGAGCGCGTTTCTAAGGCAAATGGTTTCACAGATGAAGACGGCCATGCTTTATTGACCACGCATACCGATTTCTTTGGAAAAAGTTTAGCGGAAGTTTTTTTTCAATGCCAAGAGAGCGCCAGGCCAGAGACAGAAGAGGAATTTCTGCGACTCTTTAAACTGACACAAGCACTGACAAAAGAATTTAACGACCTCGTTGTCGGATGGGAGGCCATCGATGCCAAACGC
Organism: Puniceicoccales bacterium; assembly: GCA_031279255.1. Classification (GTDB taxonomy): domain Bacteria; phylum Verrucomicrobiota; class Verrucomicrobiia; order Opitutales; family JAIRLG01; genus JAIRLG01. The sequence goes on from JAITIW010000029.1 coordinate 47,534, forward strand.
TACATCTCGCAGATGCTCGTAACGCAGCGCCGGCAGTTGCAAAGCGCAGTCAACAAGCTACAAGCATTGGATTGGGTCAATTTCCGATCCCTCGTTGCCCAAAAAGAATTTTTCGAAAAAGCTACTCTCCTCGAACATGTCTTCGGTAATTATGGAGAACTTTCCGATGATCTCATCTTTTCTCCAGCAGAGGTTGATATGCGTATTGTACAACAATCCAGTCTTCCGAATGGAAGTATCTATTACCGTTCCGTCGATGGTACTTTTCATCCTAAAGACTCTATCCACGCCTATGTTAATACGACCTACAACATCGTTACGCTTTCCAATTTCGCTACCGTACAGCGATATGACGGAAATGGTCGAACTAACGATGAAGGACTATACATCAAAATTAACGGACAACTTGCTCTGTTAGATACTTACGAATTGAATACTCATGGAGGTCTTACTCCTATCACATTTTTTGATGGAAACAACTTTGCGGCTACATCAAGATTTGCCCTCAACACCACCTACACGGCTTATACCTCGGGAAGTCTCGATGGCTATGACTACGTAGTCAGTGGCAGCACTTATTATGATCGCACACAAAGCGGCACATTCTATCTCTCTACAGATGGTGGCGTTACGAAAATCCCTCTACAATCGCTCGCTTTTTACCAAGAGAATCCAAACGCAACTACTTACATACGTTCTGACAGTGGTGATTATCTCCGTACAGATGAAGGACATTACGTAGAGCGATCTGAATTCTCATCCTTCTTTGAAGTCGCAGCTTCATCAATTTCCACCAACGGACAGCTCACTCGATATAGGCTTACCGGTGATTATTACACGGCCGATAATAGTGGTGAATTTGTTTTAATCGATGGCATTTTTTATCGACGCAATGCTTCCAATACCGTGATCCAAGGAGCGCACTATGGCTCCTCTGAAATAACACGATATTCCCTAGAAAATTCTTATCAAAGTGCCATCAATGGACCCGTTATTTGCGTTTCTGGAGAATATAGGAATATCGCTGGAGCTACATTTTATTTTCAACCTGAAGGGAGTAGTGCTTTTATAACTGTTGAAGCCGGGGCCAATCGTTACGAATTGAACTACACAGAAAATGCAAGCGGTACTTATGTGGTAGAAACAAAGGATGACGGTACTGAGGTAGGATATCTGCGAAACGAAGTCAATCTTCAGGTCTACGCGGTTCAACAAGGCGGTAACTACGTTATAATCGAACATCCTGAGGTCAGCTATCAGAAAAGTTACTTCCCAAAAAATTCTTCCGGCAGCAGTGGTGAAGAAGATCTCTACGTTGCCGATGCATCAGGCATCTTATATCGGCACATGTCGAACAATTCATTCGCAGAAAAATCAGCCGTCAAATGGTATTTCCCAAATACATCCGGCACCGGATATGTCGAAGCCCCTGTAGACCACGACAGCCAGAATAGCCATATTCTGAAGGAAGATACGCAGGTCTACGAAATGGAATATGTATCTGACAATACAGGAGGGGCATACTATAAAGCTTCCGATGATAACTACTACGAAACAGACAACGTAACGGCCTACTATGTTGATAGCGACGATGGTAATAAACTTTTCTTCGTCGAACACCCTGAAGACATCAGCAGTGATACGGTCACAATTCAGAAACAGTATACCGTGAGCTATTTCCTGGAGAGCGATACGACCCAAAGTAGCCCTATCGACGTAAGTAAACGCTACAAGAAGAATGATGATGATGATTACAAAGAAGATAACGACGGTACTTACATCAAAACAGGCACTGGTACGAGTGACGCAGACTTTACATTACTGTCAGACCTGAAAGCCTATTACACCAATTCTAGCGGGACATTAACCCCTATTTCCGATACAAACTTCATCAATGGAAGCGAAACCTTCACGCAAGATTTCACATTTAATGTCACTTACTGCGTAAGGGATACCGTAACATCTGGAACGAGCACGAGCAGCAGTGAAGATGTTGTAACCGTCAGCGATATTTCTCAAAAATACAATTACACCCAGGTTCTAACAGAAACGCAGCCCCCGGCCGATCTGTGGAATAACACCGATGCATACTACGTAAAAATCGGAAATGCATATTATCTTCTGTCTAACTTACAAGAGGGTTCCCTCAGTGGTAATACGCTCACAGGCACAGCTGATACGACCGATTATGTCCACGGTTACTGTCAAACGACAGAAGTTGATGACGATTTCCCAGACACAAGTGACGTGGTCGAATATAAACGTGGAGCAGACAGCGTGTTTTACGTCCCTACATCTCTCCGTCGTGGTTTTGAGAAAGATAGCAGCATTATTATTGTCGAAACCAATGCCGACAATACGCCTAAGCGGTATACACAGAACCATGCTGTATCCGACGATGGGGCCTACATTAAGGGAAATAACGGACGATTTTACACGATGGTCGGGAATAGTTTCCACTACGGAACGCAAGAGGGACCTACTGTATATCTCGACCAACGCTTCGCACTCAGTTATCGATATATCCAATCTGCAATGGGCAATCTCATCGGTGTCGCTGGAACGGAGAATCTACTTAAAATTGCTTCTGAGAAAAGAGGAGCTCGTGTAGGAAGCACGTGGGAACAAATTACGGAGACAACTAAATTCTATGAACGCCAAGGTGGATTTTTAGAAGTAGGCAGCACCGGAGCCATACCCGCCAATGCTTACATCATCGACACAGAGGGGCTCTACCATCTGGCGAGAAGTTGTAGATTCTATGCCAATCAAGAAGAAATTAGTTCCTTCAGGCCTTATAGAAAAACGGATACGTACAGCACAACCGACAATGGATCTTATCTGCGTAAACAAGATGGAACTTATTTTTCGAGAGCTCACGTCCTGCTGGGCGCCGCATTGGATTACAAAGGCATTCAAATTGAAGATGCCGATACACGCTACAATGTAAGCGGTGGTTCTGGGTCGCCTGACCCCAATGGCCGATATTTTAGAACCGTCGATGGCGATTTTATTGAGGCAGATACTCTAAAATATTATGATGGCGATAGTGGAGCGCACATAGCAGATACTGAAAATCAGTATTTCGAGATATCTGCAGGGAGCCAACAATACGCACTTTTTTCTACAGGAGCTACTTATCTCTGGTTCGAGGGTGAACTGGATCAATTACGACTTTGCACTACAAATTCTACCACTGGGACCTACTATTACCGTTATGACACTCATACGGGGCAGATCCAGGAAAGTCCCAACGGTGAACATTGGATAGATATCGATTTCACTGAAGTCGCAGCACGTTGGAATGCTGCCGCCAAATACTTCAAAGATGCCATTCGGAAAGAGAGGATTACAGACGCTTTTCGCTATGCCGAAAAAAGCATACTGACTCCCCTTTCCGCTGAAGAATTCCAAAATGTGTCGCCTCGACATCCCATCCATCAATTTTTAACGTCTATTCAGCAATATCTTGCTACTTCCCTTTATCAA
>JAITIW010000040.1 GCA_031279255.1 Puniceicoccales bacterium
AAATCTTTGGGACAAGTGCCTTCGAAATCTTTCCATTTTTTCGATGATGGCAAAGAAATGGACAGCATCTACAGCCCATTTCACGAAAAGAATCAGGGGCCATACTTTGGTCTCTGTAGAAGGAAAAACATCATCGTGATCGTTTTAGAAAGCTTTTCGGCCGAACACGTGGGATTTCTGGATAAAACACTCAAAACATCATCGAAAAGTTTTACGCCGTTTCTGGATGAACTTTCGAAACATTCTTTATGTCTCAATGGATGGGCCAATGGCTCTATTTCCATTGAGGCATTACCTTCAATTTTTTCCTCCATTCCCTCGCTGCAGGAGAAGCCCTATGTTCGCACTTCCAGCGGGATCTCAAATCACATAGAGGGTCTAACATCTCAACTGGAAACCATAGGTTATCATGCATCTTTTTTCTATGGAGGGAAAAAACATTCCTGTGATTTCGATTGTTATTGGAAGAAAGTTGGCCTAAAGCATTATTTTTGCGAAGATAATTTTCCCAAAATAACAAAAGAAATTTACTCCGGATGGGGCATCCATGATCTCCCATTTTTGAACCATGTGGCAGATGCATTGAATCAACAGCCTGAGCCCTTTGTTTCTGGAATTTTCACACTTTCTGCCCATCATCCCTTTATTACACCTAAAGGATTTGAAACTAAATTTCCTAAAGGAAAGCATCCCATACAGGAACTTGTGGCCTATACCGATTACGCTCTAAAATGCTTTTGGGAAAAGATATCTCAAATGCCATGGTATAAAAATACTCTCTTCGTACTTGTAGCTGATCACACATCCGGTGCCATAGAACCCTATTACCAGGGCCCGATCGGTGCTTTTTCAATCCCCATCTTTTTTTTCGATCCTGAAGATCGTTTGCCACGAACTTATGCTCACAAGATGCTTCAGCAGATTGACATTATGCCCACGCTTTTGCACCTTGTGGGTTACGGCCATCCCTATGTGGCTTTCGGCCAGAATCTCATGGATGAAAAACGTAAGCATTTTGCTGTAAATTTGAAAGATAATATCTATCAATTGATCACCGATGATTATGTCCTGCAATTTGACGGTGAGGCTACGATTGGCTTTTTTGATCGAAGAAGAGATCTTGAAGCGAGAAAAAACCTCCTTGGAGATCCGGTGTATGAAATATCGAAACAGAAATACGAAAAATTTCTCAAGGCATTTTTACAACAATACAGCCGAGCATTGGCTCAAGATGCATTGACTCCAGAAAACTGGACAGAAATGAAAAATTCAGCAAGTTCGAGATTTACAATTTGAGATCATTTCGATAGAATTCTAAAGGGAGTTAATTTAACATATGGGGATACAAAATCAAAAAAGTTTGATAAGGGATAGTCAAAAAGGATTTTCATTGATCGAAATTTTGATCGCATTGGCGATTCTGGCAGCTGTCTCAGGAATTGTCATCAGTAATCTGGATAAAATTTTCGGCAGCAGTCAGGAAAAAGTGGCTGAGCTTTTTGTTTCAGAGACCGTACGGACGCCGTTGATGTCCTATCGTATGAATATCGGCGGATATCCTACAACGGATCAAGGACTTAAGGCTCTGGTAAAAGCACCGGAGGGTGTAGGACGTCGCTGGAAAGGTCCTTATATTGATGAGCTCCCGTTGGATCCGTGGGGACGTCCTTACGAGTATCGTTATCCTGGCGAGCATAATCGCGAAAAATATGATGTCTGGTCGTTAGGACCTAAAGGCAATGGTGGGGAGGAATCCATCGGAAACTGGGAAAGTTCTCGTTAAAAGCTGTGCGCAAAAAATCTTTATGCCAGGCTTTTTCCATACTCGAAATCCTGATCGTATTGGCTATTTTTTCCATGATGGTAGGAGTATTTGTCCTGGGATTTGGTTCCCTACAGGATGGTTTTAAGCGCGAGCTGGAACTTAAGGATGAAATGCAGCGAGCCATACGATCTGCCCGTCATGAAGCTGGGAAATCACAGATGAGGGTATTCATTTGGTATCCGGCCGATCATTCCTGTATTAGGATTACTCGCGATGATGGCCAGGTGGTTAAGATTAAGGTTAAGGTGGCGAATGACTACGAGGAAGTGGAAAAAATCGATCTTAAGGACAAAATCCCTTTTCAATTTTTAGATGCTAAAGCCAATCGTGAATTGGCTTCCATTTGCGTAGATCCGAGTGGAGTGTTGACGCCATTTCGCCTCGCTTACAGAGCTGAAGATCGAGAATTTCAGACCTATAAAGTCGATATCTTCAGCGGACAATTGACATTGGTCAAGCAGAGCTGATGACCATTGGCATGAGCAGTTATCGCATAGATAGAATAAATTTGTTTAAATTATGGAAGAATAGATGGACTTTGTCGTTGGCGGTATATGGACAGCGGCTGTTATTGTCATAGTATTTAGGCACTTGATGAAGTGCTTGACAAAAGTCATTTGACATGATACCTGTACATATCAGTTTATGAAAACTAATATATCCTATACAGAAGCCAGAAACGACTTGAGCCATATTCTCAATCACGTTTGTGCAACGCATGAGCCGGTGGTAATCGAGCGGCGTAGTGGTGGCAATACGGTCATCATCTCTGAGGAAGATTGGAATTCCATAAAGGAAACGCTGTACTTAATATCCTCTCCGAAAGATTTTCAAGCTATCACCGAGCCGGTCGATGTAAAGGACTGTTCAGATTCTTTGCCGTGGTGATGTGGAAGGTTCTCTATACGAAGCGCGCTCAAGAAGATGCCATAAAATTTAAGAAATGCGGACTAGGCGAAAAAGCACGCTCATTAATAGAAGTTGTTTCCCGTAATCCTTACGGAATTCTACCCCCATTCGAGAAATTATTCGGCATAAAAGATGTCTACAGTTGTCGCATTAACATCAGGCATCGATTGGTCTATGAGGTGCGCAAACAAGAAAAAGTAGTCCTCGTTCGCATGATGTTTAAGCACTATGGAGACTAAACGCGAAGGAGAAATTTTAGGCAAGCAGATCAAGCCAAGGGTTTCTGTTTGGGCTCAAATCTTTCATCCTTTGGGTATAGGGAAATTCCCTAAACCAGATAGATCATTGAACTAATCTATCAGATTGTGGAAAGGACACAAGAAAACAAAATTTAAGGTTTATTTTAGAACATCATGGCCGCATTCTGATCTTTCTTGGGCTATTTTTTTCGATAAACGTCCAGTTCAATGATCGTCATAATGATTCCGGCACTGAAGTAATGTGATCTCATCGCCCTCCACATGATAGACTAAGCGGTGCTTTTTATCGATCCGCCAAGACCAGACCTTCTCTCCGCTATTTCTGAGCGCTTTCGGTTTGCCTAAGCCAGAGATAGGATGTTGCCTTATATCAGTAATGAGCTCGTCAATCTTCACCGCCATTCTGGGACAGTGGCGTATGAACCATGTGTAATCGCTGAGAAATTTAGTGCTTCTTCGCGTATTCATGAAGGTCATGAAGCAGCTCTTCCGTACTGGTATAGGTCTTGCTGTTTGCCTTGGCTTCGGCGAGATCGGCCTCCAAATCTTTCAGGTCATAAAAAGCCTCAGCTTCCTCCGGTTCTATTTCTCGCTCGATGAGCTTTGTGAGAAAGCGGGAAGTTGAGAGCTGCCGATCCCGGGCTTTGGCTTTGACCAGGGTGGCGATCCGTGGCGGTACATGGGCGATGAGCACTTCACTTTTCATGGTGAATCCCACGTGTATCTTTTTCGCATCATTAAGCAAGGAAAAATGAAAAAATCTTCCGACATCTTACTATCTTCCTGGAAGATATGTCTTCACCACAAAGCCTATCATTCCGACGAAATCATCTTTTCTCTTTCCTCTCATGGCATTGCTCCCATCATTCTGCCAAAGATGAACAAAAAATTTCAATGCTCCTATGATAGTAATTTTCCTCTTTCTCTCACGTATGAGCCTGGGCTAATTTTTGATACAGTGCATATTTTTCACGAATATGAATTTCTTCCTGCTGGAGTAGTTGTTCGGCACGTTCTGGGTTCTGCCGCATCAGGAGATTGAATCGCGTTTCGGTTTGCCGATATTCTCGGAGTGGTAAACGAGGTTCGGGAGAATCCAGTACCAAGGCTGGGAGTTGCTGCGTTTTTCTCCGCGGATCGTGGCGATAGAGAAGCCAATATCCTGATTCGACAGCCTTTTTTTGCTGTTGCAGACCAAGTTGCAGCGGATACCCGTGCGCGATGCAATGACTGTAGGCGATGATGAGCGAAGGACCGTCATAGGATTCCGCTTCCGCAAGAGCCGTAAAGGTATGACTATCCTTAGCGCCGATGGCCACTTGAGCCACGTAACAATGACCATAGCTCATGGCAAGAAGGCCTAAATCCTTTTTAGGCAATGTTTTCCCAGCCGATGCGAACTTGGCAATGGCGCCCATGGAGGTTGCTTTAGATTGCTGTCCGCCGGTATTGGAGTAGACCTCTGTGTCGAGCACGAGGATATTTACATTTCGGTTGGAAGCTAAGATGTGATCTAAGCCGCCATACCCGATGTCGTAGGCCCAGCCATCGCCGCCGATAATCCAGATACTTTTGCGGATCAAATTCTCAGCTAATCCCTGTAAAGCTATGCTTTCTTGGTCTTTTTCATGAGCGAGTCGCGAGCAGAGTGCTTGAATATGGTTCCGTTGCTGCTGGATTTCCTGCGTAGTGCTCTGACGATTGACTAAAATCTGTTCGATAAGGTTGTCTCCCAGTAAGGGAGCTTTGCGTCTTAGCAATTCCACCGCCATTTGGTATTTTTTATCACAAGCGACACGCATGCCGTAGCCATATTCCGCGTTATCTTCAAAAAGTGAATTGCTCCAGGCAGGGCCATGACCTTCGCCGTTAGTCGTGTAAGGTGTCGTGGGGAGATTACCGCTGTAGATGGAAGAACAGCCGGTTGCGTTGGCGATGATTAAATGGTCGCCGAAGAGCTGAGTGAGTAATTTAATATAAGGCGTTTCGCCGCAACCCGCACAGGCTCCCGAAAATTCAAAGAGCGGCTGGCAGAATTGCGATGATTTGATGTCCGTGGCCTGGACAGAGGGTTGAGCCAATGTCTGAAAATATTCGTAATGCTCACGTTCTCGTTCCAAGACCTCTGATTTGACAGCCATGTTCAACGCTTTTCTATCGTTCTCGGTTTTACTCCGAACGGGACAAGTTTCCGTACACAGATGACAGCCTGTACAATCTTCCGGAGAAACCTGAACCGTGTAGCGATGGCCGGGGTAATCCTTGGAACGAAATTCGGCCGAGCGAAATGTCGATGGGGGATTCTTTAGTCCATCTTCGGGATAGAACTTTGAGCGAATGGCCGCATGGGGACAGACAGAAATGCATTTGTTGCACTGAATGCAAAGAGAGGGATCCCAAATAGGAATTTCCTCAGCGATATTACGTTTTTCCCAACAAGCGGTTCCGCTAGGCCACATTCCATCTACTGGCATACGACTGACGGGCAAATCATCCCCATCTCCTGCCAGAAGAACTTGTGTCACTTTTTTCACAAATTCAGGAGCATTTTCCGGAATCTTAGATCGCAAGGAGATTCCTGTCACTGCACAACCAGCCATTGGCACTTCTTCCAGATATTTCAAAGCCAAATCCACCGCTTCGAAATTCTTTTGAACGACAGCTTCTCCTTTTTTTTCATAGGTTTTACGAATCGATTCCTTAATGTGTTGAACGGCCTCTTCCAGCGGAAGGATTTGGGTGATGGCAAAGTAACACGTCTGCATGATGGCGTTGATGCGACCACCTATGCCCGCTTTTTTGGCGATGTTGTAAGCATCGATGACGTAGAATTTTATCCCGAGATCTAGAATTTTTTGCTGTAACTCCAGAGGAAGATGTTCCCACACATGAGCCGCATCGTGAAGGCTATTGAGTAAAAAGATGCTTCCCGGCTTCGCTGCTTTGAGGATGTGATGGGTATGAACAAATGAGAATTGGTGGCAGCCGATAAAATCGGCCTGTTGGATAAGATAGGGCGCTTCGATGGCCGTAGGGCCGAAACGCAGGTGTGAAATCGTCATCGCACCGGATTTTTTGGAATCGTAGACGAAGTAAGCCTGAGTAAAATTTTTTGTCGTATTTCCAATAATCTTGATCGTATTTTTGTTGGCTCCAACGGTGCCGTCAGAACCGAGGCCATAAAAGATGCTTTCGTAAAGAGAATCTTCCTGGAGCTGAAATGTCGGATCGTAATGTAATGAGAGGCGAGTGACATCGTCTTCAATGCCGATGGTGAAATGCGATTGAGGCGATTCTTTTTTCAATTCATCGAAAATCGCTTTGGCCATGGCCGGTGAAAATTCCTTCGATCCCAGACCATAGCGCCCGGCGACGATTTTTGGCCGGAAGGAAATCGAAAAGAAACCCTGATTTCGTCCCTCTTCTATAGCCGCTACGACGTCCAAATAGAGAGGTTCTCCCAGCGCTCCGGGTTCTTTGGTGCGATCCAAAACCGCGATGGAGCGAGCACTTATGGGCAATGCCCGGCAGAAATCTTGGACGGAAAACGGACGATAGAGGTGAACCTGTAGGACTCCGACTTTTTCTCCATTTTTTTGAAGAAATTCTGCTATTTTTTCTAAAGTTTTGCTTCCGGATCCCATGCAGATGACAACGCGCTCGGCATCGGGAGATCCGGTATAGCGAAAAATTCCATAGGATCGTCCGGTCGCTTCGGCAAAGCGTTCCATGATGGACTGTAACTGAAAAGGCAAGGACAGATAATAGGAATTTACAGCCTCACGCGCTTGAAAAAATACATCTGGATTTTGTGCCGTACCGCGAATCGACGGTTGCTCTGGATCGAGTGCCCTCGACCGATGGGCCGCGATGTCTTCTTTGGAAATCATGGCCTGAAGAATGCTATTATCAAGCGCCTGAAAGGTATTGATCTCGTGCGAAGTTCTAAAGCCGTCGAAAAAATGCATAAAAGGAATGCGGCTGCGCAATGTGGCTACATGGGCGATACAGGCCATATCCTGCGCTTCTTGGACGGAACCTGAAGATAGTAAGGCGAATCCCGTCTGACGACAGGCCATCACATCCGAGTGGTCTCCGAAAATGGAAAGGGCATGTGTAGCGAGGCTCCTCGAAGTCACGTGCATGCAGAAGGACTGCAATTCTCCAGCGATTTTATATAAGTTGGGAATCATCAACAAAAGACCCTGGGATGCCGTAAAGGTCGTGACAAGGGATCCGCATTGCAGGGCCCCATGCATCGCACCGGCAACACCGCCTTCCGATTGCATCTGAAAAATTTCAGGGATATTTTTCCATAAATTGGGTTTTTGCTGCATGGCCCACTCATCACAGAATTCAGCCATCGGAGATGATGGCGTTATGGGATAGATGGCAACCAGTTCGCTCAGCCGGTAGGCGACATCGGCAACGGCTTCATTGGCATCGGCAATTTTATAGGATTGATTTTCCATACTTTTTTTAAAAAAATTCCCTTCGGCATATGAAGAAGTTTTGTGAATGGGGGTCAAGGAGGGACTCCGATAAAGATATGAAAGAAGGGCATAAGCGACATTTTCTAGGTGTTGGTCTTTTTCTTAAGCATCGGTTTGTTCACCGGTCTTTTATCGAATTTTTTGACCAAATGCCGATTTCTGCCCGCCTTTGCGCTAAGGGAAAAATGAAAGCAAAAGCTTTGCATTTTTCTTCTTAGCGCAGCCCGCGCAGCGGGCTAGAGCCCGAAGGGCTCAAAGGCGGGCAGAAGAACGATATCCCAGGGCGTCAAAAATATTTTCAAAAATGGGGATGAAATTCTTTTTTTTAATAGGCAATGTGTTTTCCAAAATCCTCCAGCCCCTCCCCTTAGGGATCATCAAGGCATACAGATAGACGCAACAACGGCATCCGGAACCATCGCGACAGACCGATCAAATTCCTTCACCGGCTGGTATTTTTAGATAGAACGGAACTTTTATCAAACGGCTAAAATTTTCCCTATGCGCCGATTTGGTAACGGGTAAAGCGCCCCACACGGATATTTTCGCCAATGCGGGCCACAACAGAAGCTATGTGTTCTTCGACAGAAATATCCTGATTTTTGACAAACGGCTGCTCCAGTAGACATATCTGATGGAACCATTTGTCGATTTTTCCTTCCACGATCTTTTCGATGACATTTTGCGGCTTTCCACTCACTTGGGCTGTGGCAATTTCTTTTTCGGAATCGATGGCAGTTTGTGGTACGCAATCCCGTGAAATATAGAGTGGATTCGAAGCAGCGATATGCATGCAGATATCTTTGGCAAGCTGACTAAAATCCGCATTTTTGGCGACGAAATCCGTTTCGCAATTGAGCTCCAAAAGGACACCGATACGCCCTCCCATGTGAATGTAGGACTCGATGATACCTTCATGGGTTTCTCGGGTAGCTTTTTTTGCCGCTGCCACCATACCTCTTTTTTTGAGAACGATAATGGCCGCTTCGATGTCGCCCTGTGCCTCCACTAATGCTTTTTTGCAATCCACAAAACCAACCCCGGTACGTTGCCGAAGTTCACTTACCAGCGTTGCATTGACCTCTAACATATTAATTTTCCTGAATATTGATGGTTACTTCTTCAATTTTTACGGCGTCTTCCGCATGGGAAACAACATCGGTCTTGACCGGAATTTCCTTCAGTTGCTTGGCTTCTATCTTTTTCTGCTCCAGCAGGGCTTGCCCTTGTTCGATGGCTTCCGCCAAACAGGTTAAAATGATTTGAATCGATTTTGTCAGATCATCATTGCCGGGAATGGGATAAGGTACCAGTTCTGGATTGGAATTGGTGTCGACGATGGCCACGACAGGTATTCCCAATCGTTGGGCTTCTGCGACCGCAATATGTTCCTGATGGATATCCACCACCAGGAGAGCCGATGGCAGTTGCGTCACTTCGACAAGGCCTTCAAAGCTGCGGAACATACGAGCCATTTGGCGTCGGATGACCGATGCTTCCTTCTTGAGCATGGTGTCCAGAGAACCATCTTCCTGCATCCGAAGATAATGACGATATTTGTTCAGGCTGCGGTGGACGGTCTCGAAATTGGTCAGACATCCGCCCAGCCAACGATTGGCCACAAAAGGCATTTGGACGGACTTGGCTAAGTCGCGAATAATCTCTTGGGCTGGTATTTTAGTCCCCACGAACCAAATTTTTTGACCATCCAAAGCGATATTTTTGAGAAAATCATAGGCCTTCTGGAGCTGTTTGTAGGTCTTTTCGAGATCAATGACCGATACGCCGGCCACATGTCCATAGATGAATTTTTGAGACTTTGGATTCCAGCGACATCGCTGATGTCCCAGATGGACGCCGGCTTCAAATAGATCCTGTATCGTGATATTCATAAAAGCTCCGTACCTTTTCAGGCCTTGGATAATAGTTGTTGAAGGTTAAACTGATCTGTATGTGTAAATGAGGAACGAGCTTTGACAAGTCCTTTTTGGAAAAGTTGAGTATGAGTTTTGATGTTTCAGAACTTTGAGCATGAGTTTCGACATTTCAGAACTGCGCTGGTTTTCGATAGGATCGACGCATCTCACTGCCCACTGCCTTTAGAGCCCTTATGGGCTCCTGCCCGCTGTGCGGGCCGCGCCTAATGGAGGAAAATGAAAAGCAATTTGCATTTCCTCCACCAGGCGCAAAGGCAGTGGAGAAAATTTTTGTAGTGGAGAATTTTTCTGCCGGAAAGAAGCCCCAAAATGACCCTAATTTCGCCTTAAATACCCCTGGTTTCGTTTTTTTTCTGCAGCGGCCACGATGGCCGAGGCCACAAAGCGTGAATATTGCCTAAGCTGGCGCTGTTATTCTGGGGTTACGGTTATTTCAGGACTAAGTTGATGAGTTTCTGAGCTACCCAAATAACGCGCTGAATACTTTTCTCACGGAGAAAAGAATGTATTTTCTTCCGCGATGTGGCGAGAGCCAAGGCTTCTTCTTGCGAACAATCCAACGCTACTTCCATTTCATCCCGAGCTTTCCCGTCGATCATGATGACAATTTTGATACGATCACGATAAAGATACTGCGGATCGGCCTGGGGCCATGGAGCCTGGACGATGCTAAAGGATTCCCCCAATCGACACCAGAGCTCTTCGGCCATATGCGGTGCGAACGGGGCCAATAATGACAGCAATTGCTTGACCGAATGCTGGCTGATACGTGCTGGCGTGGCTTCATTGACAAAGATCATCATCTGCGAAATGGCCGTATTGAAGCGCAAATTTTCGATATCTTCCGTCACTTTACGAATACTTTCATGGAGTAGGACCGCAAGAGCCTCATCATCTTTTTCGGAAAAATTTTGAAGGATACTTCCATTCTCTTGAAGGACTAGTCGCCAAACTTTCTTGAGAAAGCGAAAACTACCCTCGATGCCATGAGTATTCCAAGGCTTCATCGCCTCCAGTGGCCCCAAAAACATTTCGTAAAGCCGTAAGGTATCGGCTCCATACATCTGGATAATATCATCAGGATTCACCACATTGCCACGGCTTTTCGACATTTTATTCCCATCTTCTCCAAGAATGATACCCTGATGAAAAAGCCGCGGATAGGGCTCAGGATTTTCGACAAAGCCGATATCAAAGAGAAATCGATGCCAAAAACGGGCATATAAAAGATGCAGTACCGCATGTTCCGCCCCACCGATGTAAAAATCCGGCGAAGCCCAATAGTGCAAATCCTGAGGATCGACCAAGGCTGCATCATAGTGAGGACTGAGGTAGCGCAGATGATACCAACAAGAACCGGCCCATTGGGGCATGGTATTGGTTTCGCGATGAGCGTGTACCCAATGGGCGTCCCGATGTTCTCCTTTCACATGGGCCTGCACTTCACCCGTTCGTATGTGAAGCCACACATCGCAAAAATCTTTGGCTCGTTTTAATGGGCTTTCTCCGCTATCCGAAGGAAGATAGGAGGAAATGGGAGGCAATGTCAGAGGAAGCTGTTCAGAGCTTAAAGGTATGGCGACCCACGTGATTCCTTTAGAATTATAAGTAACCGCTTCTTGAGGAAGAAATTCCTTGAAATAAAAATCCGCTAAAGATAGGCATCGATGATAATCTTCTTCTCGTACCCAGAGGATCGGAATCGGTTCGCCCCAGTAACGCTGACGCGAAAAGAGCCAATCATGTAATTTATAATGGACAGAAATTTTTCCGCGACCGAGGGTTTTTAAATGTTCCGTGATCTTTTGACGCGCCTGATATGAGTCGAGTCCATCGAATGTCTGCGAATGACATAAAACACCATCGTCACAAAAGGGAATGCAGGTCGCAATATCATCATGGCCAGAAGAATGTTTTGGCCGAATGACAGACAGGATATCCAATCCAAATTTTTGTGCGAATTCAAAATCGCGTTCATCATGTGCCGGGACAGCCATAACAGCCGCTGTTCCATAAGTCCCGAGAACGTAATCGGCGATCCAAATGGGAACATACTGGTGGGTGAGGGGATGTAGCGCGTAGGTACCGGTAAAAACACCGGTTTTTTCTTTGGCCAATCCCGTACGTTCGAGGTCACTTTTTCGCTTTGTTTGGGCGATGTAATCTTCCACGGCTCTGCGATGAGTCAGAGGAACAATTTTTGGCAACAGCGGATGTTCCGGTGCCAGGACAAGATAGCTGACGCCATAGATCGTATCGCAGCGCGTGGTATAGACCCATAGCGAATCAGGCTGATCTTTAAGAATGAATTGTATTTCAGTTCCTTCTGAGCGGCCGATCCACGCGATTTGCTGTTGTTTGGTGGATTCAGGCCAATCTAGAATAGGAAGGCTTTCCAGGAGCTTATCCGCATAGGCGGTAATGCGCAAAACCCATTGGCGTAAATTTTTACGCTCTACGGGATGATGCCCGCGCTCGGAATAGCCGCTGATGACTTCTTCATTGGCCAAGACAGATTTCAATTCAGGACACCACCAGACAGGTCTTTCGTCCACATAGGCCAAGCCATGTTTAAAAAATTGTAAAAAAATCCACTGAGTCCATCGGTAATATAGAGGATCTGTCGTGTTGATCTCTCGGTCCCAATCGATGGCAAAACCCAAGCGGCGTATTTGTTCTCGAAAGTGCTCGATGTTATGCGCTGTATTGATACTCGGAGCTTGGCCCGTGAGGATAGCATGTTGTTCCGCCGGAAGGCCAAAAGCATCCCAGCCCATGGGATGTAGGACATTGAATCCGCAACTCCGTTTATAACGTGCTAAAATATCAGAAGCGGTATATCCCTCTGGATGTCCGATATGTAGACCAGCTCCAGAAGGGTAGGGGAACATATCGAGGACATAGTATTTCCTTTTCTTGCTCGTAATAGGATCGGCTGCGAAAGTCTTATGTTGCTGCCATTTCGCTTGCCAAAAGGCTTCGATTTTCTGGAAATCGTAACCTTCACAGCTGCAATGTTCCTCCATAATATAAGCTATAAGCCCTGCGGAACCTAGATGCTAGGAAAGCGTCTTGACGGGAATTTTTTTCAAGAAATTGAAAATGGGCAATCCTTCGTCGTCCTTTGTTTCGCAATGGCCGCGAATGAGTGGAAGGGTATATTTGGAAAAAATGGATTGAACGCGACAACCGTCCTCTTCGAGCCAATTGAGCGGGAAAGTTTTTTCCGCTTGGGACATATTTTGAAGATCCGTCAGGTCGAATTTTACCGCATAGTGATTCCCTTCCTCTCGCAACAATGTCAGCATTTTCCCAGAAGCGCCCTCGATGGCAAACTTAACGGCATGGCGACCGCATTCGAAGGCTTCATCGATATCGGTTTGCGAAGAACAATGGGCGGCTGTTTGCGGTGTAGAACCCAATTTGATCGTACGGACGGGAACACTGAGCTCAGAAGTGATCATGGCTTTCAAGATATCGCTGATGGCGATCGTCGTGTGACGACCTTCCATCAAAAGATGCGCCTTGGCGCTGATGAAATTCCCTTCGGCATCGGCAATACCTTCCGCCACGACGATGATGCAATGGGCTGAGGATTGCAAAACCGTTTGGACATCGTTAAGTAGCTGTTCTTTGGAAAAGACCACCTCTGGGAGATAGATGATATGAGGGGCATCTTCCGGATGATCTTTTCTTTTGGCTAGAGAAGCTCCGGCCGCCAACCAACCCGTATGGTGCCCATCTACTTCGATGATGGATACGAGATGAGGAATACCAGCGGAGAGGCTATCCATGGCAACTTCTCGGACCGTTGTGGCGATGTATTTCACTGCGCTGCCGTAGCCCAAACAGTGATCCGTTGCCGAAAGATCATTTTCAACGCTGTGAGGGATAGCTAAAACTTGAAGAGGGAAATTGGAGGCCTGAGCTTGCTGATGGATTTTACTAGCCACTTCCTGCGCTTGGTGATTTCCAATCGTGAAAAAATAATGAATGTTGTGGGTTTGAAAAATATTCAAAATGCGCTGCCATTCTTCTGTTCGTTGGGCAGAAGATACGCCAATTCCGAGAGCGGCACCAGGAGTTGTCTTCAAAGCGCGAATGCTCTGCTGAGATTCTGCGGCTAGGTCGATGAATTTTTCTCCCAAAATTCCTTGGACACCCTGTAGTCCGCCATAAATTTCCTCGATGCATTCGTGATCCAGCGCTTCCGTAATGATGCCACTTAAACTGGCATTACTGGCACTGGAAAGGCTTCCAAGCTGTGTGACTAATAAGTTACCCTTTAAAGACATTTCCATAAGACTCTTCTTTCAGGCGAGGAGGGTGCCATTTTTATAGGAGAAAATCAATCCCAAAAACAGCGTGAAAAAATTTAAGGCGAAAAATTGTGTTTTCTTCTTTTCTTTTTGTCTATCTTTTTTTGGAATGCGTCTATAATATATTTATAATGTACGACACGATATATGTCTATAATGCATAGGCCTTATGGAAAAAGAAGATCTTAAGGATAGGCTCTCAGACGAGTCTTTTTTTTCAGATAAGAAGAATGAAAAAAATTCTTCTGAAGAATTGAAAATTCCTCAGAAACTTGAGGAAAAATCTACAGTCGATGAGACAAAAAGTGATGAATCTGCGGCGGAAAAGAAATATTTAGCCGCTTATGTTCAACTTCAGGCTGATTTTGAAAATTTTAAGAAAAGATCAGCCAAGGAGCGTGAAGAATGGACAAAAATGGCCACTCGGCATCTCATCGAGGAATTGCTAACGGTTGTCGATCATCTCGATCTTGCCATGCAGTCCGCTCATCCGGATGATGAGAAAAGCCGGCAGATCGTTCAGGGATTTGCGATGATCGTCGAACAACTCAAAAAATTGCTCAGTCAGCATGGATTGTCAGAAGTGGGGCAGTTGGGCGAGTTATTTAATCCTCAGCTCCATGAAGCGGTAGCTCAGGCAGCTCATGCGACGATTCCGCCAGATCATATCTGTCAAATTGTCCGAGTGGGTTACCAATTACATGATCTTGTCTTACGTCCCGCTTCGGTTATGGTATCGACAGGTCCAGACGCTAAGATGGAAGCAAAAGAGAGATCACTATGAGTAGTTCTGAAGATTATTACAGTTTACTGGGCGTTTCCAAAAATGCCACCGATGAGGAGCTCAAAAAGGCTTATCGAAAAATGGCCGTAAAATATCATCCGGATAAGAATCCAGGAGATAAGTCGGCCGAAGAAAAATTCAAAAAAATTTCAGAGGCCTACGAAATCCTTCATGATAGTCAGAAGCGAGCCGCCTACGATCGCTATGGTCATGCGGCCTTCGATCCTCAACAAGGAGGAGCTGGTGCTTCTTATAGCCGATCTCAAGGTGGATTTCGTCAAGGATTTGGGGGATTTACGGATCCCTTTGAGATATTTCGCCAAGCATTTGGCGGCGGTTTTGATGATTTTTTGGGTGGAGGTCGTTCTCGCCGCAGTGCATCTCATGCTTCCGCCGGTACCGATCTGCGCTATGATTTGGAAATAACACTCCTAGAAGCTTTCAAAGGCATCGAGAAAACCATTCGCTATAATCGCCACGTGACCTGCTCTGTCTGTCATGGCAGTGGAGCCGAAAAAGGTTCTTCTAGAAGCAGCTGCTCTACGTGTCGCGGTTCCGGATTCGTCATGACTTCTCAAGGTTTTATGACCATTCAACAGACCTGTCCTCGATGTCACGGCCAAGGTGTGGTGATCGAGAAACCCTGCTCCCATTGCTATGGAGAGGGTAGGGTAGTAGAACAGACGACCACAAAGGTCAAAATTCCAGCCGGCGTCGATACGGGTATGCAACTACGTTTAGCGGGATTTGGCGGAGCTGGAGAACAGGGCGGCAGCTCAGGCAATCTTTACGTCATCATTCAAGTCAAAGAAGATAAACATTTTGAACGTCATGGCAATGATTTGCATTGTCGTATTTCGGTTCCCTTTACATTGGCTGCGCTCGGGGGCGAGATGAATCTCGATACCATCGACGGTCAAGCGATTTTAAAAATTCCGGCTGGTACGCAAGCGGAGAGCGTTTTGCGCGTCCGAGGGCAAGGGATGTCGATCCTCAATCGGGCGGACTTGAGGGGAGATCAATTGGTTCACATAGCGATCGAAGTGCCTAAGCGATTGACCACGGAACAAAAAGAAAAGCTAGAAGCCTTTGCTCATGCCTGTGAGTCCAAATCTAAAGGAAGTTTTTTCGATCGCCTGCGCGGAAGTTTTGGGCTTTGAAGTTTTTTCCATAACTCGGCACCTGCAGCGCCGGTTATACAAAAAAGCCTTGACAGCTAGGGGTTAATCATTGAAGTAAAGGGAGTGGGTTGTGGCTAAAAAAGCTATCACTGAACTATCTCCTCAGTTGTATGATCAGAGCATTCTAATGGTAAACATAAAACTTTTTAAGAAAAACTCTCGCAAAAGAGGAAACATTAACGTACAAGGGAATGGATCATGGCAAAAGGAATATCACTAAAGAGTTTAAACTACATAGCAGCAAGTTTAGGGCTGCTGCTGTTAGTTCACTCGGCACAGGCAGTGCCGCGTGTTGAGTGGAGAATTGATAGAAATGGAATACTTCGCCCGCAGGACAGCAATGAATTACTTTTCCTACCGAATGATGATGCCATTGACGCATTCGTTCCAGTCCGCTTCGGCGGAGAAGCAAATCCGATAGCGATCGTCAAAATGTCGGACATAGAGGTCGGAGCTGATATAGCTAAAAACCCCACTTATCGGTCACTTCGAAACCACATTCGAGAATGGCTGCAGCGCCTAGGAGCTATCGACAATACAGGTCATTCTATGCGCAAGATATCCGTCTCCTTTATCTTTCATCAACCTCCAAACTGGGACAAAACATATCGATCTACTGACAATATAAAAGTTTCCGGCATTTGGCGTTATGATGGCGATAGCTCGGCAGGTGTTCGCACCGCCGCGATTAAATTTTTTCCACTAAGGCCAGGCCTGACGAAAGAGTTTCCGGAGAATCAGATTTCCTTTAGCCTCGCGGCGGATCAGCGAGAGGGTATGCGCGTTCAATCACTGCCGAATGGCTTTTTGCTGCGGCAGCTTCCCTACGATTCACAAAGTGACGACTGGTGGCGCGTGTCGATCACCAGGAATGATGTGTCAACAGGGTTTTCATTTGCTGCTATCATCATGTTGTCAGATGGTGCTATCACTATCACAGTCGAAATAATTCCAATGAGAAGAAGTAAAGATGATAGGATTGAGGACGGTATAAAAATTACCTTAAGCGAAAAGTTTTTTCAGGAAATGTCACAGGACATAAAGATACTGCGCGGCAAGTCTCGTAAAGATTATTATTCCTGCCTCACGCCATATAGATTTAATCCATACAGTTTGCTGGGCGTTTCCAAAAAAACCACCAATGCGGAGATCAAAAAGGCTTATCACAAAATGGCTCTTAAATACCATCCAGATAAAAATCTGGACAATAAGGAGTGGGCGACGAGAAAATTTCAACAGATTGGAGCGGCCTGTGAAATTCTTCGCGATAGCCAGAGGCGAGCTGCCTACGATGGCTGTGATCCTGAGGACTTTTGATCCTCAACAAGGAGGATCTGGTACTTCCAGCCGATCCCAGGGTGGATTTCGTCAGAGATTCGGAGGATTTACAAGTCCTTCTGAAATGTTTCGAGAAGTATTTCGGAATAGTAAGTGATTTTGATAGGTCTTTTAGCGGGGGTCGTTCTCGACGCAGTGCATCTCATGCTTCCGCCGGTGCCGATCTGCGCTATGATTTGGGAATAACACTCCTGCATCTTTCTCTGGAATCAAGGTTTCTGCTACTCCAGTTGAAGAGTTGAAAATCAGTGGATGAAAACATCAACTGGCAGCCGAATTGGCCAATTGTCGTTTGACTTCCTGCGTGAGTTCCTGGATATTTCCCCGTATGCCAGCCAGAGTAGGATTTTCGGCAGCTTTACCAAAATCGGAGTACAGCTGGTCCGCTTTTTCCAAAAACGACAAAGCCGATGAAAATTGCTGAGCATCCTTGTGGCATTCCGCAGCCGATAGCAATAGCACAGGATTATCGGGGAAAAGATTGACGAGAAAATCATAAATTTTCGATGCGGTTGCGAGGTCTCGGTTGGCCACGTCTTCCGCCAGCATCATGTAAGCATAGAGATTGCAATTCCCATCGTTGAGAAAGAGCGTCAAGAGCTGAAATAATTTTCCGGATAGTTCCGCTTTCCCCCGCTGCATCAGCATCTCCGCTTCTCGCTCAACGGCCGATGTATCCTCATCGGAAAGAACCTGAAGAGCATCTGCGATCCCTTTTTCCTCCAAGGTCTGCAAGACTTTGAGGCCGATGGGCCGTAATTCCTCTTTTTTCAAAAGATATTCCAAAGCTTCTTGATAGGACGATTCCGATTGCTGCATGATATTTTGCAGAGACAGGGTCTCTTTCTGCGGAGCTTCTTCCTGCGGGAAGGGAATTGCTTTCAGCACAGAAGCAATGCCTTCTAGAAAAAGAGCAATCCTGGCATCTGATGATTCACTTTTAGTCATTCCATTACCTTTCCATCCACTATGAATTACAAGAAAGCATTCTATGAAAAAGAGCTCTCTCTGGCAATGAGAAAAATATCTGCGATCTGTTTTAAGTATTAAATAGGAATTTTCTTTTTCCTGAATTGAAAAAAGAGATAAAGTGGAATGCTTTTCAAAGAAAGAAGTATCTTGTGGTTATTTTTATCCGTTCGTGCCGTAAAATCCCATTATTTATGACGAGGATATAGGGTGCCACAATACACCGGTCAAAAATGCTCACACTGCGGATATATTGCAGAAGAAAATCGCGAAAGCCAAGCGAAATTTAAATGTTACAATAGCCGTTTCGAAGTGCACGCATTGACCACAATAATAGGATATGCCATCGAAGTTTGTGGAGAGATCAGCGCAAGCCGACTCTGCGAAGCAGAAACCTCCCTAGCGCAATAATCGAGAATCCTCATCCTCTAGGACACGGAGGATGTTAGACTTCCTGAAAACCGCCGCCTTTAGAGCCCTTCGGGCTCGCCTGCGTAGCAGGCAGGCGGTCTGAGAAAAATGAAAGGCGAACAAGCCTTCATTTTTCTCGGCCGCAAAGGCGGCCGATTGACCGAACGCTTCCAGTTGGCGGTTCTTTCGATTTTCTGAGATTTTGTCCGAAGTCCAAAGAATGCCATGGCATTATGTTCGAGATGTCTAGCCAATTCCAATAGCGATACTCTCAAATATTAAGCGATATATTGTGCCACTAAAGATAAATAAACCGGTTCATTGACTTTTCCTCGATGAGGAACAGGGGCCAAATAAGGAGCATCGGTCTCGATCATGAACCATTCGATTCCCTGTATCTTAAGCTTCCCGAACGTTTTCGGCGTTTTTAAATCACTCTTTACACGCTCTTTGGCGAACTTTTTGTCATGGAATCGTCACTCAAAAGACCAGTCCATCTGTTGGGATGCATCATCTAATTTGTTACTTATTTTCCCGTGGTGTTTTTGGGAAAGCATATGCTGCAAGAGCGTGCCTTCATTTTCCAATTCATGGAGAATTTCTTGTGCTCGTGCAATGACAGAAGTCGGCAGACCCGCTAAGCGTGCAACTTGGATGCCATAGGATCGATCGGCAAATCCCGGGATGACATTGCGTAAAAAGATGATCTCGTCGTTCCATTCTTTGACGGTGATGTGGTAATTCCGCAAGCGCGGTAGGGAACGTTCCAATTGAGTAAGTTCGTGGTAATGGGTCGCGAAGAGCGTTTTGGGCCCGGCATCACTTGTACCATGCAGATATTCGGCCACAGACCAGGCGATGCTGAGTCCATCGTAGGTACTGGTACCGCGACCAATTTCGTCGAGAATGATGAGACTTCGTGGCGAGGCGTAATGAAGGATATTGGCCGTTTCGATCATTTCGACCATAAACGTCGAATTGCCATGAATGAGATCATCGCTGGCCCCTACGCGCGAAAAGATACGATCCAAAAGCCCTACGTGGCATTTTTTTGCCGGTACCCAAGAGCCAAGGTGCGCCATGAGGGCGATGAGGGCGACTTGCCGAATATAGGTTGACTTGCCAGCCATATTAGGACCCGTAATGAGTAAGATCTGTTCTGTCGAAGAGCCGAGATGTGTATCATTGGGAATAAAAGACGACGATGTGGCCCGTTCCTGAGAAAAAATTTGCTCCACGACCGGATGTCGGCCTTCAACGATTTCCAACTGATCCGAATCATCGATCTCAGGGCAGCAGTATTCCCTTTCCTTGGCGAGAATAGCCCATGAGCCAAAGAGGTCTATTTCCGCCATGACATGGGCAACGGCGTGCAAAGCCTTGGCGTAGGGCAATAGGTGGTCTATGAGATTGGAGAAATGCCGCTGTTCCAATTGAAGAATTTCGTCCTTGGCATGGAAGATTTCCCGCTCTTTGGCCCGAAGGTCTTCAGTGGTATAGCGTTCGGCATTAACAGTGGTTTGACGGCGAATGTAGTGATGCGGAACTAGGGACAGGTTGGATTTCGTAATTTCGATAAAATAGCCAAAATTATGGTTATATTTAACGCGAAGATTGCGGATACCGGTTTTTTTCTGTTCTTCCGCTTCGAGTTCCTGCAGCCACAGTTGATGATTTCCTGTGATGTGGTGCAGGCGATCCAGATCGGGATCATATTGCTCGCGGATAAAGCTGCCTTCCGAAATATTATTGGGAAGCTCATCCAGGAGCGCCCGGGATAGGAGCTCCGTAAGCTCATCAAATCCAGAAAAACACTCGGCCATATGCTGGATTTTCTCGGACTCAAAAGCACGTAACTGTTCTTCAATGTGTGGAAAAAGTTTCAAGCTCTTTCGAATGGCTCCCAGTTCTCTTGGATTGGTCGTCCGGTGCTGAATTCGCGTCAATGTCCGAGGAATATCGCAGGATGTCCTGAGAAATCCTTGCAGAGAAATGGCTTTTTTTTCTTCCTCAAAAAAAGAAGAAACTAAGTCCTGACGCCGTTGAATTTCTTTCAAATCCAGTGGCGGCGTCATCAGGTATGTCTCCAAAAGACGAGCTCCCATACTCGTCTGCGTCCTATCCATGACTTTTAACAATGACCCTTCGCGTTTACCGGAATAAGTATAGAAAATCTCCAGATGAGACTGTGTTATTTTATCCAGCACCAAGAAATCTTGAATTTTATACTCCTTGAGGGAATACAAATTATGAGGAGATTGGCGTAAATTCTCACTGATATAGCGGATAAGAGCGGCTGCTGTCCCTAAAGCTGGGTGTGTTTCAGGAATGCTAAATCCCAAAAGATTGGCCACTCCTAGTATTTCCTTAAGGAGCATATAGCCCGTTGTAATATCAAAGGCATAGGGAGAAATTTCAGATCGAAGGATAGGATGAATGACCGCTTTTAAAGTCGACAATGCTTTTTCGTCGAGAAATTGTTCCCAATCTTCTTCGGCATGTTCACTGATCACCACTTCTGTCGCATGGAGCGTCTGAAATACGGACAAAAATGTTTGAAAATCTGGGGTGGTGAACAGAGAAAAATTTCCGGTCGACATCTCGAGCCAAGCGAGCTGAAAGCCATTTTTTTCGATGGAAAAAGAGGACAGAAAACGATTATGCGACGCTTCGAGGTGCTGATCCTCGATCGTTGTTCCTGGGGAAAGAATGCGCGTAATTTCCCTCCGTACTAATTTTCCCGATTGAGGATTTTCCACTTGATCGCAAATGGCTATTTTATAGCCTCCGTTGAGAACTTTTGCGATATACGTCTCGGCGGCATGGAAAGGAATACCGGCCATCGGAACATCTTGGCGCTGAGTTAAGGTAATGCCCAATAATCGCGAACCGATTTCAGCATCTTCCCCGAACATTTCGTAAAAATCTCCTAATCGAAAAAAGAGAAGCGTTCGGCTCGGTAAAGAACGACGAATTTCCCAGTATTGCCGCATCATGGGCGTCGAAAAGCCTAAATCGTTGGGGTGCATCTTAAGTTTAAAATGAGCCGTGATAAGAAATTTTATCGGCCATGAAAATTTACTCCTTTTTTTCGCTTTCTAAGCAGGCAATTTGTATCTGTTCAAATCCAGCCCGTTTGGCCATAACACTGACTTGGCATAGGACATTGATGGAAAGGTTTTTGTCCGGTCGGACGAGCAGAATAGCCGGTCGTTGGGTATGATATACGAGAAAATTTTCCAAAATCTCCTGTAAATTATCCAAGGAAATGATCTTCCCATCGAAAAAAAAGAGGCGATCGTTGGATAATGTCAGTACTCCCGTAGTGGGTGCGGCTGCTAAAGGATCTGTGATGCGTGGCAAATCGACCGTAATGCCCGGTGAAAAGACAAATCGCGAACCCAGGAGATAAAAAAGAAAAATGATGAACCATACGTTGGCAAATGCCCAGAAATCTAAAAAATGATCCGGTTCTCGGAGGCGACAAAAAGGCGTAAATTCAGATATCTTCATAGAAATTTTCTCTTAGTCTCATGGGACATAAATGTCTTCTTTCAATCGCTCCTGCCGCGAATAAGTATCGGCTATCTGAAGAATATGATTATAAGCCCATTCCATTTCGCGGATGAGAGCCTTCGAGCGACCATAGAGAAAATGGTAAAATAAATTGGAAAAAACAGCGATGATGAGACCGGCAGCCGTTAATAAAATACAGGATATGATATACTCCGCAAAAGCATTGGCTCCTGTATAGGCTCCGATATTTTCCAGCCGACGAAACATATCCAGAAACCCGAGAGTAGTCCCGAGAAGGCCGATAATGGGAGCAATCTTGGCTATGGCACTTAAAGCTCCTATGCGCCGTTCATAGAGCGGCAGTTCCAACAGAGCCGTTGCGCGGGTTTGTCGCTGACGTTCTTCAGCTGGACGATGAATATGAATCAATGCTGTTTTGGCAATTTGAGCCACGGGGTGAAGCGTTTCTTCACAGAGCGTGAGCGCTTCCGCTAGGCGATTTTTCTGTAAAATATTTTTTAAGCCCTCGATGAAGGCTGGTGTTTGAAGCCGACCTTGGTGCAAAAAGATAAAACGTTCCAGGAAAAATAACAGGGAAAGTAATCCCAGAAATATCATGAAGGACATGAGTCCGTGCCCAATCCAGAAAAATTGAACGATTGTCATAGATGGCGATCATCCAAATGGCTATAAAATTATTGTCGAAACTTTTTTACTTTGACAGCCCATAAGTCAGAGTTTCGCTAAAATCCATGATTTTGGGTATGTCTGTTGCTAGCATTTGCTTACTAGGGAATCCTGCGCTGAGAACTCCCGCTACAGAGGTGAAAATTTTTGATCAGCCGAGAAAAAATCTCTATAGAAAAATGCTACAGATAATGCACAAGGCAAAGGGCATTGGCATTGCTGCTCAGCAAGTAGGATGGACAGAACGAGTCTGTATCATCGATCTAGGTTCTGCAAGCCGTCAGCCTGACATTGTAGGAACTTGTATCTTCGATGGACAACCCACAGTGGTCGCTGACCTCATGCCCTTGATAGTGATCAATCCCGTTGTGCTCAACACATCGGCTGAAAAATTGCTCAGCCAAGAAGGTTGTCTCTCCATCCCTGGTATCCAAGCTTCCGTAGAACGATTTTCAAGGATAACGATCCGATTCCAAGATGAAGGGGGGAAGGAGCATACTTTGGAATGTGAAAAACTCTTTGCCATCTGCTTGCAGCATGAGACGGAGCATTTGGATGGTACTCTTTTTATCGATCATCTCGACGAAGCGGGAAAAGTGCGTATCCAGCCGCAGCTCGATGCCATACGGCGCAGAGGAGAACAACAAAAAGTCGCGCCATTGAATTTACAGTAATCTGGTGAATAATTCAAGTTCTGGAGAGATAAATCAGTTTCCGTAATAAAGCTTTGTGGCTCCTGATATTTTTGCATTTGAGCCTCTCAGGTGTATTTTTCTTATTTGCCGCCTTTGCGTCTGGAGAAAATGCAAAGCGGGAGCTTTCATTTTCCCAGCCGCTGCCCGCGTAGCGGGCGAGCCCGAAGGGCTCAAAGGCGGCAAATCCGCCAGTCAGAATGGAATCGATTTTTGGAAATACGACACTCTGCTCAAAAATTCACCAAATGAAGCAGGCCTTTTAGGATAAGACTGCGTTTCCTTTATATCTCCCTGCGAAGAGTTTTTTATTTTTCTTCAAAAATTTGAAAATTTTTTTCGCAAGAAATCTACGATTTTTTGAATATTTTCTTCCGAAGCGGATGTTCCGGAACAGATGCCTAATTTTTGAACAGAGCGTAAGGTCTCGAGGTTAATTTCTTTCTCATTCTCGATGTGATACGTAGACGTATGGGATGCCTGCGCTATGGCGACAAGTCGCCGTGTATTAGCAGAATTCTTTCCGCCGATGACCAGAATAGCATCAACGCCAAGCCGCAGCGCATTCCGTAAGGACTGCTGTCGCTGTCGCGTTGCGGAGCAGATCGTGTTACGGATGATCAATTGAGGCAATTTTTTGCTTAGGTATCGCGCAGCCTGTTCCAAGAAATTTACATCAAGTGTGGATTGACTGGTTAAGAGATGAGGCTGCGCAAGGGTATTTTTTTCCACATTGTTCAAAAAATGATCTAGGGAAGGCATATCCTGAAAAACAAAACAAGATGTTTTGGCATGGGCTTTGAGTCCCTGTATCTCCGCGTGCTCGGGATCTCCTAAAAGAAAAATAATATACCCTTTGCGGCTGTAGTGCTGAACAAGATCCGCTGTACGAGCCACATGGGGACAGGTGGCATCCACCAATGAACAGTTATGGGAATGACACCAAGTCTTGAGCCAACAATGTCGATCGGGACTAATTCCATGGGCACGTATGAGGATAGCCGATGCGTTTTCCGGGCAAAAGGTATCCTTGATCTCCTTGGCCACAATACCTTCTTTTTCTAATGCCTCGAGAACCTGCCAATTGTGAATTAAAGGTCCATCCGTATAGACGGGGCCTGAAATTTTAGATTTTATTTCTCGAGCTCTCTCGATGGCTCGGCGTACGCCAAAACAAAATCCTAAAGGTTCTATCCATATGATCTTGAGCATGAAAATTTTTAAATTCTTAACAAAACCATGACATATGCCAATGCGTTGTGATGCCTCACATGAGAGGTATGAAAAATCGCCTCCCGATCAACTCATCTCTTGGCCTAGATTTGACACTTGCATCCTATAGCCAATTTTTAAATTTCTCATAGAGTGAAAGACAAGCAAACTATACAAGGATCGGGTCAATCCATATCTTTTCTAGAAAAAATCCTTCATTGGAAATCCATACTTTATCTGTACTTTGCTTCTCTTTTTTTAGCCGCCTTTGCGGCTCCAGCAGTAGCACATCTGCTAGTCTTTTGGCACATAAAAGCCCCCAGTCGCATAACATCCTATGTTCTCTCGAAAGGATTTCGGATGGTTTACGACCGTATCCATTTATTTTGTTTCACAGGCCTGCTCCTGATTTTTGGGCTAAAAGCGTGGCTAGCGCAGCAGCCTGGTATGTCCCAAGATGCCATAAAAAAACCAAAAAATTCTTATTTTTGGAAATTTTTTACGCTAGGGATTTTCTTGGACCTCGTCATCATGCTCGCTCAAGTCACATACTTCCCGTGTACATTCATTCCTTGGTCTGCAAAATTATGGAGATGGATCTTATGGTATACGATGAGCGCATGCTTCATTGCCATTTTAGAAGAGGGATTATTCCGTGGATGCCTTTTGTTGTCTCTATATCGTTCTATCGGTCGACAGGGAGCCATATGGATCAGTTCTCTCATCTTTGCTTATTCTCATTTCTATGTCCCGCGAGCGATGGACATACCCATGTCGGAAGTGATCTGGAACAGCGGCTTTCGCATGATGTACTATCACCTTGGTGGGATTTTTTGGAATTTCGAAGCGATTCCGTTTGTAATCCTTCTGCTCATGGGAATCATTTTATCGCAATTGGTATTTTTTTATCGCTCTCTCATACCTGCCATCGGTTTTCATACCGGCATAGTCTGGGCTCTTATGCTATATAGAAAATGCGTCGATGTGGAGATGACGCTGCATCCGTTTTTAGGCACATGGCGATTATTAGACGCTCCCATGACGTTGTGCATACTGCTGTTCGTGTCATGTGTACTTTATTATCAGGCTCGCAAAAAACGAGTTGAAGTTTTTTAAATATTAGGGTTTATAAGGGCCCCAAAATGTCATTTTATCTCGTGGTATGCCGGAAGAAAAAATAGTGGTTATAGGGAGCGGTTGCGCTGGACTGACAGCAGCTATCTACGCTGCACGAGCTGGGCTGAACCCTTTGGTTATCGAAGGACCACAGCCTGGTGGACAATTGACGACAACGAGTCATGTCGAAAATTTCCCCGGATTTCCAGAAAATATTTCTGGCTATGAGCTTGTCATGAATATGCGTCAACAGGCGGAGCGATTCGGGGCTCGTTTTCTTTCGGAAGTAGTAAGGAAAGTAGCCTTTACGGCGCAGAAAAAGCAAATGACCTGCGATGGAACGACATTGTTGGCGAAAGCGGTCATCATAGCGACCGGCGCGAGTGCTCGCACCTTAGGCATTCCCGGAGAAAAGGAATTTTATGGTGGGAAAGGCGTCAGCACATGTGCGACTTGTGATGGAGTTTTTTATCGCCATCATGAAGTGATCGTAATCGGCGGCGGAGATACCGCTTGCGAGGATGCTTTATTCCTGACGCGCTTTTGTTCATGTGTTTACTTGCTGCACCGACGGAATCAACTGCGGGCATCGAAAATCATGGCCGAACGGGTCACGCATCACGAAAAAATTCGCTGCTTGTGGAGCCGCATTCCTCTGAATATTTTAGGGAAAGATCATGTCGAATCGCTACAGGTGCAGCGTGTCGAGACGCAGGAAACGGAGCTCATTCCCTGCCGTGGTATATTTTTAGCAATCGGACACGTTCCAAATACTTCACTCTTTCAAAAAATATTACCATTGAATGATCAAGGCTATCTCTTGGGAAAAGGTGTAGAAACCGAGATTCCCGGTATTTTTATCGCCGGGGATTGCGCTGATCCTCATTACCGCCAAGCTGTCACGGCAGCCGGAATGGGCTGTTCGGCCGCCATTATGGCCGAGCGTTATCTCTCGAAACTCGATTATGGAAACTAAAATTCAGCTCAAAAAAGCTTCCGAAGCGGCATCAGATCCTTCTTTGCGCCCCAAAGCTTTCGATGATTTTATTGGTCAAAGACGTACCCTAGAACGTTTGAAGGTCATGACAGGAGCTGCGAAACAACGCCATGAACCGTTGCGACATATATTATTGAGCGGCCCTCCAGGGCTGGGCAAGACCACCTTAGCCATGATTTTGGGCCATGAAATGGGGACGCAGACGCGGGTGACTTCAGGGCCTGTTATCGAAAAAGCAGGAGATCTAGCGGGATTATTGACGAGCCTAGAGTCGGGAAATATTTTATTCATCGACGAAATTCATCGCCTGCCAAGGGCTGTCGAAGAGTATTTGTATTCCGCGATGGAAGACTTTTGCATCGACATCCTCATCGACCAAGGGCCACAAGCACGATCGATTCGTTTGGATTTGCCACGATTCACGCTTGTCGGAGCCACGACGCGGACAGGACTTCTCACACCACCACTGCGCAGTCGATTTACGCTCCAAACACGCTTGGGGTATTATGAAGTCCATGATCTGACACAAATTGTCATGCGTAGTGCTCGTTTATTGCCCGTCGAGATCGATCGCGAGAGTGCCGAGGAAATTGCCCATCGATCCAGAGGGACACCTCGAGTGGCCAATAATTTATTAGGCTTTATCCGCGATTACTGCCAACAACAGGGACAGACGTCGATCTCATTAGCATCGACACGAGATGCCCTGGAATTGTTGGAGATCGATGTCTCAGGCCTCGATGAAATGGACAAACAAATCTTGAATTGCCTTGCCGAGAATTACCATGGCGGGCCGGTGGGAATCGGGACATTGGCAGCGGCCATCGGCGAAGATCGCCATACACTGGAGGAAGTTCACGAGCCTTACCTCGTCCAAGAGGGATACTTACAACGGACGCCGCAAGGACGACTCTTGACCCCTAAAGCTTGGGAAAAGTTAGGACTCATGCCAGTGTCGAAGGATTCGCTTCAATCGGAGATTCATTTTTAGCACTTCGGCGTTAAAGTTCTTGACATGCGATGTTTTTTTAAAGAAATAAGGAGGACGGCGTGTTGACATGAGTAAGACAAGTAAAGCAAGTAAAAAGCGGATTATAACGAAAGAGGAAATACAGAAAGAGCTTCTCGATATCATAAAAGAGATAGCGCCCGATGAGGATATATCGAAAGTCAAGCCGGATGTGCCTTTAAGAGAGCAACTTGATCTGGATTCCATGGATTTCTTGGACATCGTGATGGAGATTCGTAAAAGATACCATATCGAGATCCCGGAAGAGGATTACAAACGCCTAGAATCCCTGGATTCCTGCGCAGAATATCTGGCCGGTAAGTTCTGAAAAATTCTTCTGTTTTATCTTTTCCTGGGAATTTTCCCACTTTTTATTGGTTCTAAGCAGTATGTTTTCAAAGCGTTGGAGTGGAATCATAACCGCTCATCCAATCAACGAAGTAGCCGCTGTCATTGATAGCCTTTTGGATATTAGAGGTGGTGCCACTGCCGTCGTAGGTCGGCAAGGCATTTTTTCCGGTGAGGGATTCAAACCACTCGACACAGCCGCCGATAAATCCGATCAGTCCACCGCTATCGCCCCAAATACCACCATCACTGCCGTCACCTTTTGAACCTTCAATGGGATTCCAAGTACCTTCTTCATTTAATCCACGCGTCCAGAGGAGTGGTGTGTGGGCTGTCGCTTTTCGGCTATCGAAATCCATGTTGAAGCAAAGACTTAGGGGCATGTTTTTGAACCCATCACCAAAAGTATCTTCTGTTTTATTCCAAATCTGTGTAGGCCTGACATTACCTATGTACTTACCGAAGAAATAACACAAAAATCCCGCAGCGGTGTATTTGTTCACCAGAGGATCAAAGTCGAAGGCCACTAAGCGAGGATCGTTAAAATATCCTCGTTTGGCCAGTCCTGCGATCCAGTGGTGAGCTGAAAAAACTTCACCTTTATCGCGAAGCATAGCTACCCCAACAAAAAAGTCATCATCGCTACTCCATCCTTGTGTACAACTCTCATAGGCGAGGATGATCTGCCGCATATGGCTCGCTGCCCGTGTCTTCTGTGCCGCCTGAATACCCTTGCGTACCGCCACCATCAGAATAGCCGCCAAAATAGCGATGATGGCGATGACGACCAGTAATTCGATCAGCGTGAAACCACGATCTTTTCTTATCGGCTCGTGTCTCCTAATTCCCATACCATAATATTCCTTCCAGTTTTACATTTTATATTTTTTACCTCGGCCGCAAGGATAAAATTCGTCGAGGGGCCAGAGATCTAGCTTAGGGTATTTGGAGATTGGGATGGATATACAAAGGGCCAAACTCATTAAAACATCCCACAAAAGCATCAGCGTAAGCGGCATCAGCTGCCCCACAATCACCCGTCTGGGTGTGATAACGCCATAAGTATATTCGATTGTATGACGAGCATCTTTATTTCTTGAGCTGACATAGAACTACTCATTACCCATACCTCCCGACACAATGACTATTGTGAAGAATTTATTTTTCATAATCTTTTATTATCTTTTCTACTTTAGGGTTTCATGGAACGAGATAGGGATAAGTTTCATTTTTTCTCGAATCAGAGCCAATCTTTATTCTCATTCTGAAATCTTGCGAACTGTGTATGATCAAAGACCACGAGTCCTGTATCGAATTACGTCATATTAAAAAAAATTTCCAGGGGCCTTATGGTCGCACAGAAATCCTAAAGGACGTATCTTTTTCCCTATTTCCAAAAAGTTCCGTAGGTATTAGTGGTATTTCCGGAGCGGGCAAGAGCACTTTTTTGAATATCTTAGCGGCTTTGGAAAAACCTGATGCCGGAGAGGTGCTGTGGAATGGAGAATCTATCCATGCATGGTCTTCGAAAAAAATAGCCCAGTTTCGGGCATTGCACATAGGTTTTGTGTTTCAAAGTTGTCATTTAATTCCAGAACTCGATGTTCTAGAGAACCTTCTTTTAACCTATCGCATCCTTAAAGTTCATGTGGATTTTGGTGATCAAAAAAGGGCTCAAGATATACTCGAACGACTCGGAATGATCTCGCATAGCCATCAGCTCCCGATGACACTTTCCGGAGGCGAGCGCCAAAGAGTAGCTATTGCTCGAGCTTTTATCCATCGCCCCAGAGTCATCGTCGCCGATGAACCTACTGGGAATTTAGATGAAACCAATGGGGAACATGTCATGCAATTACTAGAGGAGATGCAAGCCGAAGAGCATACCGCTCTTTTACTCGTCACGCATCACGCACCATTTTCTCAGCTTATGCAACAGCAATATCGATTGCATCAAGGAGTTCTGGAAGCTTTATAAGGCTATAGAATGGGTGTATGAAAATTTTCAATTGAGTTGTACCAAATCTAAAAGAGATTCAAACATTGTTGTTTTATCTATGCGATCAATCTTATGTTACATATATCGCCTTAAAAAGCGGCGAGTTCGCTCATCTTTGGGAGAGATAAAAATTTCATCTTCATCAGAAATCTCAACAATTTTCCCATTTTCTATGTAAATGATATAATCGGATGCATCGCGTGCAAAGCGCATTTCGTGCGTGACGATGATCTGCGTCATGCCTTCATGATCGAGATGGCGCATGACCTCTAACACCTCTTCGACCATACCGGGATCGAGTGCCGATGTGGGTTCATCATAGAGCATTACCTTGGGTTGCATCGCCAACGCACGCGCTATGGCGGCTCGTTGCTTTTGCCCACCGGAGAGACTCCACGGACGTCGATGAGCTAAACCCAAAAGTCCGACTTTTTCGAGTAACGCCATAGCTTTGGCCCTTGCCACATCGTGTTGTTCTTTTTTGACGACTATGGGGGCCAACATGATATTTTCGAGTAAGGTCTTGTTGGGAAACAAATTGAAAGATTGAAAGACCATGCCGACGTGTTGCCGAAGGGCATGAGCCCTATCGAGAAATTCTTCATCAACCGCCTGTAGCTTCTCTTGCATAGGCCTTGAGAGCGTAATGCCATCAATGGTCACTGTACCAGCATCAAAAGTATCGAGACAGTTGAGGCATCGCAGAAGTGTCGATTTCCCACAGCCAGAAGGACCGATAATGGAGACGAGATCACCCATCTCAATCGAAAAACTGATGTCATCGAGAATGAGATCTTCTTGGTGGTATTTGTGGAGGTGTTGGACCGAAATCAGGGCTTCCATTATAACTTACGCTACTCGTGATTCGGTACAGTGAGGAGTTGAGAACAAGAGAGAGCAAACTGCTATGCAGATGGCGCTATCGGCGATGTTAAAACTTGGCCAGTGGTAGAAAGGTAAATAAATATCAATAAAATCTGTAACATAACCGTAACACATGCGATCGATCACATTACCCAAAATTCCACCACAGAGTAATCCGTAAACGATGGGACGTACCGCAATGGTTTGAAAACGCTTCCAGAAAATAATCAGCAGTATTATGATTCCCAAGAGAGCTAATCCGAAATTATGTCCCTGAAAAAGACTCCATGCGGCTCCTGTATTTTGGGTATAAGTGACGCGAATCCGATCACATCCTAACCGAATGGGCTCAGATGCCAATGAAGAGGCATGGAGGCGAACATAGTACTTCGTAATGCCGTCGAACAATAGTATACACATGAAAACCATAATGAATACCCCATAAGAACGTTTTAAAAAACTCCGCATTGGTTTGTATGCGTGTAATACCCATAAGATAGAAGGCAAGATTTTTGTTGCTTGTGGCGCCTACGATAAGTGCTTTACTCCTCGGCACCCCGAAAACATCCTATCCATTTTTTTACCTTAACTTGGAAAGAACCAGAAGCGATACCTTAAGAGAGCAACTTTAGGACTGCGGCCAGGGACAGGAATGAAAACGAAAAAAATGGGACCATAGCCCTTTTCAAAAAGAATGTTGCCTTCACTATTGGCGGTAAGTCTCATGGGCCCATACCCTAGAGCATCAGCAGCAACATAGTCATGGGTAGCAACAGTAGCCTCAGAAATATAAACATTACCACGCCACGCAGTCCATGATCGTTTCATGATAGCATCCACACCATCCGGAATACATCCATCGGGAATGTACTCTCTTATGCAAAAACCATTGGGAAGAGATCTCGTACGGATACCGCTTTCTCTTTTAATACCATCCTCCCATTTGGCAACATCATAAGGATACTCCATTATCTGCCTTTCGCAAAAAGGCTTTACGGCTACTGAAGTCCTCTTTGTCATGAGTCCTGGCGGAAAATTAAGATAAAAGCGATCAGAAGTATCTGGCGGGTCAAACTTGACAGCACTAATTATATAGCATGAGAGATCCTCATGGCGAACTCCTAATTGCTGAATCAGAAGATCAACCTCTTCTCGGTATTTCGCAAAATATCCAACCCACTCAAGATATCTCAGGTGAGATTCTGCTAAATTCGAACCAACCCCGGGAAAATTCAACCAACTAGTCCAAAATTGCTGCTCATCGACTTTTTTCCAGTCTGCATTGCCATAACCATGTCCCAGTGCGAAAGATATTATCAAAATGATAAGCAACCGCGCTGACCTCGGCTTTAAAAGAGCTCCTACGTATCGTATCATACCACGTGATTTGTGTAGGCAGTATTCATAAGCCGGAAAGCAAGATTTAAAATGACTCTACGGACTGTATGATATTACATCGGTTTAGTTTATTCCTGCACTTCCATCTCCTCGTCGTAAACCACCGGAATTTCTTCCATGCCATCGAGAAAAATTCTTTCAGCATCAGGGACGCGTTGGTTACTTTGACGCTCTTTTTCGGCCTGACCTTCGACGGAACAACGTGCAAAGGGGATGGCCAGCAAACGCTCTTCATCGATGGCTTGGCCCGTCACCTCACATAAGCCATAAGTCCCATTAAAAATGCGATCCATGGCCTTTTCGATTTCCTGTAAAGCCTCTGCTTCAGAAGGCATCAGAGCAAGTGCGAAATCGATGTCGAATCCCTCAATTTGAGGATTCGATAAAGGGTTTTGTATCTTCGTCTTCAAGGCCATGAGCCGATCGTAGTATTTTTTAAATTTTTCCGGGACATTTTTTTCGTTTTTTTCCAAAAATGTCTGGAATTGGCGCGGATCGAATCCCAAAAGGTCTGCAAGCCCAGCACTGGCTACGACGCGAGACTTGGGTCGTGGCTGAGAGGGTAGGGGAGTATTCACCTTCGTTTTTTCATGAGCTATCATTTCCTCCGCATGCTCAGAATGAAAGCGCTGAGATTCGGCAATGACAGAGCGGACATCTTTCATCGAAAAAACGGGTAAATCTCGATGATGTGGATGCTTGTGGGCATGTTTACGGTGTTGAATGCCATCAGGAATGACATCGCGCTTAAGCGTTTTTTTGAGCTGTGATGAGAGTATACGCGTCATAGATAAAACAAATTTTTTAAAAAAGGTCTGCGCATTGGCTTTGGAGTACACGGCCACAACGCTCGGAAACATTTCCAAATTCACCGGCCGGAATAAGCTTATCCACATATCGCCAGCAGCGAGGACAGCGTTCACCACTCGCTATTTTGATCTCCACTTCAGGAGAATTTTTATCGGAACATTCCTCACAGGTCACCTTGGAAACGATAAAATATTCCGGAAGATTATTTGCATTTCTGTGTAACACTTGAAATAAAGTATCTTTACTGGAACCATGAATAATAACATGCGCGTCAAGTGATTGGCCAATGATCTTTTCCTGGCGCATTTTTTCAAGCTTTTCATGAAGCTGTGAGCGGAACCCTAAAATGCAGTCCAGTTCTTTTTCCACCGAACTGTCTTCGGGAATTTCCTCCAGCTTTGGCCATTCCGTAAGGTGAATGGATTCGACTGTTTTTTCTTTTTGGGCTTCATAGGCCTCATCACAGGTAAATGTGAGTATAGGCGCCAAGAGTCTGATAAGGATATTAAAAATTTGATAAATCGTCGTCTGCGAAGAACGCCTCTCCAGGCATTGGCGACCTAAGGTGTAGAGCCGATCCTTGAGAATATCGTGATACTGTGCCGACAATTCGATGTTGCAAAAGCGACTAATATACTGGTAGGCCCGATGAAATTCGTAATGCTCATAGGCATCGCTTGTTTGCTGTATGAGATGCCGCGTTTTCTGAAGAATCCATCGATCGATGGGTGTTCGGCGACCCCATTCAATGGCATCTTTTACGGGATCGAAATCGAAAAGATTGCCCAATTGAAAACGCAACGTATTGCGAATCGTCCGGTAAGATCCGATGATGTGGGTGAAAATGTCATCCGAAAGAGGGATGTCATTTCGAAAATCCTCAGAGGCAATCCATAGACGAACGATATCGGCCCCGAAGCGCTGGACATAATCATCCGCCGTTTGCGGCTTCCCGTCACTTTTGGAAATTTTCTTTTTATCGTCGCCGACGATAAAGCCATGGGTCAGGACGCTTCGGTAAGGCGACTGCCCATTGGCCACAAGGCTGGTCCACAGAGAGGACTGAAACCATCCACGGTGCTGGTCACTGCCTTCGAAATAAAGGTCGGCTGGAAAACGCAAATGACTTTGAGTTTTAAGAACAGCCGTATGGCTACTGCCGGAATCGATCCAGACGTCGAGCGTATCTTCGCCCTTTCGCAAGTTTCCACGTGACCAATTTTGAGGAAGATCGATGCCTTTTAAAATCTCTTCTGCTGTGGATCGAAACCAAAAATCGCTGCCATATTGTCGGATTTTATCCGCAATGCGGCGAATGATAGACGCATCCAATAGCGGCTCATCATGTTCATTGAAAAATACCGGAAGTGGAATTCCCCAACTGCGCTGGCGGCTAATGCACCAATCGGGTCGCGCAACAATCGCTCCGCGTATACGGTTTTCGCCCCAAGAGGGGAGCCACTGAATGTGATCGATGGCCTCCAGAGCTCGCTCCCGAAGATTTTGATGATCGATGGACAGAAACCACTGATGCATAGCCCGAAAAATGACAGGTGTTTTGGATCGCCAGCAGTAGGGATACGAATGGCTGATGCTTTCATGAGCCAGTAGGTGACCGCTGACGCGTAATTTAGCAATAACAGCCTCATTGGCGCGGCAACCCGCTTCGGTCTCAAGGACAGAAATACCGACAAGATCTTGGGGAATATGGCCATCGTCGACATAGCATCCGTCATCATCGATGGGGCTGTAGATTTCTAAATGATACTGTAGACCGACTTGGTAGTCCTCTAAACCATGTCCCGGAGCGATATGAACACAACCGGTCCCCGTGTCAGCGCTCACATAGTCAGCCAAAACAATGGGACTCTCTCTTGAAATCAAAGGATGTTGTGTCCGAATTCCTTCACATTCCTGCCCCAAAAATGTTCTATGAATTTGAAAATCTGAGATATTACAGGCCTCGACGAAGGAATTTAAAAGTGTCTCTGCGACGATGAATTTACCTTGGTGGGAGATGATTTCCACATAGCGCCGTTTCGGATGCAGCGCAATGGCCATATTGGAAGGGAGAGTCCAGGGTGTCGTCGTCCAAATGACAAAAACCGCGTCGCTGGAAAGTCCAAGTGCCCGCGAATGTTCGTCTTCTAGGATGGAAAATGTGACCCAAATGGAGGGGCTCCGGTGTTCTTTGTATTCAATTTCTGCCTCGGCCAGAGCGGTTTTGCAGGGGATTGACCAATAGACGGGCTTTTGGCGGCGGTAGACATATCCCTGCTCTACAGCTTTGGCAAAAATCTCGAGCACAATGGCTTCGTAAGGAGGATCCATCGTACAGTATTCATGTGCCCAGTCGGCCAGAATGCCAAGCCGTTGGAATTGCTGGCGCTGCTTTTTCCGAAATTTTTTAGAAAATTCAGCACAAGCTCGACGTAGCTCTGGAACAGAGAGTGAAGATTTCTCTTCTCGAAGTTGCTTAGCCACTTTATGTTCGATCGGCAACCCATGACAATCCCAACCCGGAACGTAGGGCGTACGGAAGCCTCTCATGGATTTATAACGCAAAATGATATCCTTAAGAATTTTATTCAGTGCCGTGCCGATGTGGACATCTCCGTTGGTAAAAGGTGGTCCATCATGGAGGATAAAAAATGCTCCCTGTTGATTCTTTTCTTGGATTTTTTCATAGAGATGCATTTGTTCCCATCGGGCGATGCGCTCGGGCTCCTGCTCGACCAAATTCGCTCGCATAGCGAATGTCGTCTGAGGCAGATTAAGCGTATCCTTAAGGCTATGTCCCACAGTTAATATTCTCAATTAGCCAGCGGAACCTGTGCCTTTTGCTAAACATGTCAAGAAGAGAGACCTTATCTTTTTTAAAACGCGCTGGTACTCAAGCTTGGTTAAAAGTTCTCAAGCTACGATAATTGACGAGCCTCGGTAATTGAACATACTAGGGCTATCGTAGGAGGGGATTGGCGCGAGGCCTGGAAGTTTGAAAGGAAAATGATATGGGATGGGATAATTTAGGTGGGCTGGGTTTCGGCCAGGCACTGTCGCATGTTCACAGTGCGTACAAAAAGGAAGGGAGAATGTTGGCTGGTGCCCAAGCCTGGTTTGCAACCGTCGGACAACTTTTTGGAAAAAAATATAACTCTGTGGAAAAGATTTTAGAACAAGTATGTCAACGACATGAACACTTCATGGGCGATAAAAGCCTAAAAGATTTTCGGAAAACTCCGTTAATTCAGACAGAGTTTCTGGGCAGTGGCGGTTTTGGCCAAGTGTGTGCCGGGAAGGCTGGTAACAGGGATGTCGTCATTAAAACAGGGTTAGACCCAAGATATCAAGCAGATATGGAGATCGAATTCAATCGGTCCGAAGAACTGAGAAAAGCTGTTGATGAACGTGTCCATGATTCTGAAACTGATTTTGCGAGACTGCAAGGATTCGGCGGAGTTGTGACCGTGTTGGGGAAAGGCCCTGATGGTTCTATTATACAGGAAAGAATTCAGGGAGACAATTTATTCCATGCTTTAAGAGCTTCAGAATCTAATCCTATTTATGATGCTTCTGGTTATCCAAAAGATTTGCAAGGAGCTAAACAAAGATCCCTGGAATTTGCTTCCGAAATGATGTCCATCCATGCTGCCGGAATGGTTCATTGTGATATGAAATCTTCTAATCTCATGTTGGACCAGGAAGGGCACCTTCGTGTTATTGATTTAGGTGGGGCGAGAAATATTGGCGACAACATAGGAGCCTTTTCTTCAAATGGTGGTCCAGAATATGTATCAAGAGTACGAAAGCTGGAATCGACAGAGGAGGAAATGAAAACATTACGAGAAGAATTCAATACTTCAGGAATTTCGCCTGAACATAAAACTGCTATTAAAGAAAAATGGGGTATATTGAAAGTCACACATGATAATTTAGTACAGGAATTGCAATCATTTGAAGTTAAACCTTCTTACGATATTTATTCTGAAGGCACGATTCTACCTGCAATCTTATTTGGTAAAGCTGGATTGGGGATGAGTCTTCAATTTTATGAAGGTTCTGAAGAATATCTTCAAACAACCCAAGGTATGGATCACAAAGGAAGAACAGAATATTTTGAAGCAGCATTTACGGAACTTAATAATGATATGAGAGCTGTAACAGGACAAAGATATTCGGAAGAAGAAGTCCAAAAAATGTCGGCACTCATGGCTTGGATGATGGATCCGGAACCAACACACCGGCCCACTTCGGAACAAGTATTTACGCATCTGATGGAGTTAAACAATATCTCGACAGCGGAGGAAGAAAACATCAAAGCAGGACAGAAGTACAGATCGGAGCATCCACAGAGCTTAGGAGT